>NZ_JBEPBA010000009.1:0-360513 GCF_040298885.1 Streptomyces sp. NPDC001137
ACCAGCAGCGGCAGGCTCTGCGAGGCGGTGACGAACTCCCGCAGCGGATGCCGGGCCAGCACCGCGTCCACCTCCGGCGTCAACGCCGCCGCCAGACGGGTGGCGACCGGCAGCGAGTCGTCGCGCAGCGTCTCCGCCGCCGCCAGCACCGCATCGCGCCCGGGGCCCTCGGGCACGCCGGCGGCCAGCCTCTCATGCAGGTCGCCGCCCTCCTCCAGCACCAGCCCGGTGTCGATGCCCGCCGGAATCTTGATGCGGGCGGTGCGCCGCCACGTGGTCACCGGATCGCTCCAGGCCTCCACCCGATACGTCCAGTGGCCCGCGGAGGTGGGGGTGACCTCGGCGCCCCAGCGGTCGGAGCCGGGGGCCAGTTCGCGCATCGGCGTCCACGGGCCGTGCTGGCCCTCCGGATCCGTCAGGACGACGTTGGCGGCGACCGCGTCATGGCCCTCGCGGAACACGGTCGCGGTGATCTGGAACGTCTCCCCGACGACCGCCTTGGCCGGGCGCCTTCCGCACTCCACCGCCGGATGGACGTCCCGCACCGGGATGCGGCCGATGGCCGGAATCGAACTCATGGGTCTCACCTCCGCCGTGCTGGAGACCGAGCCTTCGGCCCGGTCGAGGGATACAAACTGCGACATATGCGTTGAGCCGCAGGGGGGTCTACCTCCCTGCGGCGAAATGCTCTTGCGCCTGCGGGGGGCCGCGCCGGTCGGCCGCACCCGGTCGGGGCCGGTCGTTCTGCTCCCGGAGATAGGCGCCCAGGGTGGACCCCAGATAGCGCTCGGCGGCGTCCGCGGCCTCGCGGGCGCAGCGCTTGCCCATCAGCACGCACAGGGTGTAGCCCGAGTCCTCGAAGGTGGCGCGCACTGCGCGGTCGGCGGGAGACGCGAGCATGACGCGTTCCCAGGCCCGGTACCGCCTCAGTTGCCGGGCCACTTCGGCTTTGGCCGGTAGCAGCATGACGCTCTTCACTTTCTCCGGGGCTCGATCGCACGTCTCCCGACCGTCGGGCGGCCGCGCGTGGGCACGCACGGATCCGTTACGGGTCTCGAGGTCTTCACACATGGTGCACGGGTGGCGACTCAGCGTCTTGTTGGATCTTCAACTATGCCTGGTGGGCTCCATCGCCCCCGCTGTGCGCTCCGGTTGCACGAATGGTCTAGTTCACCCACTCTTGAGGTGACTCAGAAGCGATCAACGCTCACGCTTCGCGTTCGGGGCTCGTCCCACAGGGGCGAGAAGGAGCGGGAGCTTCGCGGGTGAGGAGCCACGAAGATGAAGACCGCAGTGCCCTGCTACTACCACCTCGATGTGGAAGTCAGCCCCGAACGGGTCGGACAGGTACGGCGCATCCTGGCCGCGCATCTCCGCCTCTGGGACCTCGAGACACTGGTCGAGCCCGTCTGCAGCGGCGCCGAGCTGCTGTTGCAGGCCATCGACGAGCACGCCACGGACAAGAACACCTCGGTCGAGATGTGGTGGAACGGACAGCATCTGATCACCGCCGTGGGGGAGAACGACTGCGACCTGCGTCCGGACCAGGACCTGCGCTCCTGTCTGCAGTGGATCGCCGCCATGAGCGACGGCTGGGGCTGCTGCGCCACGGACACCGGCAGCAAGGTCATCTGGTTCTCGCAGCGGGCCAGGGCCGGCGAACGGGTGCCGCTGGTGCCCCTGGCGCCCGCGCCGAGTCTGCGCGAAGTGCTCCAGGTGCCCCGCGAGATGCCTGCCGTGGCCCTGGCCGGGCAGGTGCGCGAGTCGGACGGCATCCTGGAGGATGCCCGGTGACGGCGAAGCGCCGCCGCAAGCCAGGGGTGCCCGTCTGGAGCGGGCACCCCTATCCATTGGGTGCCTCCTACGACGGGAGAGGCACCAACTTCGCGCTCTTCAGCGAGGTGGCCGAACGCGTCGAACTCGTCCTCGTCGACGACGGCGGGGAGCACCGCGTCCCGGTGACCGAGGTCGACGGCTTCGTCTGGCACTGCTACCTGCCGGACGTCGGGCCGGGACAGCGCTACGGCTACCGGGTGCACGGCCCCTGGCATCCGCAGCTGGGCCATCGCTGCAACCCGGCGAAACTCCTGCTCGACCCGTACACCAGGGCGGTCGAAGGGCAGGTGGACAACCACGCCTCCCTCTTCGAGCGCGCACCGCACGGCCGGTCCCGGTCGGACAGCGCCGGGCACACCATGCTCGGCGTGGTCACCGATCCGGCCTTCGACTGGGGCGAGGACCGCCCGCCGCGGCAGCCGTACGCCGACAGTGTGATCTACGAGGCGCATGTACGGGGCCTGACCCGCACCCACCCCGACGTCCCGCCCGAACTCCGCGGCACCTACGCCGGACTCGCGCACCCCGCGGTCGTCGAGCACCTGACGAAACTGGGCGTGACGGCGGTGGAGCTGATGCCGGTGCACCAGTACGTCCAGGACGGGGTGCTGCAGGGCCGCGGCCTGTCCAACTACTGGGGCTACAACACGATCGGCTTCTTCGCCCCGCACAACGCCTATGCCGCCCACGGCACCCGCGGCGGACAGGTCACCGAGTTCAAGTCGATGGTGAAGGCGCTGCACGCGGCCGGCCTCGAAGTCATCCTCGACGTCGTCTACAACCACACCGCCGAGGGCAACGAGAAGGGCCCCACGCTCTCCTTCCGCGGCATCGACAACGCCTCGTACTACCGTCTGGTGGACGGCGACTGGGCCCACTACTACGACACCACCGGCACCGGCAACAGCCTGCTGATGCGTCACCCCTACGTACTGCAGCTGATCATGGACTCGCTGCGGTACTGGGTCACCGACATGCACGTCGACGGCTTCCGCTTCGACCTCGCGGCCACGCTGGCCCGGCAGTTCCACGAGGTGGACCGGCTGTCGGCGTTCTTCGACCTGATCCAGCAGGACCCGGTGATCAGCCGCGTCAAGCTGATCGCCGAGCCGTGGGACGTGGGGGAGGGCGGCTACCAGGTGGGCAACTTCCCGCCGCTGTGGTCGGAGTGGAACGGCAAGTACCGCGACGCCGTACGGGACTTCTGGCGCGGTGGCGAGCACACGCTCGGCGAGTTCGCCTCCCGGCTGACCGGCTCCGCGGACCTCTACGCGCACAGCCGGCGCCGCCCCCGGGCCAGCGTCAACTTCGTCACCGCGCACGACGGATTCACCCTGCGCGACCTGGTCTCGTACAACGACAAGCACAACGAGGCCAACGGGGAGGGCAACCGGGACGGGGAGAGCGTCAACCGGTCCTGGAACTGCGGCGTCGAGGGCGACACCGACGATCCGGGCGTGCTGGAACTGCGCGCCCGCCAGCAGCGCAACTTCCTGGCCACCCTGCTGCTCTCGCAGGGCATCCCGATGATCGGCCACGGCGACGAACTCGGCCGCACCCAGCACGGCAACAACAACGCCTACTGCCAGGACAACGAAGTCTCCTGGGTCGACTGGGAGCTGACCGAGGAGCAGCGGGACCTCGCCGAGTTCACGCGGTACGTCATCGCGCTGCGCGCCGCCCACCCGGTGCTGCGCCGCCGCCGCTTCTTCCGCGGCGAGACCGCGACCCACCCCCGCCGGCCGCTGCCGGACCTGGTGTGGCTGGCGCCGGACGCGCAGGAGATGACGGAGGAGGACTGGCAGCGCTCCGACGCGCACTCGGTCGCCGTGTTCCTCAACGGCGACGCCATCGCCGAACCCGACGACTGCGGCCGTCCCGTCGTGGACGACTCGTTCCTGCTCCTGCTGAACAGCTACTGGGAACCGGTGGAGTTCCGGCTGCCGGACGTCACGTACGGCGAACGCTGGACGACGCTGATCGACACCGCCGAGCCGCACGGGCCGCCGGACGAGTCGGAGTACAAGGCGAACACCGGGCTCCTCGTCGAGCGCCGCAGCCTGGTGCTCTTGTCGAGACCCCCCTGTGCCGCGAAGGGGCGCGGGGCTGTATCGACTGGCGGCTCCGCCGCGGGGCGCGGCAAGTCACGACGGCGCTAGAAGCCGACCGAGGACACAACGTGGCACTTCCACAGGCGCCGGGCTGACCCAGCGGGACGTCACCTCAGCGTTCGCGGCGCGAGGTCACCGTGAACTGCGCGCCGTCGGCGTCGCGCAGCACGGCCTCGTCGCTGCCCTTCGACAGGACGCTGCCGCCGTGCACCTCGGCGGCCCGTACACAGGCCGCCACGTCCTCGACCGCGAAGTGGATCTGCCAGTGGGGCCGGATGGTGGGGTCGGGCGCCGCCCCCAGGGCCCCCGACTCGATGCGCGCCACGATGTCGCCCTGGCTGCGCAGCACCACCTCGCCGCCCTCGTACAGGACCTCGCAGCTGCCGGGCCGCCCGGAGGCCCAGTCCAGTACCTCGCCGTAGAAGATCGCGGCGTCGAAGGCGTCGCGTGTGTGCAGTCTGATGAAGGTGGGGGCCGCGTGCCGCCACTTCTCCCAGTCGGCGATCAGCACCCCCTCCCAGATCCCGAAGGTCGCCCCGTCCCGGTCGGCCAGGAGGGCCGCCCGCCCCGGGGGGAACGAGATCGGGCCGACCGCGGCGGTGCCGCCCCGTTCCTGGGCCCGTGCCGCGGCCTCGTCCGCGCTGGGCACGGCGAAGTACGGCGTCCACGCCACCGCCATCTGCCACATGTCGGCGACGGCGGCGATCCCGGCCACGGGCGTGCCGTCCACCATGGCCATCCGGAAGCGGTCACCCAGCTTGGCGGAGCGCCACTCCCAGCCCAGCACGGCTCCGTAGAAGTCCTCGGTGGCGTCGACGTCGCGGCTGGTCAGGCTCACCCAGCACGGCGCCCCGAACACGGAGGCCGAGGTGACGATGCGCGTCACGCCGCGCGGGCGTGGGGTGTCATGGTTCATGGCAGTTGCGTCCTGGTCTCGTCGATCGGCGGCCACCGGTCTGGTACCAGTGTCCAACCGGAACCGCACGATGCGCCTGCCGAGTACCCCGTGAGGGGGGTCGAAACGGGTGCCGTGGCGGCTGCCGCCGGTGGCGACGGGCAGGGTGAGTGCCACTATGGAGGAGTGGCACAGGTACCGCATGAACCTGCCGACGAGACGGATCGCATCTTCGCGCTGCAGGAAGAAGTCGATCAGCTGAAGGAAGCGATCGTCTCGCACGCCGTCGTGGACCAGGCGATCGGGATGATGGTCGCGCTGGGCCGGGTGACGCCGGACCAGGGATGGGCGGTGCTGAAGGACGTCTCACAGCACACGAACATCAAGCTCCGAAATGTCGCCGAGCTCATTCTCATCTGGGGGCGCAACGGCGACCTGCCCCCGGAGATCAAGGCCGAACTCGAGGACGCCCTGGACCGCTACGGCCCCACGCAGATCCCCGAGGCCCCACCGGAGCGGTGAGGCGACGGGGCCGCGTTGGGCCGAACGGCGCAACGTTCAGCCGGTCTCCGCGAGGAGTTCCGCGCGGAGCTGGTCGAAACAGCCGCTGAGCAGCCGGGAGACATGCATCTGGGAGATGCCGAGCTGCTGGGCGATGCGGCTTTGCGTCATGCCTCCGAAGAAGCGGAGATACAGGATGGTGCGCTCGCGCTCCGGGAGCGCCTGCAGACACGGCCTGACCGCCACGCGGTCGACGACGACGTCGTAGGCCGGGTCGGGGCCGCCGATCGCGTCCGTCAGGGCGTATCCGTCGGTGCCGGGCATCTCCGCGTCCAGCGAGAGCGCGGTGAAGCACTCCAGGGCTTCCATCCCGGTGCGCACCTCGCTCTCGCTCAGGTGGGCCTGCCGGGCGATCTCGGCGACGGTGGGTCTGCTCCCCGGTGTGGTCTGGGACAGTTCCTTCGCGGCCTGCCGCACCCTGTTGCGCAGGTCCTGGACCCGGCGCGGCACATGCAGTGTCCACATGTGGTCGCGGAAGTGCCGCTTGATCTCGCCGGTGATGGTCGGCACCGCGTACGCCTCGAAGGCGTGGCCGCGGGCGGGGTCGTAATGGTCGACCGCCTTGACCAGTCCGAGGGCCGCGACCTGGTAGAGGTCCTCCAGTGACTCTCCGCGCCCTTTGAACCGGACGGCGATCCGCTCGGCCATCGGTAGCCAGGCCTGGACCAGTTGGTCCCGCAGCTGCCTGCGCTGCGGCCCTTCGGACAGCCGCGCGAGCCGGGCGAAGGCCTCGGCGGTGTCGGGTGCGTCGTCGTGCGGATGGGGTTTCGTGCTGGCGCTGGCGACACGCATGGTGCGCACCTCCCTGAGGCGGTGCATAGGGGGACGGGCGCCATGGGAGATGCGGCTCGGACCTGCGGAGACATCCGGGGCCGTACCCGCTCCCACGGACGTGCCTCCTGTCCGAAGCACTAGGTACTGATGCCCGGATTCTGTACATCACAAACAAACGCGACATTCTGGATGAATGTTGGGTGCTTGACCGTTCCTTGGGTTCATTACCTCTGCTACAGAGATAATCTGCTGATATGGAAACCGAAGCCTTCCCGGACGAGCTGATCGACGCCCTCATCGGGGTCCAGCGGCTGGTCCGGCGCCGCCTGCGCCCGCAGATCGCCCCGCAGTTGCGCGGCGCCGAGGTGGAGCTGCTGCGCCTGGTCGTCACCCGGCCCGGCATCGGCATATCCGACGCCGCCAAAGAGCTGTACCTGGCGGGCAATTCGGTCTCGACGCTGGTCAACCAGCTGTCCCGGCAGGGCTATCTGGTCCGCGAGACCGACCCCGCCGACCGGCGCGCCGCCCGGCTGATGCCGACGCCCGCGGCCGAGGCCCGGCTCGCCGAATGGCGCAAACGGCGCGCGGAACTCGTACGCGGCGGGTTGTCCCGCCTCGACGACACGGACCGGGAGGCACTGCGCACGGCGATCCCCGCCCTGCGCCGGCTGGCCGACACCCTGCACGAGGAGGCCGAACAGACATGACGCGGAACGCCGACACCGGGCAGGCCGAGGCCGTCACCTGCACCGGACTCGCCTACGCCTTCGGCGAGACGAACGCGGTCGACG
Organism: Streptomyces sp. NPDC001137; assembly: GCF_040298885.1. Classification (NCBI taxonomy): domain Bacteria; kingdom Bacillati; phylum Actinomycetota; class Actinomycetes; order Kitasatosporales; family Streptomycetaceae; genus Streptomyces; species Streptomyces sp. NPDC001137. The sequence goes on from NZ_JBEPBA010000009.1 coordinate 6,969, forward strand.
GACTCGAACTGTCGGTGGCCGAGGGCGAGGTCTTCGGCCTGCTCGGACCCAACGGCGCCGGAAAGACGACCGCGATCCGCTGCATCACCACCCTGCTGCCGGTCCCCGCCGGAATGGTCCACGTCTTCGGCCACGACGCGGCCAAGGACCGCATGGCCGTACGGCGCCTGCTCGGATACGTGCCACAGCAGCTGTCCGCCGACGCCGGACTCACCGGCCGCGAGAACGTCGCCCTGTTCGCCCGCGTCTTCGACGTGCCCCGCACCGAACGCGCCGACCGCGTCGGCCAGGCCCTGGCGGCCGTCGGCCTCGCCGACGCCGCCGACCGGCTGGCCGGCACCTACTCCGGCGGCATGGTCCGCCGCCTCGAACTCGCGCAGGCACTGGTCAGCGCCCCACGGCTGCTGATCCTCGACGAGCCGACCATCGGTCTCGACCCGATAGCCCGCACCGGAGTGTGGGACCACATCAACGCCGTGCGCGCCGCCACCGGCATGACCGTGCTGGTGACCACCCACTACATGGACGAGGCCGACCAGTACTGCGACCGGGTCGCCCTGATGCACCGCGGCCGCATCCGGGCCCTCGGCACCCCGGACGAGCTCAGGGAGGGGCTCGGAGAGCGCCGGCGCGCCGCGGGCGCTGCGGCCACCGACCCGCTGCCCACCCTGGAGGACGTCTTCCGGGACGTCGCGGGCAGCGGACTGGACGACCAGGCAGGAGGTTTCCGCGATGTCCGAAGCACCCGCCGCACCGCGCACCGCGTCGGCTGACCCCACCGGCGCACCCGGCATCGACCTGTTGCTGCGACCGCCCCGGCCCCGCGCGGGCTGGCGGCTGCTGCCCGCGCGCGTGTTCGCGATGTGCGCCGTCGAACTGCAGAAGCTGCGCCACGACCGCACGGAGCTGTACACCCGCGCCGTGCAGCCCGCCCTGTGGCTGCTGATCTTCGGTCAGACCTTCACCCGCATCAAGGCCATCCCCACCGGCGGCATCCCCTACGTCGACTACCTGGCGCCCGGCATCATCGCCCAGTCCGCGATGTTCATCGCCATCTTCTACGGCATCCAGATCATCTGGGAGCGCGACGCCGGCATCCTCAACAAGCTGCTGGTCACGCCCACCCCGCGCTCGGCCCTGATCACCGGCAAGGCGTTCGCGGCCGGAGTGAAGTCCCTGATCCAAGCCGTCGTCGTCATCCTCATCGCCGCGGTGCTCGGAGTGGCGCTGACCTGGAACCCGCTGAAGCTGCTCGGGGTCGCCGCGATCGTGGTCCTGGGGTCCGCGTTCTTCTCCTGCCTGTCGATGAGCATCGCCGGCATCGTCCTCAACCGCGACCGCCTCATGGGCTTCGGGCAGGCCATCACGATGCCGCTGTTCTTCGGCTCCAACGCCCTGTACCCGGTGTCCGTCATGCCCGGCTGGCTCCAGGCCGTCAGCAAGGTCAACCCGCTGAGCTACCAGGTGGACGCCCTGCGCGGCCTCCTCCTCGGCACGCATGCGCACGTGGCCCTCGACTTCGCGGTGCTGCTCGTGGCCGCCGCGCTCGGCATCGCCGCGGCCTCCTCGCTCCTCGGCCGACTGGCCCGCTGAAGACGCCCGCGGAACGTGATGTGCCCCACGCACACGTGCGCGTACGTGGGGCGTGTTCCGACCGTTGTTCCTGCGCACGGCTTGATCAGTGATCAAAGGGGGTGAATGCGCTGGCCACAGCCCATTCTGCTCATTTGACAGTGCCCTGAGCGCACAGATAGGAAGCAGCTCTCTGAGGTCGATGAGGTGGATTGTGTACGAGCCGAACGTGGTCGGGGACTGGCAGGAGTACGACGAGCATGCCGGCCTGCGTGTCCGCGTCCACCGTCTGGAAGCCGCCGAGCCCCCACGCGGACGGGACGACGCGGCGGCCGGGCTGACGTACTTCAGCCTCCGGGTCACCGTCGAGAACCGCGGCAGCCGCTCCTTCGGCATCCACCTCGAGGACGGCCAGATCGACGTGCGCCTGGGCCCCGACGGGGAGGCCGCGTTCATCGACTGGCGCAACTCGCAGTTCATCGAGGGCTTCGACGTCTACCCGCTGCGCCGGGCCACCGCCGTGCTGTACGCGGCCGGCCCGGACGCCTGCCTGAGCCAGGTCGACGTGCAGATCCAGCTGCGGGTCGAGGAGGAGTGGACCGACCGCCGGCTGTGGACGGGCGGCATCGGTCTGCACGAGGAGTCCGTCGGTGCCCACCCGGGCACGGGCCGGGACGGCGGCCTGGCGCACCAGGTCAGCAACTTCCTCCGGGACCAGGCCGAAGAGGGCACCGCCTGACCCCCGCCCGGCCCGGGGCCCGCTCAGTGCGGGATGCCGTCGATGATCTCGCGGGCGCCCTGGCGCAGCAGCGCCACGGCCACCGAGGTGCCCAGGGTCGCCGGGTCGAGCCGCCCGGCCCACTCGTGGGCGTTCAGGCGGGTCTTGCCGTCCGGGGTGAACACACAGGCGCGTAGCGACAGTTCGCCATTGGCCTCCACGCGCGCGTACCCGGCGATCGGACTGTTGCAGTGCCCCTGCAGGACGTGCAGGAACATCCGCTCCGCGGTCGCCTCCTGATGCGTGTGCGGGTCGCCGAGCGCGCTGACCGCGTCGATGAGGTCGCGGTCGCCCTCACGGCACTGCAGGGCGAGGATGCCCGCGCCGATGGACGGCATCACCGTGTCCGGCGACAGCACCTCGCTGATCACGTCCTGGCGTCCGATGCGTTCGAGACCGGCCGCCGCCAGCAGCAGCGCGTCCGCCTCGCCGGCCGCCAGCTTCGCCAGCCGGCGGTTGGCGTTGCCGCGGAACGGCACACACTCCAGATGGGGGTGGGTGGCGGCCAGCTGGGCCACCCGGCGCACCGCGGAGGTGCCGATGCGGGTGCCGGCCGGCAGCTCGTCCAGGGTGAGGCCGTCCGGGTGCACCAGGGCGTCACGGATGTCGTCCCGCTTCAGGAACGCGGCGAACGTCGTGCCGGCCGGAAGGGGCCGGTCGGCGGGCACGTCCTTGAGGCAGTGCACGGCGAGATCGGCCTCACCCGCGAGCAGCGCGGCGTCCACCTCCTTGGTGAACGCCCCCTTGCCCTCCACCTGGGACAGGACACCCATCCACTTGTCACCGGTCGTCTTCACCGGCACGACCTCGGTGCGCACACCGGGATACAGGACCGCCAACTCGGTGCGCACACGCTCCACTTGGGCCAGCGCCATGGGCGAGTCACGGGAGACGATGCGGATCATTTCGGGGACGGACATGCGGCCACGATAGACCGTCGCCAGAGGGTCGTTGACCGCTACCGCCCCATTGGGGATCCGAATCACTCGGCAGGGACGACGGGCGTGCGCACACCGGCCGGCGAGTCCCGGGGCTGCGGCCGGATCAGCGACGCGAGCGCCCCGGCGGTGAGCGGCCCGCCGACCGGAAAGGCGCCGCGCACCCGTACGACGGGCCGGAGAGCGCCACCCAGCAGGGATCCCGCGGACACGCGCACGTTGAACGCGGCCGAGTTGGCCGCCGGCACCGACTCGGTACGGCCCGGCGCCACCCGCAGCACAGCACCCCGGCCCCGCACCCGCCCGCCGCCCTCGCCCGCCTCCTGGGGCACCGGCAGGCCGCGGTGCCGGCCGACCTGGCGGTTCCCGCCACCACCACGGAGCTCGCCGCGCGACACGGCCTGGCCCCCTCCACCGTGTCGTCCCAGGGCGGACCGCCCTGGGAGACCGGCCGGCGGCAGCGGCGTAGGGCGATCCCGCCGGGTCCGTCGACGGCGCCCGGGCGATCTCGACCACCTCGGGCTTTTCGGCCGCGGCCCGGCGGGAACCCGGTGGCCGTCCGGAGCCGCCCCCCAGGTCAGGAGGCCGACGTGACCGATTCCCAGCACACGCAGCAGGACCCTACGACCCAGCACCCGCGCCCCGAGTTCCCGGCGCAGGACCAGCCCCATCCGGGGTGGACCGGGCCCATGGACCCGCCGCCCGACCACGGGGAGGAGACCTATCGGGGCGCAGGCCGCCTGAAGGACCGCAAGACCGTCGTCACCGGCGGCGACTCCGGCATCGGGCGGGCGGTCGCACTGGCCTTCGCACGCGAGGGCGCCGACGTCCTCTTCACCTACTTGGAGGAAGAGGCGGACGACGCACGCGAGACGTCCCGGCTCGTCGAGGACGCCGGACGCAAGGCGGTGGCTGTGGCCTGCGACATCCGGGAGGAGGACAACTGCCGGGCGCTGATCGAGCGCGCCGTCACGGAGTTCGGCCGCATCGACGTCCTGGTGAACAACGCGGCCTACCAGATGTCGCAGCCCGACGGCATCGAGGCGATCACGACCGAACAGTTCGACCGGGTCATGCGCACCAACGTGTACGGCATGTTCTGGCTGACCAAGTTCGCCCTGCCGCACATCCCGAAGGGCGGCAGTGTCATCAACTCCACGTCGGTGCAGGCCTACAAGCCCAGTCCGCATCTGCTGGACTACGCGACGACCAAGGGCGCGATCGTGACCTTCACGCAGGGGCTGGCACAGATGCTCGCCGAGCGCGGCATCCGCGTCAACGCCGTCGCGCCGGGCCCGGTGTGGACGCCCCTGATTCCCGCGACGCTGCCCGACACGGTGGAGTTCGGCAAGCAGAGCCCGCTGGGCCGCCCCGCCCAGCCCGCCGAACTGGCCCCCGCCTACGTCTACCTCGCCTCCCAGGAGGCCGGCTTCGTCACGGCCGAGATCCTCAACGCGACCGGAGGCACACCACTGCCCTAGCGGGACACGGGCATGGAAGGCGCCGCGGCGGGAACCCGCCCGGCCGTCCGGAACGAGGGAGTGGGGCACATGCATCAGGAAGCGCATCGGCCGCCGCGGCACATGTCCGCCGTCCGGGCCCGCGACGGCGGCGGGCAGGGCGCATCTGTGGTGGAGCGGTGGTCGCCGGTGCTGCGCGGCGTCATGACGGCGGCAGCCGCCGTCGTGGTCGTGGCCGCGCTGTGGGCGACGGCCGTGGCCCGCTGAGACGCCGAGCAGGGACGAGCTGAGACGCCGAGCCGGGAAGAGGTGACGGCGGCCGCGATCGTCAGGGAGGATCGCTCAGCACGTCCGTCAAGGGCTCGGTGCGCTGCACGAGACCGTGGGCGACGTCGGTGAGCCGGCGGCCGTTGCGGGTCGCCCAGGCTGCCAGGGCGGAGCGGGCGTCGGGCAGGGAGAGGCCGCCGTGCTCGGCGATCATGCCGGTGGCGATGTCGACGGTCGCCTTGGCGGCCACCGCCCTTTGGACACTGCTGCTGACGTCGGTGGGACGCAGCGCGTGCGGACTCCAGTTGACGAGGGCGACCGTGGTCACATCGGCCAGCGCCTGAGCCAGGTGCAGATCGAGCGCGGGCAGTCCGCCGGGAGTGGTGAGCAGAAGGTTCAGGGCCCCCACCGTCTGGTGGTGCACGCGCATGGGCAGCGCATGCGCGGACCGGAAGCCGTGTTCGCGGGCGTACGGGGCCACATGCGGCCAGCGGTGGGCGCTGTCGCCGAGGTCCGGGGCGTCGATGCGCTCGCTCTTGCGGTAGCAGTCCACACAGGGGCCTTCGTCGGTCTGGAGCTGGAAGAACTCCGTGAGAGCCGCCCGTTGGTCGGTGACGGCCATCAGACGCAGCTCCCCGCGCAGTCCGGCGATCATGACCCCGACGGCGTCGGCGCCCACGAGGTCCAGGCAGTGGAGAACCAGCCGATCGAGGAGCACGACGGGGTCGACGTCGTCGGCGAGGGAGTCGGCCAGCCCGACGAGCGCCTCGGCGAGCTGCTGTTCCCGGTTCATCACCGATCGCCCTCTCGTCGGCCGTCCCCGGCGTCCCGCCGGCGGGCGTCCTCGCTGCCGTCTTCGGCCTCGGACCCGAGCCGGAGCGTGCGTACGAGGATGTCGTGCGCCACCTCGGTCACCGTCCGGCCCTGGGCGAACGCCCGTGCGCGCATCCGGTCCAGAGCCTGTTCGGCGCCCAGATTCAGCTGCACCATCACCATGCCGACCGCTTGGTAGACCTCACTGTGGTCGGCCTCGGAAGCCTCCATCCACGACGCTACTCCTTCTTCGCTCGTTCGTTCGTCCGCGTCGTGTCGGGCATGAAGGTTCATGAGGGCGAACGTGACGGCGTCCCGCGCCCACAGTGCGATCCGCAGGTCGCGCGCCGACAACGGGCCGGGCGTGTGGCGATACAGGTCGAGCGTGCCGATCGTCGCCCCGCCCAGTCCGAGCGGCAGCGAGAACACCGCCCGCACGCCCAGCTCGACGGCCTCGTGGGCGAAGACCGGCCACCGCCCGGCGTCCGGCGCCCTGGTCAGGTCGTCCGCCAGCACGGCGGCGGCGCGTTCGATCGCGGACTGGCAAGGGCCGTCCCCGAGCGTGTACTGCGCCTCCGCCAGCCGGGCCGCCGTCGGGTCGCTGGCACACCAGGTGGCCCGCACCGTCGGGCCGCTCGCGATCGACACGGACGCGCCGGTGACGGGAAGCAGTTCCACACAGGCGCTGCACAGCGCCTGGGGTACGTCGTCGGGACCGAGGCCCTTGGCCGCGGCCGTGAGCGTCTCGGTGACCCGCGCGCGTTCCTCGGCCTCGGACGGTCCCCTGTCACCGCAAGCACCGTCAGCAGACATGATCCACCAGTACTCCAACCGATGGCACCGGGAGAACCGACACCGGCCGGGTGTCACCAGGGCGGCTTCACACGCCCTCAGCTCGTGTGGCTGAGGTGCGCACCGCACCGCACGGGTCCCGATGTCGTGCCGGACGAGTTCCCTGGCCCCCCTGCACAAAACTGCAGGCGGCTTCAGACGTGCCCGGGGGGAGCCTCCTGCCGCGCCGACGCCTCGAGGTTCACGGCCAGCCGCTGGGCCTGCAGGAGCAGAGCGCCGTAGGCCGAGGCCTCCTCGGGCTCGCCCCGGACCAGGTCGGGCAGCTGCCGGCGCAGGCCGTCCATCGCGGCGCGCATCTCCCGCAGCGTCTGCCGCAGCGTGTCTTCCCGGCCCTGGCCGGCTCCGCCGTCCGCGGAGAGCCGCACGATCCGGGCCGCGTGGGCCAGGAAGTCCGCGTAAGCGCGGATCAGGGGCAGCCGCGACCAGTGCGCCTGCCGGTCCCGGGCGGCCGCCTCGAGCAGGGTGCGGGTGAGTTCCGTCGTGTGCACGGCCGCGTGGTCCAGGACCACGGTCGCGTTCTCGTAGTCCTTGGTCGGCCGTGACGAAGCATGGGCGCGGCGGCGTACGTTGCCCCACAGGCTCTCCCGGCTCCAGCCGACCGCCGTCCGGCACCGCGTCACGAGGTGCTGGAGGTGCAAGGCTTGCCGATGCCAGGCTTCCGTCTCGTGGACGTCCCACTGCCCCTCGACCAGACGGCCGCCCGCCGTTTCGAGGAGCCTGCCCGTCTCCTGCGCGGCCTCATGGATCGCTGCGTGCGCATGGCGCAGATAGACGGGCGGCCGGATCAGCGCGTTGACCGCGATGCCGACGGCCGCTCCGAACACGGCCTCGCCGATCCGGGCCGCGCACGCCGAAAGACCGACGTGTGTGTCGGTGAGGACGAAGAGGGCGCCGGTGGCCGTGTATATCCCCTGCCGTCCGAGCCGTGACCACGAACTGAGCAGCACCACCAGCGGGAGGACGAGTCCCATGGCGCCGATCCTGTTGTGCATGAGCAGAACCAGCACCGTGGCCATGACGGTTCCCGAGGCGATCGCCGCCAGTTGCTGCAGGGCATGGGCGACGGACTGGTAGACCGTCGACTCGACGAGCAGGATCGCCACCCAGGGCGCCACGAAGGCCATGGGCGCGTGCAGCCACCAGCCCACCACCGCCCAGGACGCCCAGGCGGCGAAGGCGGCCTTCAGTGCCTGCGCGGCGAGATCCCGCTCCCTGCCCGGCTGTCTCCACGCGCGTTGTACCGCTCTTGCTCCGTCCCGCATCTTCCTCGGCAACGTGAGAGCGATCAAAGGATGAGCTCCAGGGCGAAGGCGGGGAAGATGGCCGCCATGCGCACTTCGCGTGGACGGGCCTCGGGATCAGGATTGGTGAAAGTCATGACGTCCGAGTCCCCCTGCGCTGATCGGATATCACCAAAACGGGATGATTGGACGCCCCGTCCCCAGCAGACCGCGTGGCCCCGAAGGTCTGCAGCGCTGCCCGCCGACCCTGCTTTGGGCGGGGCGACCTGGGAACTCGTCGGATGTTCGACAGGAGGTGCTGTGAGCCAGAGCGACGCTACGGCGGATGTCGCACCCGAGTCGGTGGACACGGCGCTGCTGGACGTGGTCCGGGACTGCGGGGCGTCCAGGGGCCTGCTCTACGTCCTGCCGCGCAACGGTGACGCCCTGTGGCTGGTGGCATTGACAGGGGCTCCCCGTGAAATGGCCGTTCCGTGGACCCGCGTGGGCCTCGCGGACTCCATCCCGGTGGCGGACGCCGTGCGCGCCGGTCGCCTGGTGTGGATCAGCGACATGGAGGACATGGCCCGCCGCTACCCGCGCACCTCACTCGTGCTGCCGTACGCCTTCACTCTGGCGGCCGCTCCGCTCGCCGCCCGGGGCTCGGTCGTGGGCGGACTGGTACTGCTGTGGCCGGCCGCTCATCCGCCGCGGCTCAGCGGGGCGGAGCGCACGGTCATCGAGGCCGGTTGCCGGCGACTCGGTCGTCTGCTGCACCACGCGGCGGACCACAAGGCCCTGCCGCCGCCGGGCGAACCTCGGATCCTGCCGCATCCTTCCCGAGCCCGTGCTCTGCGAGCCGGGGGCAGCGAGCAGGCGGCGTTCATCGCCAGGCTGCCGGGTGGCGCGTGCGCGCTCGACGACACCGGCCGGTTCACCTTCGTCACGCCCGAGGCGACCCACCTGCTCGGCGCCGACGCCGACACCCTGCTGGGCGCCCTGCCCTGGGAAGCGCTGCCGTGGATGGACGTCCCCGAGATCGAGGACTCCTACCGGTCGGCGCTCGTGAGTGAACGTCCCACCAACTTCAGCGCGGTGCGCCCCCCGGACACCCGGCTGTCCTTCGCGCTCTACCCGGACCCCTCCGGCATCAGCGTGCGGATCACCCGCGGTGACCCCCGCGACGAACTGGCGCCGAACCCGGCTGGTTCCCCCAGTGCGCCCACCCACTCCGCCGGGACGGCCGAGCCCGCCGCGCGCGGTCCGAGCCGGGCCGGCTCCCTGTACCACCTGATGCACATGGCCGCCACGCTCACCGAGGCGCTCGGCGTCCAGGACGTGGTGGACCAGGCCGCCGACCAGCTCATGCCCGCCCTCGGTGCCACGGCCATGGCCGTCATGGCGCCGCGGGGCGGCAGACTGAGAATCCTCGGCTTCCGCGGCTACGACGCCGAACTCATGGAACGCTTCGACCACATGCCCCTCAACGCCGACACGCCCGCCGTGCGGGTGATGGAGACCGGCAGCCCGCACTTCTTCCGCGGCTTCGACGAGCTGAGGCGGTCGTATCCCGAAGCAGTCCACTTCGACGACAAGACCTCCTGGGCGTTTCTCCCCCTGATCGCCTCCGGCCGGGCCGTCGGCTCGCTCGTCCTCGCCTACGACCGCCCCCGGCACTTCCCGCCCACCGAGCGGGCGGTGATCACCGCGCTGGCCGGTCTCGTCGGCCAGGCCCTCGAACGGGGCCGCCTCTACGACACCCAGTTCGCCGTGGCCCATCAGCTCCAGGCCGCACTGCTGCCCCGGCACCTGCCCTCCCTGCCCGGGCTGCGGGTCGCCGCCCGCTATCGGCCGGCCGGCCACGGGGTGGAGGTGGGTGGTGACTTCTACGACCTGATCCGTCTGAACGACACCACGGCCGCCGCCGCGATCGGGGACGTCCAGGGACACGACATCGACGCGGCGGCCCTGATGGGACAGGTCCGCACCGCCGTGCACAGCCAGGCGGCGGCCGGAGCCTCCCCGGGAGACGTGCTCGGCCGGACCAACCGGCTGCTCGTCGGCCTGGACCCCGGCCGGTTCGCCAGCTGCCTCTATGCCCACCTGGATCTGGGCCGCCACAGCGTGTGCCTGGCCAGTGCCGGCCACCCGCCCGCCCTGCTGCGGCACGCCGACGGCCACACCGAGGTCCTGAGCCCGCCCCCCGGACTGCTCCTCGGCATCGACGAACAGGCCGACTACCAGGCCGCCGAGTTCCCCCTGCATCCCGGCTGCGTCCTCGTCCTGTACACGGACGGGCTCGTCGAACGGCCCGGCGTCGACCTCGACGACGCCATCGGCACGCTCGCCGCACTCGTTGCACGCACCGATCCCGAAGACCCCGAGGCCATGGCCGACACCCTCATCCGTCACGCCTCCGACCTCGCCGACGACCTGGCCCTGCTCATCGTTCATCTCAACGGGGCCGCGCCCGGCCGGGAGGGCGACGGCTGACACCGTTGCCGACACGGGGTCCGCACCGTGTCGCGCAGGTGGCCGGGGGTACCCGGAGGTACACACGGGCGGGGGCGGGCACACCCGTTTCGTGTCCTGCCCCGACGCCGGGAACCGCGAAGGGAGCGCCCATGGTGCACAACGCGCACGGCGCGGCCCGCGCCGACGACTCGGGCCCCACCGGCCTGCACCTCGCCCCGGGGGAGCCGCTGGCCGCCCCGGGGCGGGACGCGGATCTGCCCCGTGACCGTACCCAGGCGATCCTGGAGGCGACCAAACAGGTCGCCGCCCTCCTCAAGCAGAAGGAGCACAGATTCGCCCTGGCCGGAAGCGTGGCGGCCTACGCCCACGGCGTCAGCGGAAGGCTGCAGCACGACGCCGACTTCTGTGTCCTCCCCGAGGACGCCGACGCCGTGGCGGCCACCCTGCGCGAGGGCGGTCTCACCGTCCACCACGCCCCGGAGGACTGGCTGCTGAAGGCAAGCTGCCTCGGACAGAGCGTCGACATCATCTTCGAACTGTCCGACCACCCCGTCACCCCGGAACTGCTCTCACGCGCCCAGGAGTTGCCCGTCGACTCGGTCCGCATGCCGGTACTGTCGCCGACGGACATGCTGGTGAGTCTGCTCAAGGCCTTCTCGGAACACCACTGTGACTTCGGGGCCGTACTCCCCGTCGCCCGCTCGCTGCGGGAGAAGGTCGACTGGCAGGAGGTCCGGCGAACCTGCGGCGACCAGCCCATGCCCGCAGCCTTCCTGTTCCTCCTGGAGCGCCTGGACGTCATCGAGGCCGAGCCGGAGCAGCGAGCCGAATCCTCGAAGGAACAGCCATGAGCGAGCACGCCGTCCAGCCGTCCTCCGGCACCCCGGCAGGCCTCGACTACCGGGTCGCCCACCTGACCGAACGTTTCGCGGCCGGTCTCCCCGGCGAACTGGGTGTACGGGCCGAACTGCGCGGCGAGGCCGTCCTGCTGACCGGCACAGTCCCCTCGGCCCAGTGCCGTGAGGACATCATGCGCATCGCCCGTGAGGCCTTCCCGGACGTGCCGCTGCACTGCGACATCGTCACCGCGCGAACCACCCCGCCCGACGACGCGGAGGACCTCGCATGACCCGGGTCGCAGCCGTCGGGGACATCCATCTCGGGCCGGAGAGCCACGGAGTGCTCCGCCCCGCGTTCGAGACGCTGCCCGAGTGCGCGGATCTTCTGCTGCTGGCCGGCGACCTCACCCGCCACGGCACACCGGAGGAGGCCCTGGTCGTCGCCAAGGAGGTCGAGGACTTGGCGGTCCCGGTCGTCGCGGTCCTCGGCAACCACGACCATCACGGCGGATGCCCGGACGAGGTGACGGCCGTCCTCGAGGACTCCGGCGTACGGGTCCTGGAAGGGCAATCCGCCGTGGTGACCAGTGGCGACATCCGGGTAGGGATCGCGGGGACCAAAGGGTTCGGGGGCGGCTTCGCGGGCAGGTGCGCGGGAGAGTTCGGCGAGCCCGTCATGAAGGAGTTCGTCCGCTACTCCCGCCGGTGCGCGGACGGCCTGCGGACCGGCCTGCGGGAACTTGCCCGGGCGGAGTGCGACGTGCGGATCGCGTTGACACATTTCTCACCCGTGCCGGACACCCTGGCGGGCGAGCCGCTGGAGATCTACCCGTTCCTCGGCAGCTATCTGCTGGCCGAGGCGATCGACGCCGAGGGCGCCGACCTCGCCGTCCACGGACACGCCCATGCCGGCACCGAGCGCGGGATGACCAGCGGCGGAGTACAGGTGCGGAACGTGGCTCAGCCGGTCATCCAGCGGGCGTTTCACGTCTACCACCTTCCGGTGCGGGAAGCGCAGCGGTCGGCTGAGCCCGCGTAGCCGCGGTGCATACCGCAGGTGGTCGTCTCTAGATGTCGCGCTGCTGCAGCGGCCGTACGGCCGGGCCCTGGAGGATCTGCCCGTCCGGGGCGAAGCGGGAGCCGTGGCAGGGGCACTCCCAGGCCTGTTCCGCGCGGTTGAACGCCACGAGGCAGCCGAGGTGGGTGCAGCGGGCCGAGACGGCGTGCAGCTGACCCTTCTCGTCACGGTGCACGGCGCACTGCCGCCCTCCCACCCGCACCACGGCACCGTCGCCCCGGGGGATGTCCGCCGTCGGGGGCCCCTTAAGCGCGGGCAGCCGGTCGCCGACGAAGTGCCGTGCCACCTGCGCCTGATGCTTCAGGAACGACACTCCCTCGCGGACCACCGGGATCAGACGGCGGGGATCGTAGAGGCCGGCCCAGGCGACCTCGCGGCCATTGATGAGATCGCTGAGCAGACGGCCCGCCATGATGCCGCCGCTCAGCCCCCAGCCACCGAACCCGGTGGCGACGTAGGTGTGACGGCTGCCCAGCCAGAGCGGCCCGACGAGCGGCACGGAGTCGGTGGCGTCGTTGTCCTGCGTGGCCCACCGGTAGCTGATCGTGAGCCCCGGGAACTGGCCTACGGCCCAGGCGGAAAGTCGTGCGAATCCCGCCTCGACATCGGTGGTGCCGGGAGTGAAGTGCTCGCCGGTGACGATCAGCAGGCGTTTCCCGTCACGGTACGGCGCGCTGCGCACGGACCGTGTGTTCTGCTCCGGCGTGATGTACATGCCGCGCGGCGCCCGGTCCTCGTCGATGGTCCCGGCCACGACCAGCTCGCGCCGCGGGGAGAGCCGGGTGAAGAGCAGCGCACGGTCGAAGACCGGGTAGTGGGTGGCGATCACGACCTCGTCCGCCCGCACCGAAACTCCCGCGTCCGTCTCCAGGACGCAGGGCTCGCCCTCCGTGAGGCCCACGACGCGTGTGCGCTCGTACACGGCACCTCCGCGTCGGCGCAGGTCGTCGGCGAGGGCCAGCAGGTACTTGCGGGGATGGAACTGGACCTGTTCCGTCACCCGGACCGCACCGGCGACCTGGAAGGGCAGCTCGGTCTCGGTCACCAACTCGGCCGCCAGGCCCGCCTCCCGCGCCGCTTCCGTCTCCGCCTTCAGCTTTCCCAGGAGCCGGGGCTGCTCGCCGTAGGTGTAGGCCGCGGCCTCTTCCCAGTCGCAGTCGATGCCGAGCTCGTCGACGATCTCGGCGGCGTGCCGGATCGCAGCGGTCTGCGAGTCCGCGTACAGCCGTGCCCCCGTGGGACCGCGGGTGCGGCGCAGGTGGTCGTAGGTGAGCGTGTGCAGTGCGGTCAGTTTGGCGGTCGTGTGGCCGGTGACCCCGGCGGCGAGGCGGTCCGCCTCCAGTACGGCCACCTCGCGTCCCTGCTGGACCAGTTCCCACGCCGTACTCAGGCCTGCGATGCCACCGCCGACCACGGCGACGTCGACGGCGATGTCGCCGGACGGCGGGGGAGCGGGTTCACCCGGGGGCGCCGTCTCGAGCCAGTAAGATCCGTGGATTTCCGTCTCAGCGGTCATGAGCGCCGAGTTCCCCCAGCGCTGCCCCGGACACACGCGCGGGGATCACCGCCACGAGGTGATGCGGCCTCCGCCCCTGGTCGCACGGCGCAGCAGCCGGAAGGCCTGCAACACGGTGAAGGGCCACAGGGCGGCGAAGCAGCAGATGACGGCCGGGTCCGCGGTGCGGATCCCCATGACGACGAGGAACAGGGAGGCGCAGGCCAGCAGGGCCACCGAGAGTGGGAGCCAGAGCCGGGAGGCGGGGTGGCCGCGTATCTTTCGGGCGAGCCGGAGCCGGTGGCCCGCGTGGCCGCGCATGCTTCGGGCGAGGCGCCGGTCGCAGCTCAGTTCCGCTTCGATGTTCCGCAGGGCAAGCCGTTCGTGCGTCGACAGCACGACATCCTCGGGTTCTGGGTGCTCAGCCATGACCCACCGGGTTCCCCGCATGGGCTGACCGACGCCTTTGCGGGGTACCCGGTGCCACGCACACGCGCAGGAGACCGGTCGCCCGGCGCGGCCGGCCCCGGCAAGGAGCAGGCAAGGAGGCAACGATGGGCACGGTCAAGAAGGCAGTGGACGTGCAGGTTCCGCTGCACATGGCGTACAACCAGTGGACCCAGTTCGAGGAGTTCCCGAAGTTCATGGAGGGCGTCGAGGAGGTCAGGCAGCTCGACGACCGGCACAACCACTGGACCACCAGCATCGGCGGGGTGCGACGCGAGTTCGACACCGAGATCGTGGACCAGCTGCCGGACGACCGGATCACCTGGCGGTCCGTCGGCGGCGACACGCAGCAGAGGGGATCGGTCCGGTTCGAGCGACTGGACGACACGCACACCCGCGTGGAGCTCGTGATGGAGGTCGAACCCAGCGGGGTCGCGGAGCAGAGCGCGGACGCACTGGGACTGATCGACCGGCGGGTGAAGGGTGACCTGAACCGCTTCAAGGACTACGTGGAGCGCGAGGGCGGCGCCACCGGCGGCTGGCGTGGCCGCATCCGGCCCGAGGACCCCGGCACACCGCTGTGACGGTCGGGCCGCGGTGATCCCGAACCGGGTTTGCGGTGCGCTGCCGAAGGCGAGGAGTGAGGACACATGACGGACCTCGACGCGTTCATGGGCCGCCTGAGTCCCGACATGTGTGTCGTCACCGCCGCGGCGGGCGCGCAGCGGTCGGGCTGTCTGGTCTCCTTCTCCTCCCAGTGCTCCATCCGGCCGGTGCGGTTCGTGGTGTGGATCTCCAGGGCCAATCACACCTACGCCGTGGCCCGTGCCGCGGACTGCCTGGCCGTTCATCTGCTCACCCGTGAACAGCACGAGCTGGCAGCCCTGTTCGGCGGCCGGACGGGTGATCGGACCGACAAGTTCGCGCACGTGCCGTGGACGCGCGGACACGGCGGCGCGGTCCTCCTGGAGGAGGCCGCCGCCTGGTTCGTCGGCAGCGTGGAACAGCGCGTCGACGGCGGTGACCACGTCGGCTTCGTCCTCACCCCCGAGGACTGGGGCAGCCGCGCGGAAGGACCCCTGCTCCGGCTCGACGACGCCCGGGACATCAGCCCCGGGCATCCCGCGTGACGGCGTATCTACCGTCGATTCACCCCGGACCCGTGTGCAAGGTGGATGGGTTCAGCCGGCGTCGTCGGGGATGTCGGCCGCCGCGTCCTCGGGCGCCAGGTCGGGTCTCAGTCGTAGCCAGGACGGTTGGCGCAGCAGTCCCGCCCGGGTGCGGGTGCTGTAGCGGACCTCGCCGACCAGCCGGGGCACCACCCAGCGGGCCCCCGCTACCGACGGCACGGGGTCGAAGGGGCACACGTCGGTCGCGGCGGCCCGCAGCAGCGCGGCGAGCTGCGACCGCTCGGCCTCGCTCCACCCGGTGCCCACACTCCCGACGTACCGCAGCCGCCCCGCGGCCCGCTGCCCCACCAGGACGGCTCCGGGCAGGCCCGACAGCCTTCCCTTGCCGGGCAGCCAGCCGCCCACCACGACGTCCTCGCTGCGCATGTTGCGGATCTTGATCCAGGACCGGGAGCGCACGCCGGGCTCGTACGGCGAGTCCAGCCGCTTGCAGACCAGGCCCTCCAGGCCGTGTTCACGCGTGGCCTGCAAGGCTTGTTCGCCGTGCCCGACGAGGGCGGCCGGGGTGGACCAGAACGGGCCGCGGAGAGCGAGCCGCTCCAACCGCTCGCGGCGTCGGGCATAGGGGAGTGCGGTGAGGTCCCGTCCGTCCAGATGCATCACGTCGAACAGGACGAGGTGCACGGGTGCCTTCGCCGCCTGTCGTGCCGCTTTGCCGGGTGCGTGCGCCAGCTGCATGCGGGGTTGCAGCAACTGGAAGTCGGCGCGGCCCTGTTCGTCCAGTGCCAGCACCTCCCCGTCGAGCACGGCAGGCGTCGCACCGAGCGCCTCGCCCAGCGGCCGCAGCTCCGGATACGCGCCGGTGATGTCCTCCCCGGACCGCGCCCGCAGCAGGATGCCGCCGTCCCCTTCGAGGTAGGCCACCACGCGCTGGCCGTCCTGCTTGGTCTCGTAGGCCCAGCGGGAGTCCTGCGCGGCGGGCGGCAGCGAGCCGGGCGTAGCGA
This sequence comes from Streptomyces sp. NPDC001137, assembly GCF_040298885.1. NCBI lineage: Bacteria > Bacillati > Actinomycetota > Actinomycetes > Kitasatosporales > Streptomycetaceae > Streptomyces > Streptomyces sp. NPDC001137. The sequence goes on from NZ_JBEPBA010000009.1 coordinate 23,337, forward strand.
GCATGGGCGGGATCAGGGGGAGCGTCACGGGGTGAGTTGTCGACGGTGTGCTCCGCCGCCATTCGCCCCGACGGCCGGGTTCCCCTGAACGGCGCTGCCTGCGGGCGGCTGTGATGGGCGCTGCCTACAGGCTGCTCGCCGGCGTCAGCAGGTCGTCGAGGCCCACCCGGCGGAAGAACTCGGCGCGGACGCGGTCGGCCACGGCGGAGACGACCTCGCTGCCGTCGCGGCTCGGATCCACGTGAACCCGCAACGGCCGCCTGCCGGGCGGCAGTTCGACGGTCCGCACGACTGCCTCGGCCACCTCGGCGACGTCCGCGTCCGGCGGTATCAGCCCGGCCAGCCGCACGTTCACGTCGTCCATCAGCGCCTTGTAGCGGACGTCGTAGGCGGCGGCCCGGTCGGCGTCGGCCGGTGAGCCGGCGTGGGCGAAGTGGTTCGTGCCCGAGGTGAAGGCCCCCGGCACGACGATCGAGGTGTCGATCCCGAACCGGATGAGCTCGGCGGCGTAGCTCACCGCGAGCGCGTCCATGGCGGCCTTCGCCGCGAAGTACGGGGCGAGGAAGGGCGGGCAGCCGCCGCGGGTGCTGGAGGAGCCAATCCACACGAGGTGTCCCTGCCCCTGCGCGCGCAGCCGGGGCAGGGCCGCCCGGTTGACGCGCTGGGTGCCGAGCACGTTGGTGTCGTAGACGTCCGCCAGCTGCTCGGGGGTGAAGGCCTCGGCCGGGCCGAGCACCATGTGCCCGGCGTTGTGGACCAGGACGTCGAGGCGGCCCTGTTCGTCGACGACGCGGGCGACGGCCGCGTCCGCGCTGTCCTGCCGTGTCACGTCCAGTTCCACGGCGTACAGGTCGACTTCGTGCGCGGTCGCGTGGGCGGCCAGGTCGGCGGCGGCTTGAGCGTTGCGGCTGTCGAGGGCGCGCATGCCGGCGTAGACGGTGTGTCCGCGCTCGGCCAGGGCGCGGACGGTGAGGGCGCCGAAACCGCTGGAGGCGCCGGTGACGAGAACGACCTTGCTGTCAGTCACGACTGTTCCTTTCGAACTCTCGAACTCTTGGCTTCTCGAAGGACGGCGCGGGCATCAGATGATGCCGCCGTTGGCCCGCACCACCTGTCCGTTGATCCAGCGGCCCTCGGGGCCGGCCAGGAAGGACACGACGCCCGCGATGTCCTGCGGCGTCCCCAGGCGTTCCAGCGGAGGCTGCGCGGCCAGACGGGCGATCGTCTCCTCGTCCTTGCCATCGAGGAAGAGATCGGTGGCGGTCGGGCCGGGCGCCACCGCGTTCACGGTCACGTCACGGCCGCGCATTTCCCGGGCGAGTATCAGCGTCAGCGCCTCGACCGCCCCCTTGCTCGCGGCATAGGCGCCGTAGCCGGGGAAGGCGAGGCCGACCACCGAGGTGGAGAAGTTGATGAGGGCTCCGCCGGGGCGCAGGCGGCGGGCGGCCTGCTGGTCGACGACGAACGTGCCGCGGATGTTGGTGTGGTAAAGGGCGTCGAGCTCAGCGAGGTCGAGTTCGGCGATGGGGGACAGGGGCATCCGTCCGGCCGCGTGCACGACCGTGTCGATGCCGCCGTATGTGGCCTCCGCCAGGTCGAAGAGGGCGGCGACCGCCGCCTCGTCACCGACGTCCGCGCGGGCGGCGTATGCCGAGCCGCCTGCGGCCTCGATGGTCTGTACGACGTCGTCGGCCGCGTCCTTGTTGCCCGCGTATCCGACGACGACCGCGAACCCGTCGGCGGCGAGCCGCTCGGCGACCTGCCGGCCGATGCCGCGCGATCCGCCCGTCACGATCGCGACACGCCGGGCAGTGGGGGAGTGAGTGGTCATGGCTGCACCTTTTCGCTGAGTATCGCTGCTACGAAGATTTCGTATCGACGATAACACAGGATCGTAGCGACGATATTCCCAATTTCGTATCGGTGCTACGCATGCCGTACCGTGGACGCATGGATGCGAGGGAAAAAATCCTGGAAGCGGCCACGGACCTGCTGGCCAAAGCGCCGGTCGCCGATGTCTCCACGCGTGCGGTGTGCGAGGCGGCCGGGGTGGGGGCTCCGATGCTGTACCGGCTGTTCGGCGACAAGGCCGGGCTGCTGGCCGCCGTCGTCGACCGGGGCTTCGAGGAATACCTCGCCTCCAAGCGGGCGGCGCGGCCCAGCGACGACCCGGTCGCCGACCTCAGGAGCGGCTGGGACAACCACATGAGCTTCGCGCTGGAGCACCCCAACCACTACCGACTGATGTACTCGCCCGAGCTGACGGCCCCGCCCGCGGCGGCCCAGGAGGCGCACGCCCTGCTGCACGGGATCCTCGAACGCTGCGCCGCCGCCGGCCGGCTCACCGTCCCGCCCGCGCTCGCCACCCAGATGATCATGTCCGCCAATGTGGGCGCGGCCCTGTCGATGCTGACCAGGCCCGAGCAGTATCCGGACGCGCAGTTCGCCGAACGGCTGCGTGACAGTGTGCTCGACTCTCTGACCCGCCCGGCCGGCCCGGGTGAGCCCGGAGAGCAGGACGCCGTCCCGGTCGCTGCCGCGACGCTCGCGGCCCGCCTGCGGGCCGCGCAGTCCCCGGTGTTCACACCGGCGGAGTCGGCTCTGCTGGAACAGTGGCTGGACAAACTCTCCGCAGGCTGAGGCCGTGGCCCGCGGTTCTCATCGCTCCGCAGCCGGCGATGTCGGCACGAGCCCCGACTGGTAGGCGATGACGACGAGTTGGGCCCGGTCGCGGGCGCCCAGCTTCGTCATCGCGCGGTGCACATGGGTGCGTACGGTCAGCGGGCTGACGAAGAGTTTCTCGCCGATCTCCTCGTTGGAGTGGCCCTCCGCCACCCAGGCCGTCACCTCCCGCTCGCGGGCGGTGAGCGCGCCGAGGTCCTCGGACGCCGCCGGCCGCGCATCCCCTGCGGGGGCGGACAGGAAACGCGTGATCAGTGCGCGCGTGGCGAGCGGGGAGAGCAGCGAGTCGCCCGCGGCCACGGTCCGGATGCCGTCGAGCAGCGCGTCCGCGGTCACGTCCTTGCCGAGGAAGCCGCTCGCGCCGGCCCGCAGCGCCTCGGCGACGTACTCGTCGATCTCGAAGGTGGTGAGGATCAGCACGCGCGTGTCCGACAGCTCGGGGTCGGAGCAGATCGCGGACGTGGCGGCCAGGCCGTCGGTGCCGGGCATGCGGATGTCCATCAGGACGAGGTCGGGGCGGTGCACGCGCGCGAGGGCGACGGCCTCGGCGCCGTCGGTGGCCTCGGCGACCACCGCCATGTCGTCACAGGAGTCGATCAGGATCCGGAACGTGGCCCGCAGGAGGGCCTGGTCGTCGGCGAGCAGCACGCGGATGGTCATGGCGTCCGTTCTTGTCGTCTCATGGTGCCCGTTCCATGCGTCACGGGTTTCTGGGCGTCAGGGAGCGGCGGGGGGCAGGGCCGGGGTGGTGATCTCGAAGCCGCCGTCCAGGCCCGGAGGGCGCCGCCGACGGACTGGCATGCTCGGCGAGGTTGGCCGGCGCCACTTGCACGCGGGCGACCATCACCGGTGCCGACGGCAACGGCCCGAGCGGACGGCCCAGCGTGCCGGCGTCGGCCGCCCCGAGAGCGGTCACCATGAGCGCAGTGCGGGGGCGGGTCCGCTGCTGGAACAGGGCCCCGCAGGAGGGTCCTGCCAGGGGCGATGACGTGCCCACCGCTCGGCCGGTGCGTGCCGGACACGCGGATCTCGACGGTGCGCGCATGCTCGTCCATGTGTCGCTGCCAAGGGATGCTCATCGCGTCTCTCCGGTCGGGTCCTGGAAGCCATGGTGGGTGATCCCCGCCGGGAACGACGGGCGAGGACCGTCCGTGTCCTGCGACACGGGCGCCCCTGTCGGAGGAAGCGTGCGAGGTCAGACGCGCACGAACTCGCGGACGAGCGCATCTGGCGCGTGCGGATCGCGCAGGCCCTTGCGGGTGAGCGCCCTCGCGGGGAGGCCGCGCAAAGCGCCCTGCGGACGGGTAGATTACTTGAGTCAAGCAATGGAAAGGGGATAGGGTGAGTGACATGCCTCCCTAGTCCCCCCACGGCGCCATCGGCGAGAGGTCGGCGCTTGCCCGCGGCGCCGGACGGCATGTCCTGGTCGTCGCGGGTGAACCGGACCTGGTCGAACTGCTGTCGACCACCATGGAGTTGGCGGGCTACCGGATCAGCCTGGCCGCCACCGGGGCGGAGGCGCTGGCGCGAGCCATGGGCAGCGCTTCGATCTCGTGGTCCTCGATGCCGCGCTGCCCGACCTCGCGGGCCTCGGCCGTGAGCGCCGCCCGCCGGCCGGCGGTCCTGTTCCTGACCGTGTACGACTCCCTGGACCGGCTTGAGCCCGAACTCGGCCTGGGGGAGAAGGACTACGTCACCAAACCGTTCCGGGAGGGTGAGCCACTGCCCCCTTCGACCCGCCACCCGCCCTCAAGGACCTGTAGGAACAGGCGCCGCTCACGAAAGTGCGGTTGTGGGACGGCAGTGAGCCATGGCCGCCGCCCTCAATCTACTGCGCCCCGCCGCCCGTAAGCCGTTCGCCCCGGTGCCGTACTTCTGGTCCGACCAGTACGACATGAAGATCCAGGCTTACGGCTGTCCGCGCGGGCGCGACGAAGTCGCCGTGGTCGACGGGGGCTTGGCCGAGGGCAGGTTCGTGGCCGCGTACCGCACCGGCGAGCGGGTGAGCGGTGCGCTTGCGGTGGGCATGCCGCCCAAGGCCCTCAGGCCGTGGCGGCAGGCGATCGCGGCCGGAGTGGCCTGGGGCGAGGCCGTGCGGCTCGACTCGACCGTGTCGGGGGTGTGACCTTCACGGGGCGGCGGGGCCGGTGAGGTAGCGTCCCCGCTCGTCGTACGGCCAGACATTGGGCACACAGCCGTGCATGCCCTTGATCTGCTGCATCATCGCCGGGGCCGGCTGCCCCGCACCGGGACAGGTGACGTGGCCGTGTCCGAGGAAGTGGCCGACCTCGTGGTTGATGATCAGCGCGTGGTAGGCGGTCACGTCCTTGGCGTAGACGGGCGTGGCGAGCAGCCAGCGTTCGAGGTTGACCATCACCTTGTGGTTGACGCTGCAGTTGTACCGGCCTTCGGTGTCCAGGCCTCCCTCGGCGCACGTCCTGTCCACGGTCCCGGGCGTTGCGACCCGTACGACGAAGTCGGTGGTGGTGCCGCCGGAGACCCGCTGGAACGCCGAGTGGCCGTCGGCGGTCCAGCCGCGCGGGTCGGCGAGTATGCGCTCCACCTCCTTGGCGACGGAGGCGGTGGACAGGTCGAGGTTCTTCTCGACCTCGACCCGGTAGCGCAGCGCCTTGCCGGTCCCGGCCTTGGCGCTTGTGCCCGCCGCGGTGGTGAACGTGTCCGGTCCGGTGGCCGGGATCTTCGGGGCGGGCGGGGTGGAAGCGCTGTGGGACGGGCTGGGCGGCGTCGTGACGGGGCGCGGTGAGTGCGAGGGCTTCGCATGTGCGGTGGGTCGGGGCCGGTCGTTGTGGGCGTCCGCGGACGTCCGGCCCACGGCCGCGAAACCGGTGACGCTCAGGACGGTCAGCGCGGCCAGGCCTCCCCACACCTTCGTCCTCGACCGTCGAGCGGCGGCGTGCGAGACGCCTTTGCGACGACGGCGACGGGGCGAGCGAGTTGCTTTGTGCGCGGTCATGGTCGTTCAGGTTGTGATCGATATGTGATCGGACCTGGCGCGAGCGATAACGAAAAGGTAACGCCCTGTCGGCTGCGGGCACATATGATCATCCGGTAACAGAAGCCCGGGCGGTCGGTGGAGGTGCCGATACTGAGCCCATGCCGCGAGTTCTGCTGATCGAAGACGACCGTGCCGTGCGGGAGGGCGTCGCCCTTGCCCTGCGCCGTCAGGGGCACGAGGTCGCCACGGCCGTGACGGGGGAGGAGGGGGTGGAGCTGGTGCGGTCCTTCCGGCCCGATGTCGTGGTGCTGGACCTGATGCTGCCCGGAATGCCGGGCCTTGACGTGTGCCGTGCGCTGCGCGCCCTCGACCAGACGCTGCCGATCATCATGGCCACCGCGCGGGGCGACGACGAGGACATCGTCGTAGGGCTGGAGGCCGGAGCCGACGACTACGTCGTCAAGCCCGTGCAGGCCCGGGTGCTGGAGGCGCGGATCCGTGCCGTGCTGCGCCGGGCGGCCGGCACCCCCGGCGACGGCGGCATACCCAAACTCGACCGCTACGGGGACCTGACCGTAGACCGGGCCGGCTTCTCGGTCACCCTGAGGGGCGCGCCGGTGGCGCTCGCCGCCTCCGAACTGCGGCTCCTGATGACCCTGTCCGCCTCACCCGGCCAGGTGTTCAGCCGGCAGCAACTCCTGGAAGCGGTCTGGGAACACAGCTACCACGCCGACGCGCGCTTGGTGGACGCCTGCGTGAAGCGGCTGCGCGCCAAGATGGGCGAACCCCGCTACATCGAGACGGTGCGCGGCTTCGGCTACCGGTTCGCCTCCCTGTGACCCGCACGCCGAAGGCCCGACGCGCGTTGGCGGAGCGCTTCAGGCTGCCCCAACTGCGTGGTCTGCGCACCCGTTTGGTCGTCGCGTTCGCGCTCGTGGCCGCGCTCACCGCGGCGACCACCGGCGCCCTGAGCTTCCGCGAGGCGCGCACGGGCCTGCTCCAGCAGAGCCAGGACACGGTGATCGCGCAGCTGCGCGCCCAGGCGAACCGGCTCGCCCCCGAGGTCGTCGCACCGCCGGACAAGGCCGAACTGCGGCGGTTCGCGGCCGCCATGGCCGCCACCGACCCCTCAGGGACCTGGCGCGTCATGGCCACCTACCGCGATCTGAGCGCTACCTCCTTCCCGGGCGACCGGTTCGAGGAACTCACACCGGCCCTGCGCAAGGCGGTGGACACCCGACTGGCCACCGTCTTCCAGCGGGTGAAGAGCGGCGACCACACCGCACTCGTCGTCGGCATGTCGGTCACCTTCGCCGGAGGCGTGGGCGACTCGGGCCTCCAGGTCTTCCTGATCGTGGCGCAGACCAAGGAACAGGCGTACGTCGACGCCCTGGTCACCGCCATCGAACGGGCCACCGTGCCCGCCCTGGCACTGGCCGTGCTGCTGGCCCTGCTCGCCGCGCGCGGGGTGCTCAGGCCGGTGCGGGCGCTGCGCGGCGCCACCCGCAGCATCGCCGAGGGGCGGCTGGACACCCGGCTCGCCGTCGACGGCTCCGACGAACTCGCCGATCTGTCACACACATTCAACGAGACGGCCGCCGCCCTGGAGGCGTCCGTCGCCGAACTGCGCGGCATGGAGGCCCGGGCCCGCCGGTTCGCCGCGGACGTCTCGCACGAGCTGCGGACCCCGCTGGCCGCCATGTCTGCGGTCACCGACGTCCTCGACGAGGACGCCGCCCGCCTCGACCCGGACACCGCCACCGCGGTCCGGCTGATCAGTGAGGAGACCGTGAAGTTGGCCCGTCTGGTGGACGATCTGATGGAGATCTCCCGCTTCGACGCCGGCGCGGCAGTGCTGCACCTGGACGAGATCGACCTGGCCGAGTCGCTGCGCCGCACCCTCGCCGCCCGCGGCTGGACCGACCTGGTGGACACCGAGTTGCCGCCGCCCGACGCGCTGCGGGGGCGCGTCGACCCACGCCGCCTCGACGTCGTCGTGGCGAACCTGGTCGGCAATGCCCTGCGGCACGGCGCCCGCCCCGTGCTGTTGCGGCTGACCGGGGCAGGACGGCTTGCGGCGGAGCGACGGGCGGTCATCGAGGTACTGGACAGCGGACCCGGCATCCCCGACGCCGTGCTGCCTCATGTCTTCGAGCGCTTCTACAAGTCGGACGCCGCCCGCACCCGCACCGAGGGCAGCGGCCTGGGCCTGGCGATCACCGCCGAGAACGTCCGCGTGCACGGCGGCAGTGTGAGCGCCGCGAACCGGCCGCAGGGCGGCGCCGTCTTCACCGTCGAACTCCCGCTGCACAACGAGCAGTTGTCGCAGGGGCGGGCCGAAGGCGATGCATCGGCACGAGGGAGCAGGCCATGAGAGCCGGCCGCCGAACCGCCTTCCTGCTGTGGCTCCCGATGCTGGGGGCGCTCACCTCCTGCGGCATTCCCACGACCGGCGTGGTGGAGGCGGGCGGACCCGCGAGCGGGGTCGCGCCGACGCTGCAGGTCTACTTCGTGGCCGGCCGCACCCTGCGCGGCGTGGACCGCAGCCTTGCCGGGCCGGTGGATGTCGAGCAGGCCGTACGGGTCCTGTTGAAGGGGCCGACCCGGGCGGAACAGGCCAAAGGCCTGTACACGGTGCTGCCGCCCGACGCGTCCCTGATGTCCCGGGTGACGGTGACCTCCCGCGACGGCCACGTGACCATCCGGCTGTCCGCCGGTCCCGGGGACTCGGGCGAACTCGCCGCGGCACAGCTCATCTGCACGGCCGTCGCGGCACAACGCGTCATCGCGCCGGGGGCCGACCCGCAGCCGGTGACCGTCACCGGGCCGGGGCTCGACGTCCGGGGGACGGGAACCCAGTGCCCCGACGGCCCGGGGACGTAGTGCAGCCGCGCCATGCGGCCGCCATACGCAGGGCAAACGCCCGCAGTGGATTACTTGAGTTACGCAACAAATGGTAAAGTGGATCGCATGCCCACACCACCGCTCCCCGAGATCCCCGACACCCCCGCCTCGGACGAAGTGATCGAGATCGAGCGGGCGCTCACCCGCATCACCTACCTGAGCACGCGCGCCCGCCAGCACGACCGGCTGATGGCCCTGGCCGGCGTGCCGCTGGACCGGGCGGCCGTGGCGCTGCTGCGGCAGGTCGCCGATTCGGAGCCGCTGCGCCCAGGGGAGCTGGCCGCCCGGCTGGGAGTGGAGGCGTCCCATGTCACCCGCACCGTGCAGCAGCTCCAGAAGTCCGGCTATGTCACCCGCGTCCCGGACCCCGATGACCGACGCGCCCAGCGCATCGAGCTGACCGAGGCCGGGCAGCAGGCCATCGACCGTATCCGTGACGCCGGTTCGCGGGGCATGCAGCTGGCCCTGTCCCACTGGGAGCCGGAGGAACTGCGGCAGCTGGCCACCCTCTTCCACCGCATGGTCGACGACTTCCTCGCCGCCGGCGTCGAGATGGAGGCGGAACGGACGACCGCGCCGGCGGGTACCGCCTGATCCGACGGCGACCTCACGCCGAGGCCGCGCGGGGGCGCCGCCGTACGGTCACCGGTTCCACCGCCGCAGCGGGCTCCCGCAGACCGCACAGCAGAAGCCGGCCCAGGGCGGGCAGCACGATCAGCGGGACCAGGGCGGCCCGCAGTGAGGTGGCGTCGGCCAGCGCCCCCAGAACAGGGGCGGCAAGCCCGCCGACGCTCACCGTCAGCCCCAGGGTGACCCCGCTCGCCGTGCCCGGCCGTCGGGGCAGGAAGTCCTGGCCGAGCGTGATGTGCAGCGCGAAGGGGACGTACAGGCCGGCCGAGGTGAGCGCCACGAACAGGTAGATCACCGGGCCGGGTGCCAGGATCAGGCCCGCGACGGCCAGGACGGTCAGCGCGTATGACCGGCGCACCACCGCGACCCGCCCGAACCGGTCGGCGAGCCGTCCCCCGGCCACGGTGCCGAGCGCCCCGCCCCCGTACAGCACGAACAGCGCCGCCGTTCCGGCCGCCGCCCCGCCGCCCGTCCGTTGACGGACGTAGAGCGAGACGAAGGCACTCAGCCCGACGAAGACGATCGAGCGGCACACGATCGCACCGGACAGCCGCAGGGACGAAGCCCAGTCGTCGCTGCCGGTGGCCGCGCTCGTACGGAGGACCGCGCCGCGGCCTGCCGGCGAACGCACCCTCAGCCGTCTCTTCCGCCGTGAGTTCGGCATGACCTTCCCGCAGTGGCGCACCCAGTCCCGCCTCTACCACGCGCTGCGCATGCTGACCGACGGCGACCCCGTCACGACCGTCGCCCACCACTGCGGCTGGTCCTCCGCCAGCGCCTTCATCGACGTCTTCCACCGCTCGTTCGGCTACACCCCGGGAACCCACAACCGCCGCGCGCGGGGCCCGGACCAGGCCGCCGGAACCACCCCTTCTACCCTCGGGTAACATCCGGCAGCAGGTCATCAGAGGAGGAACCGTGCCACGGTCCGAACGCTCGCCCCTGCTGCTCGCCGGCCTGCTGGCCACCGCGGGTGTCGCCCACTTCGCCTCGCCGAGCAAGTTCGACGAGACCATCCCCGAGGCCCTGCCGGGCAGGCCCAGGACATGGACGTACGCCAGCGGCGCCGCCGAACTGGCCCTTGCGGCGGGCATCGCACTGCCCCGCACCCGCAAGCCCGCGGCCCTCGCCGCCGCCGCGTTCTTCGTCGGCGTGTTCCCCGCCAACGTGAAGATGGCCGTCGACTGGCGGCACCGCCCCACCCCGCAGAAGGCCGCGGCCATCGGACGGCTGCCGCTGCAGGTGCCCCTCGTCCTGTGGGCCCGCAGCGTCGCGAAGAGCGGGGAGGGCCGCTAGGTGAGCGAGCGTGTGAACGTCGGCGACAAGATCGACGACTTCGAGCTGCCGGACGAGACCGGCACCACCCGCACCCTGTCCGAGCTGCTCGCCGACGGACCGGTCGTGCTGTTCTTCTACCCCGCCGCCCTCACCGCGGGCTGCACCGCGGAGGCCTGCCACTTCCGTGACCTGGCCGCCGAGTTCGCGGCCGCCGGTGCCCGGCCCGTGGGCATCAGCGGGGACTCCGTCGAGAAGCAGCAGGAGTTCACCGGCCGCCACAACCTCGGCATGCCGCTGCTGTCCGACGCGGACGGCACGATCCGCGAGCGGTTCGGCGTCAAGCGCGGCTTCACCCTGGCCCCCACCAAGCGGGTCACCTTCGTCATAGCGGAGGACCGCACCGTCCTGGAGATCGTCCGCAGCGAGCTGCGGATGAACACCCACGCCGACCGGGCCCTCGCCGCCCTGCGCGACCGGACGAAGTGACCGCCGTGAAACGGAGGGTCCGCCCGGCCCTCCGTTTCGGTTGAAGCGGTGAGACAAAAGAACCATCCTGAACCTTATGGAGCACGCCCCCGCTGCGGCGACCGTCGATGCCCGGGGCATCGTGACCGGGTGGAGCGAAGGTGCCCGGAGGCTGACCGGATACCCGGCCGAGGAGGCCGTGGGCCGGCCGGTGCGGGATCTGCTCGCCGAGGACCCGTCGCCCGGCGCCTTGGATGCCATGACCGGCACCGTCGTCCTCCGGCACCGTGACGGCTCCTCGGTGCCTCTCGCCCTCCGCGCATGCGCCCTGTCCGGCGGGGACGACTCACCCGACCGATACGTGGTCACCGCCGAGCAGCCTGCCAGGCCGGAGCCGACGCTTGCGGGGCAGGCCTTCCAGCAGGCCTCCATGTCGTTGTCCGTGTTCGACGCCGACCAGCGCTATCTGCGGCTCAACGACGCTTCCTGCCAGGTGATGGGGGTGCCCGCCGAGACCCTGCTCGGCCGGTACTTCATGGACACCGTTCAGGACGTCGGGTACAACCGGGGATTTCTGCGGCATCTGGAGCAGGTCATCGAGACGGGCAGACCGGTCCGATACGAGAGCTACGCGCACGCGCCGTCCTCGAACCGGGAGCACGCCTGGACCACCGAGATGTGGCCGGTCCGGGACGCCGACGGCAATGTCATCGGAACCGGCATCGCCGCCTTCGACAGCACCGAGCAGTACTGGGCCCGGGAGCGGCTCGCGCTGCTGAACGAGGCGGCGGCCTCCATCGGCACGACACTGGACGTGGTGCGCACCGCCGAGGAGCTCATCGAACTGCTGGTGCCCCGCTACGCCGACTTCGCCAGCGTCGACCTGCTCGACTGGGTCCTCGGCGCGGAGGAGCACCCCGCACCGCGCGAGATGGACGTCGTGCTGCGCCGCGTCGCCCACGGCTCGGTCACCGAGGGCACACCCGAGGCGGCCGTGCGTATCGGCGACACCGACTTCTACCCGTCGTTCTCGCCGCCCGCGAAGGCACTGAGAGCGGGACGAGCGGTCCTCAGCCACGCGGGCGAACAGGATTTCATGCGCTGGGTCGCCGAGCGCAACGCGCGAGCCCCCGGGGGCAGCCCCCACCGCAGAGGGGTGCACTCGATGCTCGCGGTACCGCTGCGCGCCCGCGGCACCACCCTGGGCGTCGCGGTCGCCGTCCGCATCGCCAATCCGGACAACTACGGCGGCGACGACGCCGTACTCGCCGAGGAACTCGCCAGCCGCGCCGCCGTCTGCATCGACAACGCCCGCCGCTTCTGCCGCGAACGCACCACCGCACTGGCCCTGCAGCACAGCCTGCTGCCGAAAGGACTGCCCGGACAGGCGGCGGTCGAGGTGGCCCACCGTTATCTGCCTTCCGACTCCCTGGTCGGCATCGGCGGTGACTGGTTCGACGTGATCCCGCTCTCCGGCAGCCGTGTCGCCCTGGTCGTCGGCGACGTGGTGGGACACGGCATCGCATCCTCGGCCACCATGGGCCGCCTCTGCACCGCCGTACGCACCCTCGCGGACGTGGACCTGCCGCCCGACGAACTCCTCACCCATCTGGACGACCTGGTCACGCACCTGGCGTCGGACGACACCGGCGACGAGGTCGCGGAGCTCGGCGCCACCTGCCTCTACGCGGTCTACGACCCTGTCTCGCGCCGCCTCCACCTCGCCGCGGCCGGCCATCCACCGCCCGCGCTGCTGCTGCCCGACGGCACCGCGAGCCTCGTCCCCATGACGGCCGGACCCCCGCTCGGCGTCGGCGGTCTGCCCTTCGAGTCCACGGAGCTGGAACTGCCCGAGGGCTCCGTCGTCGCCCTGTACACGGACGGCCTGATCGAGGACCGCGACCGCGACGTCGACCACGCCCAGGCCGAACTGTGCCGCGCACTGACCGCCCGCGCCGACACCCTCGACACGCTGTGCGACACGGTCCTCAAGGCCGTGCTGCCGGAGGAGCCCAGTGACGACGTGGCGCTGCTGCTGGCCCGCACCCGGGCGCTGGGCGAGGACCGGGTCGCCACCTGGGACATCACCCCCGATCCGGAACGCGTGGCCGCGGCCCGCCAGGCGGCCACCGAGCAGCTGACCGCCTGGGGCCTGGACGAGGCCGCCTTCGTCACCGAACTCGTCGTCAGCGAACTGGTCACCAACGCGATCCGGTACGGCGCGCCCCCCGTCCAGCTGCGGCTGATCCGCGACCGCAACCTCATCTGCGAGGTCTCCGACGGCAGTTCCACCTCACCGCATCTGCGCCGGGCGCACGCCTTCGACGAGGGCGGCCGCGGACTGCTGCTGGTCGCCCAGCTCACCCAGCGCTGGGGCAGCCGCCAGACGGGCCGGGGCAAGACCATCTGGGCCGAACAGACGCTGCCCCCGGTCTGATCACTGGAAGGGGCAGCCCGGGTTCGGCACGTCCTCCGAGTAGGGCGCGCCGTGCGGGAGGATGTACAGCACCTCGAGGATGAGGGGGGTGTCGCCCTCGTTGCGCCCGAAGTGGACGTCGGCCGGACCGCCCGGCTCGCGGACGGTGGTCCCGGTCCTGTACACGCCGTCCTCGGCGCAGTCCGAGTGGTAGTGGGTCAGCGTGCCCTGCCGGACGAAGCCGTAGACCGTGCCGTCGTGGTAGTGCCAGCCGGTGCCCTGACCGGGCGGGACGGTGATCTCCCGTATGACGTAGTCGGTGTTCCCGACGGTGGTGGAGCTGATCAGCTTGGCGGTCACTCCCGGTCCGGGTGGAGTGGCGCCGGCGGTGCCGCAGGTCAGGACGGTGCCGGCGACGACCGCGCCGACGACGGTGGTACGGAGCGCGTTGCGCATGCGGAAAGGCCTTCCGGGACGAGGCGAAGATCGAGTACCGCCGTGAACATAAAGGCCCGGGCCGCTTGTTGGGGCCGGAACGAGACAATCCGGCCCGGAACTCCTTGAGTTGGCCATCTCTCCCTCTCACATGGGCGCTCTCTCAGGTGCCCGGCCGCTCCCGCACGACGTCCTCGGGTTTCTTGTCGTCCCGCAGACCGAGGAACCGCGGATGCCGCAGCATCCCGTCCCGCGTCCACTCGGTGAAGTCGATCTGCGCGACCAGTGCCGGCCGCACCCACCGGGCGCCCGCCTCACGCACCCGGCCCTCGAACGGCGGGTCGGCGGCGCGCAGTTCGTCCAGTTGCTCCCGCAGCGAGAGCAGCGTGGCGCGGTCGAAGCCGGTGCCGACCTTGCCCGCGTACCGCAGTTTCCCGTGTTCCTGGTAGCCGAGGAGCAAGGCCCCCAGGCCGACCCGGCTGCCCGCGGGTTCGGTGAACCCGCCGACGACGAATTCCTGCCCCTGGGAGCACTTGAGCTTCAGCCAGTCGGTGGAGCGGCGCGGCTGGTAGTCGCCGTCGGCCCGCTTGGCGATCAGGCCTTCCCAGCCGCGGGCGCAGGAGGCGGCCAGCAGGTCGGCGCCGCCCTCGTTGCGGTGGGAGGTCAGCCGCAGGGGAGCGCGGTAGGTCAGGGCGCGGCGCAACAGGGACTTGCGGGTCCTGAGCGGCAGCCGGGTGAGGTCCGCGCCCTCAAGTCCCAGCAGGTCGAACACGTAGTACGTCACCGCGACACCGCTCGCCTCGATGTCCGCCCGGCGTGTCAGGCCCATGCGCTGCTGGAGCCGGGCGAAGTCGGTGCGGCCCCGGGTGAAGGCGACGACCTCCCCGTCCACGGTGAAGTCCGTGCAGGACTGGGCGGCCAGCGCCTCGACGATCTCCGGGTACGTGTCGTTGAGGCGGCGCCCCGTGCGGGACAGCAGCGTGACCCGACCGCCGTCCCGCACCGCCAGCAGCCGTACGCCGTCCAGCTTCCGTTCGAAGATCCAGCCGCTGTCGAAGTCCCGCCGGTCACTGAGCGTGGCGAGCATCGGCCGGGCGGCCAGCTCCGCGCCCGGCCGCCCCGTGCGCAGCAGCTCCGGTTCCTTGTCCGGGAGCGAGTCCAGCAGGCCGGACACCCTCGCTCACTGCTCCTCGGCGGCCGCCGCGACCTGGGCGAGCGTCCGGCCACTGCTGACCGAGCGGGCCCGGCGCGGATCAGGCGTCCCGTGCCCGTGGGCCCCGCCGCCCGCCTTCACCAGCAGCCAGGCTTCCTCGGTGTCCCCGTCCTTGCCGCCGCGGAAGCGGGTGAGGGCGTACTCGCCGTGCAGCTTCGACCCCTTGAGGCGGAAGCGGGCATGTCCGCGCTCGAGCGACTCCCCGAAGTCGACGGGCCGCCCCTTGCTGTCGTGGCTGAGGGGCTCGTAGCTGCCGTGGTCCCACACGATCACGGTGCCGCCGCCGTACTCGCCCCGCGGGATCACGCCCTCGAACTCCTCGTACTCCAGCGGATGGTCCTCCGTGGGCACTGCGAGCCGTTTGTCCTGCGGATCGCCGGAGGGGCCCTTCGGGATCGACCACGACTTCAGTACGTCGCCGACCTGCAGCCGGAAGTCGAAGTGCATGGTGCTGGCGTCATGGATCTGCACCACGAACCGCGGCTCGGCACCCGGGGCGGCAGACCGCCCCTGCGGCTCCTTGGTCCGCCCGAAGTCACGCTTGCCGCGATACTCCCGCAGCCGGTCCCGCTCACCCACCTCCGGCTCCTTTCATGCGTCCTGCCTCGTGGGCCCCGGGTACCCGGCGGACGGCTCAGAACTCCTCGTGCACCTCAGGATCCCCGCCGAGACGCCGGTGAGCCCGGTCGGCGATCGCGTCCAGCTGGGCGGGGTCCAGTTCGAAGCCGAAGACGTCGAGGTTCGCCCGCTGCCGCTCGGGGTTCGAGGACTTCGGGATGGGCACCGCGCCCAGCTGGGTGTGCCAGCGCAGGACCACCTGGGCGGGTGTCACCCCGAAGGATTCCGCGATGCCGGCGATGACGGGGTCGTCGAGCAGGCCCTCGCCGCGGCCGAGGGGTGTCCAGCTCTCGGTGCGGATGCCCTTGGCCGTGTGGAAGGCGCGCAGCTCGTCCTGCGGGAAGAAGGGGTGCAGTTCGATCTGGTTGACGGACGGCAGTACCCCGGTCTCCTTCTCCAGCCGTTCGATGTGCTCGACGGTGAAGTTGGAGACGCCGATGGAGCGGACCAGGCCCTCCTCCCGCAGCTTGATCATGGCCCGCCACGAGTCGACGTACTTTCCGACCCGGGGGAGCGGCCAGTGGATCAGGTACAGGTCGACGTACTCCATGCCCAGCCGGCTGCGGGACTCCTCGAAGGAGGCCAGGGTCTCCTCGTAGCCGTGGTGCCGGCCCGGCAGCTTCGTCGTCACCACGACCTCCTCCCGGGGGACGTCACTGCGGGCGACACCCCGCCCGACTCCGGTCTCGTTGCCGTAGTTGGTGGCGGAGTCGACCAGGCGGTAGCCCAGGCCGAGGGCCTCGGAGACGGCCCGTTCGGCCTCCGCGTCGGACATCGGCCAGGTGCCCAGGCCGAGAGCGGGGAGAGTCGTGCCGTCGTTGAGCGTGTGCGTGGGGACGGTGATCACCGTGGGACCTTTCCCTCGACTGTGCCGTACCTCCAGCGTCACGGATAGGGTGAGCTGTGATCAACCGGACGGGTGGGGGATGAAGGCAGCGCACGGGATGGGCAGCACCGAGGACAAGGGCCCGGAGGGAACCGGACGGCCCACGTCACGCGACGTCGCCCGGCTCGCCGGCGTGTCGCACACCGCCGTCTCCTTCGTGTTCAACGGCCGTGCCGAAGGCAACCTCTCACCCGCCACCCAGGAGCGCATCCGGCAGGCCGCCGCCCAGCTCGGCTACCGGCCCGATCCCGTCGCCCGCGGCCTGAGGCGCCGCCGGACCGCCGTGATCGGCCTGGTCACCGATGAGATCGCCTCCTCGCCCTTCGCGGGCCGGCTGCTGCGCGGCGCCATGGAGACCGCCTGGGACAGCGAACACCTCGTCCTGACCGTCGACTCCGGCGGCGACCGGGACAAGGAGGACGCGGCCGTCGCCGAACTCCTCGACCGCCGCGTCGACGGCATCATCTACGCCGCCATGTCGCTGCGCCGGGTCCGCGTCCCCGAGGGCCTGCACCGCACCCACTCCGTCCTCGCCAACTGCCTGCCCGAGGACGACTCCCTGCCCGCCGTCATCCCCGCCGAGCGCGCCGGGGGCCGCACGGCGGCCCGGCTGCTGCTGGAGGAAGGCCACCGCAAGGTCGCCATGATCGGCGGCACGGACGACATCGCGTCGGTCGAGCGGCTGCGCGGCTTCCGGGACACCCTGCGCGCCGAGGGGATCACCGTGCCCAAGGAGTGGGTCGTGCGCAGCGGCGGCGAGATCTCCGGCGGATACCAGGGCGCGCTGCGCATCCTCGACGGCGCTCCGGCCGACCGGCGCCCGACCGGCGTCTTCTGCTACAACGACCGGGTCGCGGCGGGCGTCCTGCACGCCGCGACCCGCCTCGGCATCGCCGTCCCCGGCGACCTCTCGGTGATCGGCTACGACGACCAGGAGCACATGGCCGCCTTCCTCACCCCGCCCCTGACCACGGTCGCGCTGCCCCACCGGGCCATGGGCGAGGCGGCCGCCAGGCTGCTGCTGGACGCCATCGACACCGGAAGGACACCCCCCGCCGGCGTGCGGCGCCTGGCCTGCCCGGTGATCACTCGAGCGTCGGTGGGACCGGCTCCCACCTGGTGACGGCGGTCCCTGCTGTGACGGGGTCGGGCCCGTCGCGGGGGCGCGGGCGGGCCCGTCCGGCGGTCGCTCGGGCGCCGGACCTGCTCCCGCCCGGTGGCGGCCTCCGCTTTCCCCGCCACGACCAGGTCCGCCTATTGCCGGGGCGCGGAGAGACCTGCCCGGTGGTCACTCGGGCGTCGGTGGACCGGTGCCCATCCGGTGACGGGGCTCCCTGCTGTGACGGGGTTGGGCCCATCACGGGGGGCGCGGGGCTGTGCGGTAATCATGTGGGCGTAGGCGGGACCGGTGCTCATCCGGTAACGGCGTTCCCTGCTGTGACGGGGTTGGACCCATCACGGGGGGCGCGGGCCCGTCCGGTGGTCACGTGGGCGTCGGTGGGGCCGGCTCCCACCTGGTGACGGCGTTCCCTGCTGCGATGGGGACGGGCCCGTCGCGGGGGCGAGGAGGGACCCGTCCGGTGATCATTCGGGCTCGGGCCGGCTTCGATCCGGTGATGGCTTCCGCTTTTCTCGCTACGACCGGGTCCGCCCATTGCCGGGGCGTGGGTGGACCCGCTCGGTGGTCACTTGGGCGTAGGTGGGACCAGTTCCCATCCGGTGACGGCTTCCGCGTTGCCCGCCACGACCAGCTCGCGCACATCGCCGGGGCGCGGATAGACCCGCTCGGTGACGGTGAGCCGGTCGTCGACGAACAGCTCGAACAGTGAACCGTCGACAAGCATCCGCACCTGCCGGGCGGGCGCCCGCACCACGATCGGTGCCGACCCGTCGGGCCGGGTCCGCGGCCAGTCGCTGCGATCCAGCGTCACGGTGCCCTCGTCCGGATCCAGCCGGACCGTGAGCCGCGCGCCCGCGGCCGACCTCAGCAGACCCACGGTGGTCCGCCCGCCTGCGGTGACGGTCAGGTCGTACGACTGAGGGAGGGCCACCCGGGCGGGCGCGGTGACGAACGGCTCGGCCGCGCGCAGGAGTTGGAGCTCCGGCGCCGGTACGACCCGCAGCGCGCCGTCCGGATGGACGTCCACGACGCGCGGCGCGGTGAGCACCCCTGCCCAGCCGGCGCGCTCGACCTCGCCGTGCGCGCGGGACTCCCAGGACCAGCCCCACATCAGGGCCCGGTCCGGCTCCTGGAGCACGGCAGGCGCGTAGAAGTCCCGCCCGTGGTCGAGCCGTCCGCCGGTCCGCGCCTCGAACCGCAACTCCTCCTCGCCGTACGGGTGCAGACGACCCGTCAGATAGCCGGTGGAACAAGGGTCGCCGTCCCACAGCGACAGCACGAGCACCCACTCGCCGCTCGCCGTCGCGTACAGCTGGGGGCACTCCCAGCCGACCGCCTTGTCCCCGAAGACGTCCGCGGCGACGGGGTCGTTGCCGTCGAGGAGCACCCCGGCGAAACGCCAGTGGAGCAGGTCGTCGCAGTCGTACAGCAGCACCGACGGGGTCCCGTCCGCATGCCCCGCACCAACCAGCGCCCATCTCCGCCCGCCGTGGCGGAACACGAACGGATCACGGAACATCACCACGTCCAGACCGGCGGGCGGGCCGGTCACCACGGGTGTCGGCAGCGGTTTCCAGTCGGTCAGCGTCTCGTCGTCCGGGACGACCGCCCGGGCCAGACAGATGGTGCCCAGGCCGGTGTGGTGGCGGTCGACGCCGGTGTACACGGCGGTCGGCACACCGTCGTCGTCGACCACGCAGCCGGACCAGCAGCCCGCCTCGTCCGGGCCGCCGGGTGTCGGGGCGAGCGCGACCGGATGGTGCTCCCAGTGCGCGAGGTCGGCGCTGGAGGCATGACCCCAGTGGACGTTCGTGTGCACGGGTGCGTCGGGGTTGTGCTGGTAGAAGAGGTGGTAGCGGTCCCGTCGGCGGAACGGCCCGTTGGGGTCGTTGATCCAGCCGGCGGGCGGACGGACCCTGAAGCGCGGGGCGTCGTTGCTCAACGATTGACTCCTGCGGACGTGATGCCCTCACGCAGAGGGCGCTGGCCGACGACGAACACGGCGACGGCGGGGAGCATGGAGAGGACGACACCGGCGAGGACCACCGAGATGGAGCCGGTGCCCAGGTTGCCCTGGAGGGAGACCAGGCCCAGCGGCAGCGTGTAGTTCTGCCCGGAGGTCTCCAGGATCAGCGGCCGGAAGAACTCGTTCCAGTGGTAGTTGAAGGCCAGCACACCGACGATGGCGAGGCCGGGCGCGGCCAGCGGCGCATACACCGAGCGGAAGATCCGCCAGGGCCCGGCACCGTCCAGCATGGCCGCCTCGCCCAGGTCCTTGGGCATGCCCAGGAAGTACTGGCGCATCAGGAAGGTGCCGAACGCGGTCGGGAAGGCCGGAATGATCAGACCGAGCAGGGTGTCGGTCAGGCCCATCGACTTCAGCACCAGGAACACCGGCACGATGGTGACCTGGAGCGGCACCATCATCGTCGCAAGGACCAGCCCGAACAGGGGCTTCTTGAAACGGAATTCGAGGCGTGCGAACGCATACCCGGCAAGCCCCGCCGTGATCATCTGGCCGACCGCGATCAGCGCGGTCACCAGCGTCGAGTTCAGGGCGAGCAGCCACACGTCGATCTGGCCGAACACTCCTCGGTAGGCCTCTCCCGTCGGATGCGTAGGGATGATCTTCGGAGGCAGGTCGAAGGACTGGGCCGGGGTGCGCAGCGAGGTGGAGACGGTCCAGATGACCGGGCCGAGGGTCAGCAGCGCGCACACCGCCAGGGCGGCGATCCGTGCCCATGGCCCGAGGGAGTACCGGGCGCGGCTCAGGGACAGGCTTGCTTGGCTCATGGAGGTCACCCGGCTCACTGGTAGTGGACGAAACGCCGGCTGAGCCGGAACTGCAGGGCGGTCACCGCCATGATCAGCACGAACAGCAGCACGCCCACCGCGGACGCCTCGCCGAAGCGCAGCTGCTCGAACGCGGTCTCGTAGATGACCATCACGACGGTGCGGGTGGAGTCGCCGGGCCCGCCGTTGGTCAGCACATACGGCTGCTCGAAGACCTGCAGCGCGTTGATGACACCGACCACGGTCGCCACCAGCAGCGTCGGCGACAGCAGCGGCAGCGTCACATGCAGGTGCTTGCGCAGGCCGGTCGCACCGTCCAGGGAGGCGGCCTCGTGGACCTCCTTGGGGATGTTGTTCAGACCGCCGATGAACAGCAGGAACGAGAAGCCGAACTGCTGCCACACATAGACGATGATCACGGTCGCGAGCGCCGCGTGCTCCGAGGTCAGCCAGGGCACCGGCGAGATCCCGACCAGCCCGATCAGCCAGTTCACCACCCCGAAGTCCTGGTTGAACAGGTACTTCATCACCACGGAGATCGACGCGGCGGACAGCACCAGCGGAAAGAAGAACGCCGAGCGGAACACCGAACGCAGCCACACCGGCATCCGCCCGTTCAGGGTCAGCGCCAGCGCGAGGGCGATCAGCAGCTGCGCGGCGACCGCGAAGACCATGAACACGAGCGTGTTGAAGAAGGAGACCCGCACGGTGGAATCGGTGAAGACCTCACGGTAGTTGGCCGCCCCCGCGAAGCTGGGCGAGTCGATCACGTTCCAGTGGAACAGGCTCAGCACCACCGAGCCGAGGATCGGTACGACCGTGAACACGACGATGCCGACGATCGTGGGTGCGAGGAAGAGGGCGGCGAGCAGCCGGGTGCCGCGGGTGCGCAGGGGCGAGGTGCGCGCCACGTCGACGGCCGGTGTGGCGGCCCGCGGCCGTACGGCGGGAACCTGGGTGTTCGTCATGTGTCACGCTCCATGGCCTTCTCCAGGTCGCCCTGCATGCGGCGCAGTGCGGGGCGCACCGAGCGCGGGGAGGCAAGGGCGGTGCCGGTGTGCTTGAGCAGCACCTCGGTCACCTCGGCGACCTGCGGCGGGGCGGGGATCGGCCCGGTGTCGGGGAACTTGTCGAGGGTGTCGTAGAAGACCTGCCAGTGCTTCGGCCCGGTCTCCCGGTAGCGGGCGGCGGTCAGCATCGAGCGGCGCGCAGGGGTGGTCTGGTTGGTGTCGAACAGCCGCATCAGGGTGTCCCGGCGGGCGGCGTACTTGATGAACTCCCAGGCCTCGTCCTGCTTCTTGGAGGTCCGCAGCAGCGCATAGCCCGCCGCGCCGAACTGGTGGCGCTGGGTGCGCCAGCGCGGGAAGTACTGCACGTCGAAGGCGTCCGCCTGCATCCCGGCGAGGTGCAGTCCGCCGGCCCAGAAGCCGCCCGCCGGGGTGACACCCACCCGGCCGGTGGAGAACACGCCGACGAGGTTCTGGCCGTTGCCGCCCTCGGGGCGGGTGCACAGGCCCTCCTGGATGAGGGAGGCGAGGTAGTCGTACGCCTCCTCCACGCGTCCGGCGGTGGCCTGCGGGCGCGTCCAGCGGAAACCGCCGCCGCGGCCCTGCCGCTGGGCGGCCGGATAGAAGGAGTCCCACAGCCAGGCGCCGCCCGGCGCCTTGGACTCCGTGAGCAGATTGGTGCCGCCCGCGAAGAGCCAGGGCACCACGCCGCCCCACAGCCGGTTGGTCCAGAAGTACGGCGTGAACTGCGAGCCGCTCGACTTCTTCATGGCCCGCAGCAAGGCGGTGAAGTCCTCGCGGGTCCAGTCGGGCGCCGGGAAGTCCGCGCCCGCCCGCTCGAGCACCTGCCGGTTCAGATACATGTCGGCCGCGTTGAACTCGACGGGCAGCTGGTAGAGGTGCCCCTCGTACATCATCGACTCCACCAGCGAGGGGTGGACGTCGGCGAAGTACTCCTTGAGTTCGGCCGCGTCCCGCTGCACCCAGCGGTCCAGCGGGACCCCGAGGCGCTGCGCGAACAGCTGCACGCCCTCCGTGGCGACGTAGACGAGGTCGGGTGCGGTGCCCGCCGCGATCTGGGTGAGGATCTTCGCGAAGAAGTCGGACCAGTCGACGGCCTGTACGGCGTTGATCCGCAGCTTGATGTCGGGGTGCACTTTCCGGAAGCCCTCGGTGAGGGTGCGGATGGCCTCCGGGCCGTAGGCGGGCCCGAGGGTGGCGACGACGAGGGAGCCGTCGTCGCGGCCGGGGATGTCGGCTCCGGTGAGCCGGTCCCAGCTCGCGGCGGTGCCGGCCAGGGCGGCGGCCCCCGCTCCGTAGGCCCCGTACCGCAGCAGGCTGCGGCGGGTGACGTGCGAGTCGGTCATCCAACATGCCTAACTCGTGTTAGATCAGGGTCGATGCCCAGATGATGGGAAGCCCGCAACGGGCCTGTCAAGAGTCGTGCACCCCTTGACCTTTAACGAGTTAGGCCGCACAGTCCTGCACCACACGAGCCGCCGTTCTCCACTCGACGACGAGAGGAACGCAGAATGATGCGTGGGATGTCCCGCAGGGCCCTGCTGACCGGCACCACCGCCGGAGGAGCCGCCGCGCTGCTTCCCGCAGCACGGGCCACCGCCAAACCCAAGACGACCAGAGCCGGTTGCGCGAGCTACCGCGCCGCCTACCACTTCACGGTCCCCGACGCCTGGAAGAACGACCCCCAGCGCCCGGTCTGGATCGACGGCGAGTACCACTACTACTACCTCTACAACGCCGACTACCCCACTGGCCCCGTCGGCACGGCCTGGCGCCTGGCCACCAGCACCGACCTGGTCTCCTTCACCGACCGCGGGGTCGCCGTGCCGAAGGACACCACCCCCAACGGCGACGTCTGGTCGGGCTCGGCGGTGGTCGACACGGACAACACGGCAGGCTTCGGCGCCGGCGCGGTGATCGTCATCGCCACCATGTCGCCCGGCGGCGGAACCGACCACCAGGAGCAGTTCCTGTACTACTCCACCGACGGTGGCCGCACCTTCACCCACCACGGCACCGACCCGGTCCTGCCCAACCCCGGTGTCGCCGACTTCCGCGATCCCAAGGTGATCCGCGACAAGGACCGCGACCGCTGGGTGATGGCCCTCGCCGAGGGCACCAAGGTGGGCTTCTACCACTCCGCCGACCTCAAGTCCTGGACGTACGCCGGAGGATTCGTCAGGGACGGGATCGGCACGCTGGAATGTCCCGACCTGTTCCGCATCACCGCCGAGGACGGCACGGTGAAGTGGGTGCTGGGCGTCAGCGCCAACGGCAAGGGCTCGGGGCTGCCCAACACGTACGCGTACTGGACGGGCGCCTTCGACGGCAGCGCCTTCACCGCCGACGCCGCCGATCCGCAATGGCTCGACCACGGCTGGGACTGGTACGGCGCCGTCACCTTCGAGAAGCGGAACACCAACGGCACCCAGGACCCCGGCGTACGCTACGCGCTCGGCTGGCTGAACAACTGGGACTACGCGGGCACCACACCCACCATCGACTGCGACGGCTTCAACGGCACCGACTCGATCGTCCGCGAGCTCACCCTGAAGCGGGACTCCGCCGGCACCTACTACCTGGCCTCCCGGCCCGTCGCCGCCCTCGACGCGTATGTCTCCCGCACGGTGAACCTGGGCGACGTGACCGTCGACGGCACCAAGGTGCTCGACTACCAGGGCATCTCCTACGAGCTCACCACCGAGATCACCTGGGACCGACTCACGGGCGCCGGACTCCAGTTGCGCCGCTCACCCGACGGCGGCCGTCACATCGACGCCGGCATCTACAACGACTACGGCTTCCTCAACCGCCGCAACACCGTCAACCCGGACGCCTCCGGCAAGTGGCAGGAGAGCCACACCCCGTTCAGCCATTCCGCGGGCACGGTGAAGCTGCGCATCCTCGTGGACCGCACGTCCGTGGAGATGTACCTCGACGACGGCCGGTACGTGCACTCCAGCGAGGTGTTCCCGTACCTGGTCGACACCGGCCTGGCGCTGTTCACGATCGACGGGAAGGCGGTGTTCCGGAACACCGTCATACGGGAGTTCAGTATGTGAGTGCGGCCTCCCGCCCCGCGGAAAACCCTTTGGAGCCACCGCGGCCGGACGCGCAGACTCGACGAGGGAGGAAGGTGGACGACATGCCGACAGCCGAAACCGTCACCGGCGCCCTCGTCGACGCACTGGGCAGTGAGCCGCGGCGGCCGGGCGCCTTTCGGGAACTCCTGCGGCGCGGGGCGGAAGCCGTGCCCGACATCCGCCGAGGGCTGAGACATCCGCTTCCGCGGGTGCGGGAGGAATGCTGCAGGCTGCTGGACCAACTGCTGGTGCCCGAGGCGACGGACGACCTGACCGCCATGCTCGACGACCCGGACGCCCGGGTGCGGGTAGCGGCGCTCCACGCCCTGTCCTGCGACCGCTGCAAGCCGGACGCGGACGCCTGCCGCCCCGACCCCGCCGTACTCCAGCCCCGCGCGATCCAGCTCCTCCACCACGACCCGGACCCCCACGTCAGAGCCATGGCCACCGAACTCGTCGGGCTGTGGGTGCACACCACCCCGCAAGCCCTCGCCGCCCTGGTACGCGCCCACACCGAGGACCCCTCGCCGGCGGTACGCAAGAAGGCGGGCTGGTACACGCCCGGCGGCCCAGTCCACCGCCGGACGACGCCGAAGCCGGCACGTGCAGGACGGGCCTGATCCACAAGGGGGGCGCACGCCCGGCAGTTGAGGTCGGAGCGGCCTCAGGGCGGCGTGCCGGGCCGCGTTTCGGCAGCGATCCCGGTGCGCGCCGCGGAGAGGGCGCAGGGGGCCGCCGCCAGGGAAGGCGGGCTGGTACACGCCCGGCGGCCCTGTCCATCAGCGGACGGCGCTGAAGCACGTAGGTACCTCATGGGCTTGATCGACAGGAGGCTTCACTCGTCGTCCGGCAGTCGAGGGCGGGCCGGCCTCGACGGGCGGGCGGGTGGCGTCTCGGTAGCGCCCATGGGCGCGCTCAGGAGCGGGAGCAGGGCGCAGGACGTCCGGCGCATTCCCTGCGAAGATCGGATACGGCGATCGGCCGAGCGGAGCCGGTCAGGGTGATCGGCGGAGTGCGCATGGCGAATGAGCGGGACACGGTGACGGACGTCGGACGGGCCGCGGGCATCGAGGTGCAGCCGGTGGCCGGGCACATCGGGGCCGAGATCACGGACGTCGATCTGGCCGGTGACCTGGACGATGCCGTGGTCGCCGCGATCCGGGCGGCCGTGCTGCGCTGGAAGGTGGTGTTCTTCCGCGGGCAGCGGCTGGACCACGCCGGGCACGTGCGGTTCGCGCGCAGGTTCGGCGAACCCGTCGTGCTGCGCAAGCGGGGTAGCGCCTCGCCGCCGGACTTTCCCGAGGTGGAGACCACCGCCGACCGGCTGGAGCTGGGCGGAAGGTTCGGCATGGAGCACGAGGAGTGGCTGCAGCGCCGCCGGCACACCCTGCTGCGTGGCTGGCACTGCGACCACGGTGCCCGCATCGACCCGCCGGCCGCGACGATCCTGCGCGCCGAGACCGTCCCGCCGTACGGAGGCGACACGACGTGGTCGAACCTGGCGGCCGCGTACGCCGGACTGTCCGGCCCGGTGCGGGAGTTCGTGGACGGGCTGCGGGCCGAGCACCGGCTCGGCGTCGGCTACCAGCCGAGGCCCGGCGACGACGCCTACCTGCGGTACCTGCTGGACCATCAGGTCGCCTCCGTGCACCCCCTGGTGCGGGTGCACCCGGAGACGGGGGAGCGGGTGCTGTTCGTCAACGGCTACTACCTCGAGCAGATCACCGACGTCTCGCGTCCGGAGAGCCGGGCGCTGCTGGACATGCTGCTGGAGCAGGCGGTGCGGCCCGAGTACACGGTGCGCTTCCGCTGGGAGCCGGGCAGTGTGGCCTTCTGGGACAACCGGGCCACCATCCACCTCGCTCCCAGCGACAACGCCCACCTCGGCTTCCCCCGGATCATGCACCGGGTGATGCTCACGGGCGACGTCCCGGTCGGCGTGGACGGCCGGCCCTCGCAGCCGCTCGTCGGGACCGAACCCGGCCGCTGGTGACGCAGGCGCTCAAGCGGCGGGCTGCCAGCCGAGCGCCGGCCCGAGCCTCGTGGCCATGTCGGTGAGGATCTGCACATAGTCCTCGTGCTCGAAGGTGAACGGCAGCGCGAACGCCACCTCGTCCACCTCGCGGAACGCGGCATGGGCGTGGAGGCGTTCGGCGATCTCCTCGGAGCTGCCGACGATGTCCGGCGCGAACAGCAGTCGGGCCGGGCCCTGCGGCGAGGTCGTGCGAGGAGTGCGCTTGACGACGAACTCCTCGTACTTCGCGCGCTGTTCGGGCGAGGCGGAGTCGGTGGGGATGACGACCAGGCCCTGTGAGACGCGGGCCTCGTCGCCGTCGGGGTGATGGGCGCGGAAGGCGCGGATGTGGGACAGCTGGATCTCCGCGAAGTCGAGGTCCGACCCCTCATCCGCTCCCTCGGCCTTTACGACACTGCTGGTCAGGAAGTTCATGCCGTGCTCCCCGGCCCAACGCGCCGAACTCAGGCTGCCGCCGCCGTACCACAGCCGCCTGCCCAGGCCGGGGGAGTGCGGCTGCACCCGATCGCTGAACACCTCGAACCCTTCGACCCCGCTGAAGTCCGTGGCGCTCTTGCCGCGCACGAAGTCCAGCAGCCGCCGCACCCGCTCGTAGGAGAAGTCCTCGGCCTCCGCCGTGTCCGGGTACAGCGCCTCCTTGACCTGGTCGTAGTGCATCGGCGGGCCGACGCTGACGCCCGGGTTGATGCGGCCCCCGGACAGGATGTCGACCGTCGCCAGGTCCTCGGCCAGCCGCAACGGGTTCTCCCAGCCGAGCGGGATGACCGCCGTGCCGAGCTCGATACGGCTGGTGCGCTGCGAGGCGGCCGCCATGACGGCGACCGGGGACGAGATGCCGTACTGGAGGTGCCGGTGGCGCAGCCACGCGCTGTCGAAGCCGAGCCGCTCGCCCAGCTCGATGATCTCCAGCGTGGACTCGTGGCCGCGGCGCGGATCCGCCTCGCCGAACAGGCCGATGGTCAGGAAACCCAGCTTGCGCAGGGGGCGAGAGGTCGGCGGCACGGGCTCCTCCATGGTTGTTTGATGTATCAAGTATTACGGCGGTGCCAACCAGGCGGGCGCGGGAACTGTTCCCCGTACTCGGGTCAAGATCAGGTCATCTCAGGCCAGAGGAATGGTGACCTCGTCCTCGACGGGCGGTTCGATCTCCTGCGCACGGTTGCCGGTGGCCGCGTAGCAGCGCAGGTGGATCGCCTCCGGGGTGACGTCCAGGCGCAGGAACTGCTTGAAGAACGGCGGGCTGTACGTCGCCGAACCCGGCGAGAACAACTGCGTGTAGATCTTGCGCACCGGCAGACGGAAGCGTGACGTGCGGTCGGGGCGGCCGCCGGCACCGAGCAGACTGGCCACGATGCGGATACGGCGGGTGACGCGTACCGCTCCGCCCGGGGTGCGGGTCGGCGGGATGCCGAGCCGCTCGGCGATCACGGCCATCGCCTCGTCCTCGGTGAGGGTGAAGAAGCGGCGCAGGTGCAGCCGCCGCCCGTAGAGCCTGCTGTAGAAGGCGAGGGAATCGCCGCGCAGCGGATAACAGCGGAAGTCCTTCTCGGTGACGTCCGCGATGCCGACGCGGGGGATGGTGTGCGTGGCGTGCATGAACGCACCGCCGCCTCCCGAGACGACGTACTGGATGGTGCGGCCGTCCACCTGGACCGGGTAGCGCTGGTAGTTGTGGATGTCGCCGCCGATCGCCGCCACATAGTGGTGCTCGGGATCGCGGACGATGTCGTCGACGGTGCCGTTGCCGCCCTCGATGGCGCAGGGGTGGTGCTCACCGTCGACGTACAGGGGCGATCCGGTGATGAGGATCTTGGGGCGGGGGCCCTTGGAGACCTCGCGCAGCCAGGCGCCCTGCTCGGCGTCGATCGTGCCGAGCAGGCCGGTGTCGATGCCAATGATCCGCACGGGGCCGGCATCGATGGCCCAGTACGGCCCCGGCTGGACAGCCTCTTGGGCCTGCGCGGAGCGCAACTGACGTGCCTCGTCCAGGCGTTGACCGTCGCCGACGCGCGGCCGGTGCCACAGGAGCGAGCGCATCCAGGCCCGGCTCAGGGGGCGCGGGGCCGGCTCGGGGGCGAGGGGCGGGGCGTCCGCGCAGAAGACGCGCATGAAAGCGCCGAGGTCCTCGTACCAGTCGTGGTTGCCGGGTATCGCGTAGATCGGCGCCTGGTAGTCCTGGTAGGGGCGGAAGAATTTCGTGGCATAGTCGTCCGCGCTGCCCACCGGGTAGATGACGTCGCTGGCGATGACGGCGAAGTCCGTGCCCTGACCGACCTTCAGAAACCCTGGTAGGACCGCGTACTGGGGATCGTCGCCCTCACCGGTGTCGCCGATGACCATGAAGGAGAACCGGTCCGCCTCGGTGCGCCGGATCACCTTGTCGGCGGGCGCGCCGGCCGCCTCGCGCTGTGCCACCCATCTGCTGCGGGTACGGCCCGTGGGGTCCCCGAACCAGGAGGCCAGTACGCCGTTGCGGGCGGCCCACAGCGTCCTGGGATTGAGCCACGAGAGCTTCTCGACGTGCTGCGGCATCAGCCGCTTGTAGTCGCCGCGTTGTGTGGTGCCCCAGCCGGCGCCCTGGGCGGTATCGCGTGAAGAGTCAGACACCGGTGAACCGTAACAACGACCAGGTGGTGGACGGGAAGAGGGTGCGGGCAGTCGGCGCGCCGGGCCGGGGCGTGCCTGGGGCCGTCGGGACCCGCACGGAGGGGGCGGTGCCGCGCGGCAACTCGCTGCGGTGCTACGGCAGTCGGATCGCCGAAGCCGCCAAGGGGCCGACGTGTTCGGCGACTTGTCTTCCGAACTCGGTGTGCGGTGCGCATCGAGCCGCCGCCGCGGGCGCCGCGCGGCGCACCCGGCTTGGGACCGCCGTCCCCTACGCCCGCGGCATCCAGCCGCAGTTCACCACTCGTGGCTGGGCGGCGGTGCCCACTGCGGCGCGGGCGGCGTTACTGCCCCGTACTGATCCTGCCGGGGCCGCGCGGGAGCCACTCGTCCGCCGAACGGGGCGATGCTGTGCTGCGGCGCGGGCTCTGCCGCCCGGTCGGCCACGGAGGTTCGTCGAGCTGGGGCCGACTTGTTCCACTCGCCGTCGCCGAGGACCAGAAGCGGGTCGAACATGACCACCACACCGGCCAGCAGCAGGAAGACGGTCGGGCCCAGGAGCATGGGCAGCAGTAAGGAGGTGGGTGAATCGCCCGTCCAGGCCCGATCGCCGTCGCCGTGCACATGGACGCTGACGGCGGCCATGGCCGTGTAGTGCATGCCGGACACCGCAATCCCCATG
Source organism: Streptomyces sp. NPDC001137 (assembly GCF_040298885.1). NCBI lineage: Bacteria > Bacillati > Actinomycetota > Actinomycetes > Kitasatosporales > Streptomycetaceae > Streptomyces > Streptomyces sp. NPDC001137. Next base: position 53,165 of record NZ_JBEPBA010000009.1, read on the forward strand.
ACCAGACTGGCCCCGAGACTCGTCATGAAGCCGCGGACGGTGACAGCCGCCCACAGTGCGGCGGTCGCGGCGACGATCGCGATGACGACGGACAGGGCGACCGTGAGCGGGTCGTACCGCATGTCCCCGTTGACCTCCATCGCCGCCATGCCGAGGTAGTGCATCGTGGCGACGCCGATACCGGTGACCATGCCCGCCACACCCAACGTGACCTTGCCGGCGCCCCGGTAGCCGACGATGAACACGCCGATGCCGACCACGACGATCGACACGGCCAGGCTGAGCAGAGTGAGCCCGGTGTCGTAACGGATCCCCGTCTCCTTGACCTGGAATCCGAGCATGGCGATGAAGTGCATCGTCCAGATCCCGCAGCCGATCGAAGCGGCGCCGAGCGCCAGCCAACCGGGCTTCCAGGACTCCGCGTTCAGCAGGGAGCGGACGATGCAGCGCAGTCCCAGCGCCCCTCCCAGGCAGGCCATCAGATAGGCCGCCACCGGGGTCACCGCACCATAGCGGAACCCGTCAATCGTGCCCTGCATCTGCCAACTCCCCCCAGAGCCCTGGCAATTCGTGGAGCCAGGTCTACGGGTAAGAGTCGCGTAAACGCAAGGGATTACCATTGGTAACTGAATAATTCTCAACTACCAGGGGTTGACTCCGGTCACCAGGGGGCGATTTCCAGCCAAGCAACAGCGGAGAAGACGTGCTCCGGATGGGTCTTCTGGAGCCCGAGGTATCGGGCACTGCCCCGCCTCACCTGCCTCACTGACGGCCCATGGCGCGGGCTCCGCTGCGGCTGCGGCTGGGATGATCGACCCCGGTTCTCGTCGGCCGCTTGCTCCAGCTCCGCGCTGGTGGCCGCGAACAAGCGGTGGTGGCCAGCAAGGGGAACGTCAGACCGCCGTGTCCGGCAGCTCGGGCAAGTCCCGTGCCGTTGCCGGACCGTCCTCAGGGGCGGGGTGGGGCCAGGACCGCGACCTCCCAGCCGAAGCCCACCACCAGTCGGCCGTCCGGGGAGACCTCCACCGCACGGACCGGCCCGGGGAACACCAACTGCCCGGCGGGCCGGCCGGAGGGCAGGTCCCATAGGTGCACCATCCCGTCCTGGCTGCCGCTGACGGCGATCGGACGGCCGTCCACCACTCCCGTCGCCACCGCTCGCACCTCGTCGGTGTGTCCGGTGAGGGGTTCGCCGATCGGGCCGCCGGTGGACAGGTCCCACATCCGCACCGTGGTGTCCCAACTGCCGGTGACCGCGAGCGGGCGACCTTCCACCACCGCGGTCGCCACCATCACGCCCATTGCCTTCACCAGGCCGTAGTGGCCGGTGAGGGGTTCGCCGATCGGGCGGCCGGTGGTCAGGTCCCAGATCCGCACCGTGGTGTCCCAACTGCCGGTGACCGCGACCGCGCGGCCTTCCACCACCGCGGTGGCCACCGAACTCACCAGGCCGTAGTGGCCGGTGAGGGGTTCGCCGATCGGGCGGCCGGTGGGCAGGTCCCACACCCACACCGTCCCGTCCCAACCGCCGGCGGCGATCACCGGAGTTCCCTCGACGGCCCCGGTCGCGAGCGACCACACCGGGCCGGTGTGGCCGACGAGGGGCTCCCCGACGGGTCGGCCCGTCGACAGGTCCCACACCCGCACCTCCCCCTCCCAGCTGCTGGTGACGATGACCGGACGGCCGTCCAGCACGGCGGTGGTCACCGACACCGCCGGGTGCGAGTGGGCGATGACGCCTTCGGCGGCGGGTCGGCCGGTGGCCAGGTCCCACACCCGCACCGTCCCGTCCCGGCTGCCGCTGATCGCGACCGGGCGACCGTCCACCACCGCGGTCGCCACTGCCCACACCCCGTCGGTGTGTCCGGTGGGGGGCTCACCGCCCGGGCGGCCGGGTGACAGGTCCCACACCCGCACTTCTCCGTCCTCGTTGCCGCCGGTGACGGCGACCGGGCGACCGTCCACCACCGTGGTCGCCACTGCCCACACCCCGTCGGTATGGCCGGTGAGGGGTTCGCCGAGCGGGCGGCCGGTGGCCAGGTCCCACACCCGCACCGTCCCGTCCTGGCTGCCGCCGACCGCGACCGGGCGGTCCTGCACCGATCCCCTGGCCAGCGCGTACACCCCTTCGGCGGCGCCGGTGAGGGGTTCTCCGACGGGCCGGCCTGTCATCAGGTCCCACCTCCGCACTGTCTTGTCCGGGCTGCCGGTGACGGCGACCGGGCGACCGTCCACCACCGTGGTCGCCAGGGCCCACACCCCGTCGACATGGCCGGTGAGGGGTTCGCCGACCGGGCGGCCGGTGGCCAGGTTCCACACCCGCACCGTCCCGTCCCCATTGCCGACGACGGCGACCGGGCGACTGTCTATGACCTCCGTCGCCAGCGCCTGCACCGGGCCGTTGTGTCCGGTGAGGGGCTTTCCGACGTGCTGACCAGTGGCCAGGTCCCACATCCGTACTGTCCCGTCCCGGCTGCCGCTCACCGCGAGCGGGCGGCCGTCCAGCACCGCCGTCGCCACCGCTGTGACCACTTCGGTGTGGCCGGCGAGGGGGTGGCCGACGGGTCGGCCCGTGGGCAGGTCCCAGAGCCGCACGGCGCCGTCCCCGCAGCCGCCGACGACAACCGGGCGGCCGTCCACCACCCCCGTCGCCACTGCACAGACCTCGCCGTCGTAGCCGGTGAGCGGTTCGCCGATCGGGCGGCCGGAGGCCAGGTCCCACACCCTTACCGTGCGGTCCTCGCTGCTGAAGGTGACGGCGACCGAGCGGCCGTCCACCATCCGGTTCGCGTTGCTGGAGGCGGCGCACGCCCTTGGTGCCCGGCCTGGCTGCGTGAGCTTCCGGCGGTGCAGGTCCTGCGCACGATGTGGGTGCAGAACTACCACCGCACCGTGACCTGGGCCGGGCGGCCGGCCTCTCCGTACGACACTGACGCGCGCTACGGCCTCAAGCAGGGCTCCTGGTGGACCGGCTACAAGATCCACATCAGCGAGTTCTGCGACGATCCCGATGGCCAGGACTCGGCTGCCGTCGGCCAGGCGACGGCCCCCGGAGCCGACGGACCTCCACCGCGCTTGATCCTGGTGGAACGGCCACCCACTCGACCGCACCCGTGTCAGCCACCTTGCCCGTCTCGACCTCTCCCTCTCCGCGTGACTGAACAAGCCGGCAGGATCATCACCCGCGTGCTCACCAGAGCCCGCTCGGCTCCCTGCCGGCCGCCCGGAGCAGGATGGACCGTGTGGAACCCATCCCGTACTTGTCGACGTCACTGGAGAGCGCGGCCACGTTCAGCAGAAGCGGACGGATGTCGATATGGGCGCTGTGTGCCTGCCCGCACAGATCGTTCAGGGCGACCATCATGTCCCGTGCGTCGCGGCCCTGATCCTCCACGGACATCTCCAGCAGTCGCTGCCGGAAGCCCTGCGGTGTGGACTCGAAGGGCAGTGTCGTCGCCCAACAGAACGAGTGGCAGCGCTCCAGGAGGGCGCGCAGGGCGGCCCGGACGTCGTCGCCGCCCTCCTCGTAGAGCGAGAGCACGTCCCGCAGCGCTCCCTCGGCCTCCGCCCGGATGCCCGCCTCGTCCAGCGGACGCGGGCCTTCCTGGACCTTCCGCATCCAGTCGGGGTCGGTGAGATCCACCGGCCTGCTCGCGATGGGCTCGATACAGGCATCGATCACGGCGATCCATTCCTCGAGCTCTGCCAGTTCCCCCATCGCACTTGGCTCCCGTCCGCCCGCTGGTGACATGCAGCCGCCCCCTCCGCGGCGGGAGGTTGGGGCCGTAGAAGCATAGGGCGCCACGGCCGCAACGGACGGGACGTCCCGGCACCCCGCGGGCAGCGGGCCGCAGCCGTCCTGCGTCGCCCCGAATGTCTTCCGCATGGCCGCGGCGTGAGCAGGGATCACCGAGGCGCAGCGTGGAACCGACACCGAGCCGCGAGTTACCCCCAAGTTATCGAACGCCCAAGCGCATCCCAGGTGTTGGGCGGCCGAAAGCCAAGGGGTGGCAAGGATTCAGTGAGGTCACTGATTCTTCACTTCGTATTTCTACCCGCATAGACCCGGTGGTGCTGTCATGCACACACCCGCCCGGAATCCCGGGCCCATCGCGGGAGAACCCCCATGCGTGCCATGCGCCGCCTCACCGCCACCACGGCATCCCTCACGCTCTCCGTCGCCGGTCTCATCATCGGCACGGGCTCGGCCGCGCACGCGGCCAGTTGCTCTCAGTCCTATCTGCCGCTGCCGGACCCGACCTGCCAGCCCGGCGCCTACAACCCCGACGTCACCCAGGACACGATCGACTCCACGATCTGTGTGTCGGGCTGGACTGCCACCGTGCGCCCCTCCACCTCGTACACCAACGCCCTGAAGGTCAAGCAGATAGCGGAGTACGGCTACTCGGACACCAGCACCTCGGACTACGAGGAGGACCACCTCGTCCCGCTCGAGCTCGGCGGCGCTCCCAAGGACGCGCAGAACCTGTGGCCGGAGCCGCGGTACGGCGACGAGACCGCCTACAGCAAGGACTCGGTGGAGAACAAGCTCAAGAAGGCCGTCTGCGCCGGCACGGTCACCCTCGACGACGCCCGCAGCGCCATCGCCAGCGACTGGACCACCGCCCTGTCCTCCCTGGGCCTCAGCTGACTTTCCGGTGTCACCCGGCGGTCTGCCCGCATCCCCGGCGGGCGGGCCGCCTCGTCGTACAGAGGGATAACCCTCGATTGACCGGAACCCTGCTGACATGGACCGGTCAAGGCTGTCATCCTCCTCCCCAACTGCCGCGCCCACCCCCCACGTTCTCACCAAGCAGTGACGATCCCGCACAGCTCGGCTCGTCCCGGGCGGTACACCCGTCTGCCCGGTCTGTCACCGGCCGCCCCACGCGGCCGCAGCAGTAGGAGAACGAGTGAGACGCATCCCCCGCAAGCGGACAGCGGTCGGAGCCCTGGTCTCCACCGCGGCCTTCCTCGCCGTCGGCATCCAGTCGGTCCCGGCGCACGCGAAACCCGCCGCCCCCCATCCCAGCCCCCTGCGCGCCGGGGGACTGGAGGCAAGGCTGACCCCGGCGCAGCACAGCGCGCTCATCAAGAGCGCCAGGCAGAAGGCCATCGCGACCGCCCGCACGATAGGCCTCGGCGCCAAGGAGAAACTGGTCGTCAGGGACGTCGTCAAGGACAGGGACGGCACCCTGCACACCCGCTACGAGCGGACCTACGGCGGCCTCCCCGTCCTCGGCGGCGACCTCGTCGTGCACACCCCGCCGGCCTCCCTGGCCGCGGGCACGGTGAGCACGACCTTCAACAACAAGCACACCATCAAGGTCGCCTCCACCACGGCGACCTTCACCAAGGCGGCCGCCCAGACCAAGGCCCTCAAGGCGGCCAGGTCCCTGCACGCCGAGCGGCCCACCACCGACAGCGTCCGCAAGGTCATCTGGGCGGGCAGCGGCACTCCGAAGCTGGCCTGGGAGACGGTGGTCGGCGGCTTCCAGGACGACGGCACACCCAGCCAGCTGCACGTCATCACGGACGCCACCACCGGCAAGGAGCTCTACCGCTACCAGGGCATCAAGACGGGCACCGGCAACACGCAGTACAGCGGCACGGTCACGCTGAACACCACGCTGTCGGGTTCGACGTACCAGCTCTACGACACCACCCGCGGTGGCCACAAGACGTACAGCCTCAACAACGGCACCTCGGGCACCGGCACCCTGATGACCGACTCCGACGACGTCTGGGGGACCGGGTCGGGGTCCAACACGCAGACCGCGGGCGCGGACGCGGCCTACGGCGCCCAGGAGACCTGGGACTTCTACAAGAACACCTTCGGCCGCAGCGGCATCAAGAACGACGGCGTCGCCGCCTACTCCCGCGTCCACTACAGCACGGCGTACGTCAACGCCTTCTGGGACGACGACTGCTTCTGCATGACCTACGGCGACGGCTCCGGCGGCACCCACGCGCTGACCTCGCTGGACGTGGCCGGACACGAGATGAGCCACGGCGTCACGTCCAACACGGCGGGGCTGGAGTACAGCGGCGAGTCCGGCGGCCTCAACGAGGCCACCTCCGACATCTTCGGCACCGGGGTGGAGTTCTACGCCAACAACAGCAATGACGTCGGCGACTACCTCATCGGCGAGAAGATCGACATCAACGGCGACGGCACGCCGCTGCGTTACATGGACAAGCCGAGCAAGGACGGCGGCTCCGCGGACAGTTGGTACTCCGGCGTCGGCAACCTCGACGTGCACTACTCCTCCGGCCCGGCGAACCACATGTTCTACCTGCTGTCCGAGGGCAGCGGCACGAAGACCATCAATGGTGTGACATACGACAGCCCGACCTCCGACGGCGTCGCCGTCACCGGCATCGGACGGGCCGCGGCCCTGCAGATCTGGTACAAGGCGCTGACGACGTACATGACGTCCAGCACCAACTACGCCGGAGCCCGCACCGCCGCCCTCAATGCCGCCGCCGCCCTGTACGGCACCGGCTCCACGCAGTACGCCGGTGTCGGCAACGCCTTCGCCGGTATCAACGTCGGCAGCCACATCACCCCGCCCTCCTCGGGCGTGACGGTCACCAACCCGGGCAGTCAGTCCTCCACCGTCGGCACGGCGGTGAGCCTGCAGATCTCGGCGAGCAGCACCAACAGCGGCTCGCTGACCTACGCCGCGAGCGGACTGCCCACCGGTCTGTCGATCAACAGCTCCACGGGCGTGATCTCCGGTACGCCGACGACGGCCGGCACCTACAGCACCACCGTCACGGTGACCGACTCGACCGGCGCGACCGGCACCGCCTCCTTCACCTGGACCGTCAGCTCGAGCGGAGGCGGCGGCTGCACCTCGGCCCAGCTCCTGCGCAACCAGGGCTTCGAGTCGGGCAACACCACCTGGACCGCGACCAGCGGCGTCATCACCAACGACAGCGGTGAATCGGCGCACGGCGGCTCGTACTACGCCTGGCTGGACGGCTACGGCTCCACCCACACCGACACGCTGTCCCAGTCGGTGACCATCCCGAGCGGCTGCAAGGCCACGCTCACCTTCTATCTGCACATCGACACGTCGGAGACCACCAGCAGCGTCGCCTACGACAAGCTGACGGTCACCGCCGGTTCGAAGACCCTGGCGACGTACTCGAACCTCAACGCCGCCTCCGGGTACGCGCAGAAGTCCTTCGACCTGTCGTCGCTGGCAGGGTCGACCGTCACCCTGAAGTTCAGCGGTGTCGAGGACTCCTCGCTCCAGACCAGCTTCGTCGTCGACGACACCGCGCTGACGACCGGCTGAGCCCGCTCGCACGAAGCCGGGCCTCACCCTCGTCCGCCGCGGGGTGAGGCCCTTCGTCGTCAGTTGAACGGGTCGAGGGTCAGGTTCGCCTGCTGCGGGCTGCCGTCATGGACGAGCGACTCGTGATTGCCGACGTCGTCGAAGGCGAACGCGTAGGCCTTGCCGTCGGCCATCTGCGCGTGGATCGCGCGGGCGTACTGGTTGGTCACCGCGTCCTGGTAGAAGTTGGCCGAGGACGCGTCCGGCTGGTTGGTGTTGACCAGCAGGGTGGAGCGGTTGAAGCCGGCGCACAGGGTGCGTGAAATGGGGCCGCGTACCTGGTCGTTGGGCGCGTCGAGCAGTTTGTGGCAGCCGAAGACGCTGTCCGCGTCCGGTTTCTGGAAGGTCGTGACCACCTTGCCGGAGCCGTCGGTGAAGTTCATGACGCCGCCCGAGACCCTGCCGTAGTACTTGGTGTTCGGCTGGTCGCCGAACGGGGTCACGGTCAGGGTCGCCGATGTGTACTTCTGCCAGACGCGGTTGATGTAGTCGTCCATCACCGATGCCGGCAGCGCGCCGGACTCCAGTCCGTGTCCTGGTGCCAGTGCCCGCAGTACCGTTCCGTCGGAGCGGGTCTGGATCAGCCCGGCCCAGCCGCCGGACTTCCCGCGCAGATCGTTCAGGACGCCGTTGTAGCCGCCCGGCTTGAGGTGGCCGGTGGTGGTCGTGCTCCCGCCCGCTCCCTGGACGCCCACCGCGTAGGGCGCGGAGAACATGTCGACCTGGGTGCTGTTGAGCCACAGGCCGGAGTCGTTGAGTGTGTACTCGGACCAGTTGAACAGGATGTCGTGGTTGGGGTCGCTCGGGTTCTGCACGGCGGGCTGCACGAGACCGCCGGTGGTCAGCTTGAACACGAGTTTCTGCCCGTAGGAGAAGTAGATGCGTCCGGAGAACTTGGGGATCCGGATCGTCTTCGACCGGCCCGCGGCCGGTCCCGCGATCGACGCGTCCGGCGCGGGGGTCGGCGGGTTGCCCCCGGCCGGCCAGGCGTGGAAGGTGCCGTTCGCGTCCGCCCAGCCCTGCTGTCCCGTCGAGAGCAGGGTGCCGATCGTGTAGACGTAGACCGCGTCGGCGCGGCCGGAGTTGTTGGTCACCTGCAGCGGGATCGTGTCGGGCACCGCCGCCCTGGCGGACGAGGGTGCCTGGATCGCGATCACCGCGGCGACGAGTGCGGCTGCGGCTGTGGGGGCCGTCAGACGGCGAGTGAGCTTGTGGTGCACGCTCCACCTCCGTGTGTGGGGTCACTTGAGGCGATGGGCCGAATTGGTCCGTACCTGTTCTTGAGAGCGCTCTCAAACTGGCACCGGAGTTGCGTGCATGTCAATAAGGATGACGTCAGGGAAAGAAAAGGCGCCCGCGGGACGAACCCGCGGGCGCCTGCGGCGACTTGTCAGAAGGTCCGCCGGAGAAGGTCGAGGAGCGCCTCCCAGTGGCGCTCGTCGGCCTCCTTGCCGTAGGCGGCCGTGTCGGCCTGCGTGAACCCGTGGTGCGCCCCCGGGTAGACCTCGCAGCGGTGCCGGACACCTGCCGCGGTGAGCGCGTCCTCCAGGCGCTGGATCTGCTCCGGGGGCAGTGACGGATCGTTGTCGGCGTGCCCGAAGTACACCTCGGCGGTGATGTGTTCGGCCACCAGGTGCGGACTGTCCGGGTCCTCCGTCGCCAGCCGGGCGCCGTGGAACCCGGCCGCGGCGGCGACCCGGTCCGGGTAGGTGCCGGCGGTCAGCAGGGACAGCCGCGCGCCCATGCAGTAGCCGGTCAGCGCGACCGGGCCGTCCGCGACGAGGGGGGAGTCGGCCAGCCACTGCAGATACGCGGCCGCGTCCCGCATCGCCAGGTCGGGCGTGACGGACTGGAGCAGCGGGCCGACCTTGCCCCAGATCTCCGGACGGGCCTCCGGGTCGATGAACTCGGGCAACTCGATTACCGGCGTGCGCCCATGACGGTAGAACACGTTGGGCACCAGCACCGTGTAGCCGGCCTCGGCGATCCGGTCGGCCATCGACTTCAGGTGGGGGCGGATCCCGAAGGCGTCCATGTAGAGCAGGACGCCGGGCCGGGCGCCGCCGTCGGCGGCGTGCGCCACATAGGCATCGGCGACTCCGTCCGGGGTCGGGATGTCAACGGTGATTCCTTGTACGGAGGTCATGGGGGGCTGCCTCTCTGCGCGCTCGGCGCCGACCGACTCATCCGGCCCGACGGGGCCGGCCGCGGCCATCGTTGCACGTGCCACCCAACCTGCCGAAAGGGCCCCCGGCCTCGGCAGATGCTGGAGTTCACTCGAACCGCGAGGTGTCCCCGGCCCCCCGCCGTACGATCTCCGCCTCGCCGCCCGAGAAGTCGATGACCGTCGTCGGCTCGGTGCCGCAGTCCCCGGAGTCGACCACCGCGTCCAGCACATGGTCGAGACGGTCCTTGATCTCCCAGCCCTGCGTCATCGGCTCCTCCTCGTCGGGCAGGAGCAGCGTGCTGGACAGAAGCGGCTCGCCCAGCTCGGTGAGCAGGGCCTGGGTGACGACGTGGTCGGGGATCCGCACACCGACCGTCTTCTTCTTCGGGTGCTGCAACATGCGCGGCACTTCCCTCGTCGCCGGCAGGATGAAGGTGTAACTGCCGGGCGTCGACGCCTTGATGGCGCGGAACACGTCGTTGTCGACCCGTACGAACTGGCCGAGCTGCGAGAAGTCCTGGCACACAAGGGTGAAGTGGTGCCGGTCGTCCAGCTTGCGGATCGTACGGATCCGCTCGATGCCGTCACGGCTGCCCAGCCGGCAGCCCAGGGCGTAGCAGGAGTCCGTCGGATACGCGATGAGCGCATCCGCGCGGATGCTGTCGGCGACCTGGGTGATGGTGCGCGGCTGGGGGTTTTCGGGGTGCACGTCGAAGTACTTCGCCATTCGCCGAGCTTATGCCGAGCCGACCTTGGCGACGAACGCGGCGACGTTCGCCACCGTGCGCCGGATCTTCTCCTCCAGGGTGATCGTCTCGTGCAGCCGCGCCCCGATGCCCGCGTCCCGCTTGCCCCGCACATACAGCGAGCAGGCGAGGTCGGTGCAGATGTAGGCGCCCACCGAGTTGCCCTGCTGCCCGGCCCTGCCCGCCTTGGGGGCGACCATCAGGGAGACCCCGCCCGCGTGCGTGGTCAGGCACATCGAACACATGCTGCGCCGCGTCTGCCCCATGGCGGGGGCGGAGCTGCGCAGTGCGACGGCTCGGGGGCGGCCGTCACTCCACTCGGTGACGAGATAGGCGCGGCCCGGGGCCTGGGGGTCGCGCCAGCCGAGGTAGTCCAGGTCCTCCCAGGGCCGCTCGGCCAGGTCGCGCGGGACGGGCAGGCGCCTGGCCTCGCCCTTGGTGCAGTTCACGAAGGCGGCGCGGATCTCTTGCTCGGTCAGCGGTTCCATAACCTCACGGTAAGTTGCCTAAATGCTTTAGGCAAATGCATAATCGGCTCTGGTGAGAGAGGAGGGCGGCCATGGCGCGCGTCGGGCTGACCACGGAACGGGTGGTCCGGGCAGGAGCGGAGCTGGCGGACGAGGTCGGCTTCGACCAGGTGACCGTCTCCGAGCTGGCCCGCCGCTTCGACGTCAAGGTGGCGAGCCTGTACTCGCATGTGAACAGCTCCCAGGACCTCAGGACGCGGATCGCCCTGTTCGCCCTGGAGGAGCTCGCCGACCGGGCCGCCGACGCTCTCGCGGGCCGCGCCGGCAAGGACGCCCTGATCGCCTTCGCCAACGCCTACCGCGACTACGGCCGCGAACACCCCGGCCGCGCGGCCGCGGCGCGCATGCGGCTGGACCCCGAGACCGCGGCCGCCAGCGCGGGCGTGCGCCACGCCCGGATGACGCGCGCGATCCTGCGCGGCTACGACCTGACGGAACCGGACCAGACGCATGCCGTCCGGCTGCTTGGCAGCGTCTTCCACGGCTACTCGAGTCTGGAGACGGCCGGTGGCTTCAGCCACAGCGCCCCCGACTCCGAGGAGAGCTGGACGCGGATCCTGGACGCCCTCGACGCGCTGCTGCGCAACTGGCCCACCACCCCGACCCTTTGACGGACAGGCTGAGGACATGCTGACCGAGCACGACTGGATCACCACGCCCGTCACCGCCGAACTGCTGCGCGGCGCCCTCGACGTGGAGCGCACCGAGCACGGCGTGCTGCCCCACCGGCTGCCCGCCCGGGCCCGCGCCCAGTGCACCGATCCGCAGCTGGCCGGCGCCGAGTCCCAGCCCTCAGGCGTACGGCTGGCGTTTCGCACGCGCGCGACGGCCGTCGAACTCGACGCCCTGCCGACCAAACGCATCTACGTCGGCGCCCCGCCCCGTCCGGACGGCTTCTACGACCTCCTTGTCGACGGCCGCCCGGCCGGCCGGGGCAGCGTCGAGGGCGGCAACACCGTGACCATCGACATGGTCGCCGGCACGGCCGAACTGCGGCACGGCTCCGTGGGCACCCTCCGCTTCCCCGACCTGCCCGCCGAGGAGAAGGACGTCGAGATCTGGCTCCCGCACAACGAGACCACCGAACTGGTCGCCCTGCGCACCGACGCCCCCATCGAGCCCGGCCCGCCCAGCGGCCGCAAGGTGTGGCTGCACCACGGCAGTTCGATCAGCCAGGGCTCCGACGCGGCGAGCCCCACCACCACATGGCCCGCATTCGCCGCCTCCCTGGGCGGCGTCGACCTGATCAACCTGGGCCTGGGCGGCAGCGCCCTGCTCGATCCGTTCACCGCGCGCACCCTGCGCGACACCCCGGCCGACCTGATCAGCGTGAAGATCGGCGTCAACCTGGTCAACACCGACCTGATGCGCCTGCGCGCCTTCACCCCCGCCGTCCACGGCTTCCTCGACACCATCCGTGAAGGACATCCCACGACACCGCTGCTGGTCGTCTCGCCCATCCTGTGTCCGATACACGAGGACACACCCGGCCCCAGCGTCCTGGACTTCACCTCCCTGAGCGACGGTCAACTCCACTTCCAGGCCATGGGCGATCCCGGGGAACGCGCGAGCGGGAAACTGGCCCTCGGTGTCATCCGGGACGAGCTGGCCCGCATCGTGGCCCAGCGGGCCGACTACGACCCGAACCTGAACTACCTCGACGGCCGCGAGCTCTACGGCGAGTCCGACCACGCCGAACTGCCCCTGCCCGACCAGCTTCACCCGGACGCCGAAACACACCTGCGCATCGGCGAACGCTTCGCCTCCCTGGCCTTCGCCCCGGGCGGCGCCTTCGCCGACCACACCGTCTGAACGGCCCGCTCCTCGTCGCACGCACCCGTAGCCACGCGGCCGCCCGCATCGTCTCGGTGTGCCGCTGCGCGAAGTCGCCGATCACTCTCGTACGGGTGAGTGATTCTCCGCCATCCGGACGCCGCTCGGTACGGTGCGGTGCGCGCGATTCTATCGCTTCACCAAGCGATTCAGCGGCAATACCTTGTTCAGCCAAGGATTTCCGTCGTACGCTCCGCGTGTTCTGTCGTATCCAGAGTCGGGGATTCCATGGACCGCGCCCGTTTGCAGGACCTGCTCGCCCGTGAGAAGGAGCAGGCCGCATACCGCTGCCCGCGCTCGAAGGACGCCTATGCGCGGGCCGACCATCTCTTCGGGCGCGTGCCGATGACGTGGATGAACAAGACGGCGGGTGCCTTTCCCCGCTATCTGGCAACCGCCCGCGGCGCCCGCGTCACCGACATCGACGGGCACGAGTACGTCGACTTCTGTCTCGGTGACACCGGAGCGATGGCCGGTCACTCCCCGGCGGTCGTGGCCGATGCGGTCCAGCGCCGGTTCGCCGATCTGGGCGGCGCCACCGCGATGCTGCCCACCGAGGACGCCGAATGGGTCGGTGCCGAGCTGACCCGCCGCTTCGGCCTCGCCCGCTGGAGTTTCTCGCTGACGGCGACCGACGCCAACCGGTGGGCGATCCGGCTCGCCCGGGCCGTCACCGGCCGGCCCAAGATCCTGGTGAACAGCTACAGCTACCACGGCAGCGTCGACGAGTCGCTCATCGTCGTCGGCCCTGACGGCAGGGGAGCGGCCCGCCCCGGAAACGTCGGCGCTCCCTGCGACGTCACGCTCACCAGCCGCGTCGCGGAATTCAACGACCTGGAACAACTGGAACGCGAGCTCGCCCACGGCGATGTGGCCGCCGTCCTGATGGAACCCGCCCTCACCAACATCGGCATCGTGCTGCCCGAACCCTGCTACCTCGAAGGCGTCCGGGCGCTGACCCGTCGCCACGGCACCCTGCTCATCAACGACGAGACCCACACCTTCTCCGCCGGCCCGGGCGGCTGCACCGCCGCCTGGGACCTGGAACCCGACCTCCTCACCATCGGCAAGGCCATCGGCGGTGGCATCCCGGCCGGCGCGTACGGTCTGTCCGCCGAGCTCGCGGACCGTCTCCTCGGCCGCGCCGACCTCGACCTGGTCGACATGGGCGGCGTCGGCGGCACCCTGGCCGGCAACGCCCTCTCGGTCGCCGCCATGCGCGCCACGCTGGAACACGTCCTGACGGAGGACGCGTTCGCCCGCATGGCCAAACTGTCCGAACGCTTCGAAGCGGGCGTCCGCGCGGGTGTCGACGCCCACGCGCTGCCCTGGTCGGTCAGCCGGCTCGGCGCCCGCACCGAATACCGCTTCGCCTCGCCCGCGCCCCGCACCGGCACGGAGTCCGCGGCCGCAGGCGACCCCGAACTGGAGGACTTCCTCCACCTCTATCTGGCCAACCGGGGCATCCTGCTGACCCCCTTCCACAACATGGCACTCATGTGCCCGGACACCACCGCCCAGGACGTCGACCTCCACACCGAGGTCTTCGCCGCCGCCCTGGCCGACCTGGCAGGCTGAGCCGGCCCGACGGGACCGGGCGAGCCGGCGTAAAAGGAGAGCGACACACGTGGACGACATCGACCGGGCCATCCTGCGCGAACTGCAGACCGACGGGCGCATCGCCTACGCCGACCTCGGCCCCAGGGTCGGCCTCTCGGCCTCCGCGGCCCGCCAGCGTCTGCAGCGGCTGCTGGACACCAAAGCCGTGCAGGTCGTCGGCGTCACCGACCCGATGTCCATGGGCGGACAGGCCATGGCCCTGCTCGGCATCGGCGTGGACGGCGACCCGCGCGCGGTCGCCGACGAACTGGCCGCTCGCTCCGAGGTCGTCTACGCGGTGCTGACCTCCGGCGGCTTCGACCTGTTCGCCGAGGTCGTCGCGCCGGGCCCGCGCGAACTGCTGGACTTCGTCAACGACGTCGTACGGCCGATCGAAGGGGTCCGGCAGATCCAGTCCTTTCCGTACTTCGGCATCCACACGCACCGTTTCCTGTGGGACGTCGGCTGATTGCCTGGTGCGGGACGGGTACTCGGACAGCCCCGCAAGGACTACCGCTGGAGGAGGCCCGCATGACCAGCAGCACGGAGACCGGCGGCGTGACCGGTACACCGGACAAGGACTACAACCTCATCTGGTACGTGGAGGCGTGCCTGAGCAACGCCCTGCGCCTGGAGACCTACATCCAGGACGCGGAGCGCGAGAAGGACACCGAGGTGGCCGACCTGTTCCGCAAGGCCCAGGCGGACAGCCGCAAGGGCGCGGAAATCGGCAAGGGACTGCTGCGCGGCCGCCTGAACGGCGGCTGATAACGGCCTCCCGCCCTCAGGCCCGGCCGCCGTGCACGCCACGGGCGGCCGGGCCTTCCGTATGTCCAACTCCCGTTTGATACCCAGCGTTTACAGAGTTCGGGTCGACGGGCCGAACAGAGTTGCTAGAGTGCTACTCGCCGGTAGCAAGCTGTACGGGGCGCGGGGAGCCGGCGTGTCGCCACTCCCCGGACGGCTGGTCGAGTCGCGCAGTCCGGCAAGGGGGCCGGGCCGCTCGCGGCTGCCGCGCACACATGTCGCGCTGCTCTCGAACTCCAGTTCCCTCCCCACCGATTCAGACAGGTGACACTCTTCCCATGGCTCGTTCCCTGGTCGACTTACTGACTGAGCACGCCGCGCAACAGCCCGACCGGACCGCCTACCGCTACCTCGTCTCCGGCGACTGCGACGGAGAGATCCAGGAGATCACCTACGCGCGGCTCGCCCGCCGTTCCCGGGCCGTCGCGGCCTGGCTTCAGGAGCGCGGGCTGACCGGTTCCCGGGCCATGCTGCTGCACCCGCCCGGCCTGGAGTTCATCAGCGACTACCTGGGCTGCCTCGCGGCCGGTGTCGTCGCCGTGCCCGGCGTGCCCCCGCAGGGCCGTGCGCACAACCACCGCGCCCTGATCCGTATGCGCCGTCTGCTGGCCGACGCGGACGCCAAGGTGATCCTCGGCGGCCGGGACGTGGTCACTGCCCTGGCCGGCATGGCGGAGCACCTGCCCGAGCTGGCCGACATCACCCGCCTCGCCACCGAGGACATCCCCGACGAGGCCGCCGAGGCCTGGCGGGCCCCCGATCTCACCCCCGACTCGGTCGCCTTCCTCCAGTACACCTCCGGCTCCACCTCCGCCCCCAAGGGCGTGGCCGTCACCCACGGCAACCTGCTCGACAACGAGCGGCTCATCACCGAACTCATGGGGCACACCCCGGAGGTCATCGAGGAGTACGGCCGCGAACTGATCGTCAGCTGGCTGCCCGTCTACCACGACATGGGACTCATCGGGCCGGTCCTGAACACCGTCTACCTCGGCCTCACCACCACCCTCTTCTCCCCGCTGCACTTCCTGCAGCAACCCGACCGCTGGCTGAGGGCCATCAGCCGCTACCGCCCGCACACCAGCGGCGGCCCCAACTTCGCCTACGAACTCAGCCTCAAGCACGCCACCGACGAACTCGTCGACGGCCTCGACCTGAGCTCGTGGAAGGTCGCCTTCAACGGCGCCGAACCGATACGCGCCGCCACCCTGCGCCGCTTCACCGAGACCTTCGCGCCCGCGGGCTTCGGCCGTGAGGCCTTCTACCCCTGCTACGGCCTCGCCGAGGCGACGGTGATGGTCACCGGCGCCTCCGTCGGCGCCCCGCCCACTCTCCTCGCCGCCGAGGACCACGGGCCGCACACCGGCGAGGCGGACGCGGCCGCGGTCGGCTGCGGCCGTCCCGGCCCCGGTCTCACGGTGACCATCGCGGACCCGGAACAGGGCACGGAACTTCCCGAGGGCCGGGTCGGCGAGATCTGGGTGAGCGGAGCCAGCGTCGCCAAGGGCTACTGGCGCAACGCCCTGGCCACCCGCGAGACCTTCCGCGCCACCCTGACCGGCCGCGAAGGCCGCTTCCTGCGCACCGGCGACCTCGGATTCCTGCGCGAGGGAGAACTCTTCGTCACCGGCCGCCTCAAGGACCTGATCGTCATCGACGGACGCAACCACTACCCGCAGGACCTGGAGCTGTCCGCCGAGATGTGCCACCCGGCCCTGCGCCCCGGCTGCACCGCCGCCTTCTCCGTCCCCGCCGACGCGGGAGTCGAGGGGGAGCAGATCGTCCTCGTCGCCGAGGTGGCACCGGACGCCGCAGGCGACTCGGAGAAGATCACCGACCTGATCCGCAGCGCGCTCGGCGAAGGCCACGGCCTGTCCGTGCGCGAGGTCGTCCTGGTGCACCCCGGCACGATCCCCAAGACCTCCAGCGGGAAGATCCAGCGCCACGCGACCCGGGAAGCGCACCTGGCCGGCACCCTCTCTTCGGTCACCGCACCTGCCGCGCGCTGACACCATCCACTTGCCGGCACCGCCCCGCGACGCAATTCCTGTACGGCACCTGCCCGTTCGGCCGCCCAGGGCTCCGTCGTGCCCTCAAGCCGGCCGTTTCGCTCGTACGGAAAAACACCACCGAGCCCGAGTTCACGAGGACACCTGCCCCGATGCCTGCGAACGAGTCCGCGAAGCAGCCCGCCGAGCCGTCCCTCACCACAGCTCAGAGCGTGCGGGCCTGGCTGGTCTCCTCGGTCGCCGAGGCGGCCGGGCTCGACCCGCTGACCGTCGACCCGCACCGGCCGATCGCGGAATTCGGTCTGGGATCACGCCAGTTGGTGACGCTGGCGGCACAGCTGTCCGAGCGGACCGGCCGGACGCTGAGCCCGTCGCTGGTCTTCGACCATCCGACCGTCGCGGCCTTGGCCGAGGCGGTGGTCGGTGACGCGCCCGACGCGACGGCGACCACCGGCCCGGCGCGGTCCGACCTGTCTGCGCGGCGGGACGACGACATCGCGATCATCTCGATGGCGTGCCGCTTCCCGGGCGGCGCTGACGACCCCGAGGCGCTGTGGCGACTGCTGGCCTCGGGTGCGGACGTCGTCACCGACGTACCGGCCGGCCGTTGGAACACCCGGGGGCTGTACGACCCCGACCCGGAGGCCGGCGGCACGGCGTATTCACTGCGCGGCGGCTACCTGACCGGCATCGACCGTTTCGACGCGGCCTTCTTCGGGATCTCCCCGCGTGAGGCCGCGGCCATGGACCCGCAGCAGCGGCTGCTGCTGCAGACCGCCTGGGAGGCCATCGAGCGCGCCGGGACCGTGCCCGGCACGCTGAACGGCAGCTCGACCGGCGTCTATGTCGGCCTGTACGACAGCGGCTACCTCGCCTCCGCCTCACTGGGGCAGCTCGACGGTCATGTCGGCACGGGCTCGGCGTCCAGCGTGGCCTCCGGACGCATCGCCTACTCCCTCGGCCTGCAGGGACCGGCGGTCACCGTCGACACCGCCTGCTCGTCCTCGCTCGTCGCCCTGCACCTGGCGGCGCGGGCGCTTGCGGAAGGCGAGTGCGACCTGGCGCTGGCCGGTGGTGCCTCGCTGCTGGTGACGCCACGCGCGCATGTCGAGTTCAGCAGGCTGCGCGGACTGTCGCCGTCCGGGCGGTGCAGTCCGTTCTCCGCGGATGCCGACGGGGTGGTGTGGGCCGAGGGCTGCGGTCTGGTGCTGCTCAAGCGGCTCGCGGACGCGCGCCGGGACGGCGACCGCATCCTCGCCGTGATCAAGGGTTCCGCGATCAACCAGGACGGGCGCAGCCAGGGGCTGAGCGCCCCGAACGGCCCGGCACAGGAGCGCGTGCTGCGCGCGGCTCTGGACGCGGCCGGAGTGCGGCCCGGCGATCTGGACCACGTCGAGACCCACGGCACCGGCACCCCCCTGGGTGACCCCATCGAAGCACGGGCGCTGGCCGCCGTCTTCGGCCCCGGCCGCCCCGCGGACCGGCCCCTCCACATCGGCTCGCTCAAGTCCAACATCGGGCACACGCAGGCCGCGGCGGGCATCGGCGGTGTCATCAAGACCGTGCTGGCGCTCCAGCACGGCGTGCTCCCCGCGACACTGCACGCCGCCACCCCGACCGGGCACGTCGACTGGACGGACAGCGGCCTGAGCCTCGTCACCGGCCCCCGGGCGTGGCCTCGCGACGGCGAGCGGGTGCGGCGGGCCGGCGTGAGCGCGTTCGGGATCAGCGGGACCAACGCGCACGTGGTCCTGGAGGAAGGACCGCAGGACTCGGCCCAGGCCGGCGCCGAAGAGCCGACGGGGCAGACCCTCTTCCCGCTCTCCGCCCGCAGCCCCGAGGCCCTGCGCGGACAGGCGGAACGCCTCCGGCAGGCGCTCGACCGGCAACCGCAACTGCCGCTGTCCGCCGTCGCATCGACACTCACCCACCACCGCACCCACTTCGAGCACCGGGCAGTCCTTCAGACGAGCAGCCGGGACGAACTGCTCGCCGCCCTGCGCGGACTCGCGGCAGGACAACCGGACCCAGACCTGACCATCGGCCCCCAACAGGCGCTGCCGACCGGGAAGCTGGCCTTCGTCTTCCCCGGCCAGGGCGCCCAGTGGGCGGGCATGGCCCGCGATCTGCTCGACAGCGACCCCGTGTTCGCCGACGAACTCGACCGCTGCGACGCGGCCCTGCGCCCGTTCACCAACTGGTCGGTCACCTCGGTCCTGCGGGGCGACGCGGCCGCGCCCTCGCCGGCGCGCGTGGATGTCGTCCAGCCGGTCCTGTTCGCCGTGATGGTCTCCCTGGCCGCCGTGTGGCGGGCACGCGGCATACGACCGGACGCGGTCATCGGGCACAGCCAGGGCGAGGTCGCCGCGGCCTGCGTCGCCGGGGCGCTCAGCCTCAACGACGCCGCCGCCGTGGTCGCGTTGCGCAGCCAGGCGCTGACGGAGCTGTCCGGCACCGGAACCATGGCGGTCGTCGCCCTCCCGCACACCGAGGTCGAGCCACTCCTCGCCGCACTGGACGGCCGGGTGTCGGTCGCCGCCGTGAACAGCGGCCGCTCCACCGTGATCGCCGGCGACGT
Organism: Streptomyces sp. NPDC001137; assembly: GCF_040298885.1. Lineage (NCBI taxonomy): Bacteria > Bacillati > Actinomycetota > Actinomycetes > Kitasatosporales > Streptomycetaceae > Streptomyces > Streptomyces sp. NPDC001137. Next base: position 72,777 of record NZ_JBEPBA010000009.1, read on the forward strand.
CGAACCACTCGAGACCCTCCTCGCCGACCTCGACCGGCGCCAGGTGTTCGCCCGCCGTCTGGACGTCGACTACGCCTCCCACACCGCCCACGTCGACCCGGTCCGCGCCACGATCCTCGACGAACTCGACGGCGTCACGACGACCCCGACATCCGTGGCCTGGTACTCGACGGTCACCGGCGAACCGGTCACCGACGAGCTGGAGGCCGGCTACTGGTACTCCAACCTGCGCGAGCCGGTCCGCTTCGGGCCGACCGTGCGGCGGATGGCGGCCGACGGCTACCGCTGCTTCGTCGAACTCAGCCCCCACCCCTCCCTGCTCACCGCTGTCACCACCGTCGGCGAGGAACATGGCCACGACCTGGTCGCCGTCGGATCACTGCGCCGCGACGAACCCGGACCCGCCTGCCTGGACCGCGCGACCGCCGAACTCCATGTGCAGGGCCGCCCGATCGACTGGCGGCGCCTCGTTGTCGACACCGGCGCCGCCGACCTGCCGACGTACGCCTGGGACACACAGCGCCACTGGACCGACCCCGACACCACCGCATCGGGACCCGCCCTCTTCGACCGCGCCGCCCACCCCGTCCTCGGCATTCAGCTACAGGCGGCCGACGCAACCCGCTGGACCTTCCGCAACGAGTGGTCCCGGGCCACCGCCGCCTGGCTGCCGGACCACACCGTGTTCAGGCAGACGGTGGTGTCGGGCACCACCCTCATGGAGCTGTGCCGCGCAGCGCTCGCCGTGGCCCGCCCTGATGCTCCCGACGACTTGGCCGATCTGCTGCTGCTCGCGCCCCTGACCCTGCCCGATACCGGCACGGTCGAGGTGTCGGTCGAGGTGGACACCTCCGCCCCCGTGCCGGAGATCACCGTGCACAGCCGCCCGCGCGGCCAGGAGACGGCGGGCTGGACGCTGCACGCCACCGCCTCGGCGGCCGGGCCCGGCCCTGACGCCGTCGCGTCGCCGCCCGTATGGCCGCAGACGGCCGAGGAGGTCTGGCGCGAGGACACCTATGAGCGGCTCGCCGCGCTCGGGCTCGACTACGGCCCCGCCTTCCGGGGCGTCCGGTCGGTGGTCGCCACCGGCGAGGACGAGCTGCTGGCGCGGCTCGCGCTGCCACCCGTGACCGGGGATGCGGCCGAGGCGTATCCGGTCCATCCGGCGCTCCTGGATGCCGCAGTGCAGGCGGCCGCCGCCTTCGACGCGTCCGCGGGGCGGGCGCTGCTGCCGGTGGCGGTGGGCCGCTGTGTCATTCCGCCGGGCGGGCCGAGCGAACTGACCGCGGTGGTGCGGCGCACCGGTGGCTCCGGGACGGACCTCGTCCTGGACGTGACGCTGTGGGACACGGACGGCTTCCTGGCAGGGCGCCTGGACGGCGTACGGCTGCGGTCCGCCGACCCGTCGGACCTGCGTGCGGGCTCGGAACACGCCCGGCACCTGTACGAAGTGGCGTGGACGGCACTGCCCGAAGCGCCGGTCACGGGCGAGCGTGCGACCTGGACGGTGATCGGTGACCGCTCGGACCCGGACGTCGAGGCGATCGTACGGGGCCTCACGGCGGCGGGAGTCGAGCTGCGCGAGTCGGGTGCCGACACCGTCGTACGACTGTGGCCGCACCCGGCTGCGGAGGCCGAACCGGCAGCTGTGGGAGGGGAGTTGGCGGCCCAAGCCCTCGCGGAGGTGCAGGGACTCATCGCCCTCCCGCCCGATGGGACGCCCGCGCGGACCCTCTGGGTGACCCGCGGTGCGGTCGCGACCGGCGACTCCGACTCCGTGCCGGGCCTGGCGCAGTCGGTGCTGTGGGGCCTGGCCCGCAGCACCCGCAGCGAGCACCCGGACCTCGGACTGACCCTGCTCGACCTCGACGGCGACATCGACAGTGGTCATGCCGCGGCTGCGATGGTTGCCGCCCTCACGTACGCCGATGAGCCCGAACTCGCCTTGAGAAAGAGCGAGTTGCTGGCACCGCGACTGGTGCGCGCCCGCCCCGCCGACGTGCTGCGGATCCCGGCCGGGGACTGCTACCAGCTGGCCGGCTTGCCGGACGACGTCAGCCTGCGCCCGGCGGCGCGTCAGGCGCTCGGACCCGCCCAGGTGCGGATCGAGGTGCACGCCGTCGGCCTGCATCCCACGCACATCTCCAGCGCCGGTGTGCTCGCCGAGGTCGGCCCCGAGGCCGCGGGCCTGGCCTGCGGTATGCGGGTCGTCGTCCTCACCGGGGCCACACCCGGGTCCGAGCTGGTGGCGGACGCGCGGCTGGTCGCCGTGGTTCCGGACGAGCTGCCGTTCACCGCCGCGGCCGCCGTCTCCCTCGCGGCCGACGGAGAACGGGTGGCCGAGGCCCTGCGCGCCGCCGTTCACGCGCCCGTACGTCCGCAGGTCTTCCCGGTCACCGCCGCGCGGGAGGCGGTACGTCGCCGGGAGGCGTCCGGCCGGCCCGTCGTCCTCGACCTCGTCGGCCGTCCCGCTCTCGTGCCCACCGACGGCACGGTGCTGATCACCGGCGGCCTGGGCGCGGTCGGTCGCCAGATAGCCCGCCTGCTGGCCGAACAGGGAGCTCCCCGGCTGCTCCTGACGTCTCGTCAGGGTCCCGCCGACGCTCGGGCCGCCGAGGTCATCGAGGAGCTGTCCGCACTCGGTGCCGACGTCGAGATTGCAGCCTGCGACGTGGCGGACGCGACCGCCCTGGCCGGTGTGCTCGCCGGCATCGGCGAGGCGCTGCCGCTGCGCGGTGTGGTGCACTGCGCCGGAGTCCTCGCCGACGGCGTGATCGCCGAGCTGACTCCCGAGCGACTCGCCCAGGTGCTGCGCCCCAAGGTCGACGGCGCAGCCCATCTGCACCGGCTGACCGCCGACCTGCCGCTGGAGCTGTTCCTGCTGATCTCGTCGGCCGCCGGCGTCGTCGGCAACGCCGGGCAGGCCAACTACGCGGCCGCCAACGTCTTCCTCGACCAACTGGCCCACCACCGCAGGGCGCTGGGCCTGCCCGCCGCCTCGATGTCCTTCGGCGCGTGGGCCGGCGAGGGTCTTGCCGCCGAACACGCCGACCTGGAGCGGATGGCCCGCCTGGGCCACCGCGCCCTCACCCCCGAGCAGGGCCGCGCTCTGGTGGAGCTCTCCCTGCGCCGTGGCGCACCGCACCTGCTCGCCTGGCACCTGGACCTGCCCCGTCTGCGCGACAACGCGGCGGCCACCGGTGCGCTGTGGACCTCCCTGCTGTCCTCGTCCCGCCCCGACCGGCAGGCAGGCCGGGGACTGGCGGACCGTCTGGCCCGGCTGACCGACTCCGAACGCACCGCACGGGTCCTGGAGTTGGTGTGCGAGGAGGCCGCCCACGCCCTGGGCCTGCCCTCGCCCCGCTCCGTGCGCGCCGACCAGCCGCTGCGCGACCTGGGCATGGACTCCGTGACGGCCGTCGACCTGCGCAACCGCCTCGGCACCCGCATCGGCGTCCGGCTGCCCGCCACCCTGCTCTTCGACCACCCCACTCCCGCCCGCCTCGCCGATCACCTGCTGGCCACCGCGCTCGCACCGGGCGACGGGAAGCTCCGCCCCACCGTGCCGGAGGGGCGCCACTCCCGCACGACGGCGGCGGCCGACGAACCGGTGGCCGTCATCGCGACGGCCTGCCGCCTGCCGGGCGCGGTCGGCTCCCCGCAGGAACTGTGGCGGCTGGTCGCCGAGGGCCGTGACGCGGTGGGCCCGTTCCCGGCCGGGCGCTGGGACGTGGAGTCCCTCTACGACCCCGACCCTGAGGCACCGGGCAAGTCGTACGCCCGCGAAGGCGGCTTCCTCGACGACATCGACTCCTTCGACGCGGCGTTCTTCGGCATCACACCGAAGGAGGCCGCGGCCATGGACCCGCAGCAGCGGCTGCTGCTGGAGACGGCCTGGGAGTCCGTGGAACGCGCCGGGATCGTGCCCGCCGAGCTGGCGGGCACCACCACCGGCGTGTACGTCGGCATGTTCTCGGGGGACTATCTGGCCGGGGCGCGGCTCGACGAGCTGGACGGCTACGTCGGCACCGGCTCGGCCCTGAGCGTGGCCTCGGGCCGGCTCGCCTACACGCTCGGGCTCAACGGCCCGGCCCTGACCGTCGACACGGCCTGCTCGTCCTCCCTGGTGGCGGTGCACCTGGCGACGCAGGCGCTGCGCTCCGGCGAGTGCGACCTGGCCCTGGCGGGCGGGGTGACGCTCATGGTCACCCCGCAGACCTTCGTGGAGTTCAGCCGCCTGCGCGGCCTGTCCCCGACGGGCCGCTGCCGGTCCTTCTCGGACGCCGCCGACGGCGCGGTCTGGGCCGAGGGCGCGGGCATGGTCGTACTGAAGCGGCTCAGCGACGCCCGCCGCGACGGGGACGAGGTGCTGGCCGTGCTACGCGGGACCGCCGTGAACCAGGACGGTCGCAGCCAGGGGCTGTCCGCGCCGAACGGTCCGGCGCAGGAACAGGTGATCCGGCGGGCCCTGGAGCTGTCCGGACTGGCCCCGGCCGACATCGACTACGTGGAGGCCCACGGAACCGGCACCACGCTCGGCGACCCGATCGAGGCGAACGCCCTCGCCGAGGTCTTCGGCGCCTCGCGCCCCGCCGGCCGGCCGCTGTACCTGGGCTCGCTCAAGTCCAACATCGGCCATGCGCAGGCGGCTTCGGGCGTGGCCGGGCTGATCAAGGTGATCCAGTCGCTGCGGCACGGGATGCTGCCCCGCACCCTGCATGCCGACACCCCCAGCCGCCATGTGGACTGGGCCGACAGCGGGCTGCACGTGCTGCGGGAGGCGGTGGCCTGGCCGGCCGGAGAACGGCTGCGGCGTGCCGGAGTGAGCGCCTTCGGCATCAGCGGAACCAACGCACACGTGATCGTGGAGGAGGCGCCGCCGGTCGACGAACCCGCTGCCAAGGACCAACCCGCGCCGTCCAAGCGGCTGTTCGTGCTGTCGGCGCGCACCGAGGACGCGGTGCGCGGGCAGGCCGCACGGCTCGCCGAGCACCTGACCGGTGACACGGCCCTATCGGACGTGGCCCACACCCTGGCCAGGCACCGCAGCCACTTCGAGCGGCGCACCGCCCTGGTGGCAGGTGACCGGGAAGAACTGCTGGCAGAGCTGGAGGAGTTGGCCGGTGGGCGTCGGCCCGTGGCCGTGCGTCGCGAGGAGCCGTCCGGCAAGGTGGCCTTCGTCTTCGCCGGGCACGGCGGCCAATGGGCTGGTATGGGCGTGCAGTTGATGGCCGACTCGGATGCCTTCCGGGCGGAGCTGACCCGTGTGGACGAGGCGGTCCGCCGGCACGCGGGCTGGTCGGTCCTCGACGTCCTGCGCGCACCGGAAGAGCTCGCCCCCCTCGGCCGTACCGAGTACCTCCAGCCGACCCTGTTCGCCGTGAACGCGGCGCTGGCCGCCGCCTGGCGCGCACTCGGTGTCGCACCGGACGCCGTGGTCGGGCACAGCCTGGGCGAGATCGCCGCCGCCTACAGCGCCGGCGCCCTCACCCTCGAGGACGCCGTCGCGGTGGTGTGCGGACGCGCCCAGGCGGCCGTACCGCTGGTAGGAAAGGGCGGCATGCTCGCACTGGAGCTCCCGCGCACCCGGGCGGAGGGGCTGCTGGAGCCGTATGCGGGGCGGCTGTTCGTCGCGGCGGTCAACAGCGGGCAGGCCACGGCCGTGTCCGGAGACGCGGACGCGCTGAGCGAGCTGCGCGGTCGGTGCGAGGAGCTGCGGATCCCCGCGCGGCGGCTGTCCACCCCCTTCGCCTCGCACACCCCCCTGATGGCAGCGCTGCGCGACGAGCTGCTCGACCGCATCCACACCGTCCGGGGCACCCCGGCCGGCACGCCGCTGTACTCGACCGTGACGGCGCAGCCCGTGCCGGGAGACCGGCTGGATGCCGGGTACTGGTACCGCAACCTCAGTGAGCCGGTCCGCTTCGCCGACACGATCCGGCGGATGCTGGACGACGGATACCGGTACTTCGTCGAGCTCAGCCCGCACCCCTCGCTCGCTTCCGCCATCGAGTCGGTCGCCGCCGAGGCCGGAATCGACGCCGTGAGCGTCGGCTCGCTCCGCCGCGAGGAGGGCACCCTCGACGACCTGCTGCGCAGGCTGGGGGAGCTGTACACGGCCGGGCACACCCCCGACTGGCAGGCACTCTTCCCGGCCGGCCGCCGCGTCGAGCTGCCCACCTACGCCTTCGCCCGCGAACGCCACTGGCGCACGCCGGCCTCCCCGACGGGCGGCCTCTCGCCGCTGCTGGGCACACACATCGAGGCCAGCGACGAGGCGGACCGCCACATCTTCCAGACCGAGATCGACCTGCGCGACGGCCGCTTCGCCTATCTCACCGACCACCGCGTCACCGGCGAGGTCTGGCTGCCCGCCGCGGCCTTCCTGGACATGGCGCTGGAGGCCGCATCGGCCGTGCGGGGCGGCGGCGAAGTGGCGCTGGCCGACGTCAGCTTCGAGCGGCCGCTGCGTCTGGACGCGCAGCGGCCGGTGCGGCTGCAACTGGTCCTGCGGCCCGCCGAGGACGGCTCGCGTCACTTCACCATCGCCTCGGCCGCGGCCTCCGCGCGCTGGGAGCGCCATGTCACCGGGCGCGTCACCCCGGCCGGCGGCGACCGAGCCCAGGACGAACGCGAAGCACCGGCCGCCCTGCGCGAGCAGTGCGGCCAAGAGGCCGACCTGTCCGCCGTGTACGCCCAACTCGCCGCGCTCGGCATCGAATACGGCCCGGCCTTCCGCGGTCTGGAGCAGGGCCGTTCCGGGGACTCGGCCGCGTGGGGAAGGCTTGCCCCGCGGCCCGCCGCCGGCCATCTGCTGCACCCGGCCGTCCTGGACGCTGCCTTCCATGCGGCCGCCCTGCCGCACGACACACCCGCGGGCCGGGCCTTCGTACCCGCCGCAGCCGGACGGCTGCACTTCACCGGACGCGGGACGGCTCCCGCATGGACGACGTGCCGACTGCGCTCCGTGGACGGCGACAGAGCAACCCTCGACGTGTGGCTGTACGGCGAGGACGAGCAACTCCTCCTCGCCGTCGAGGAGTTCGAGCTCGCCGCGCTCTCCCCACTGGACGGCGCCCTGTTCGAGACCCGCTGGCAGCCGCGCAAACCCGCCCAACAGGCGCCGACGCAGGGCCGTTGGCTGATCCTCGCGGACGAGACAGGTGTCGCCGCCGAACTCGCCGAACGGCTCGACGCTGCTTCGGTGCCCCATGTGATCGCCCGAAGGGGCCAGGCCTACGACATCGAGGGCCCCGGCCGGTACGTGCTCGACCCGGCCGATCCGCAGCACCTGACCCGCCTGTTCGACGACGCCTTCGCGGACACGGCACCCGAGCGCATCGTGCAGCTGTCCGCGCTCGACGCCCCCGCGATCGGCGACGCGCGTACCGCGCAGGAGGCGGCGCGGCTGTGCTGCGTGAGCACCCTGCACCTGGTGCGGACGCTCACCGACCGGGCACAGGGCCCGGCGCCCCGCCTGTTCACGATCGTCCGGGGCAGCCAGGCCGTCGGCGACAGCACCCAGGTGACCCGCCCCGAACAAGCCCTGGCCTGGGGCTTCGGCCTCGCCCTCGCCCAGGAGCACCCGGAGCTGAGGACCACCCTGATCGACCTGCCGCCCACGGACGGCATGGACGCCCTGTGGACGCAACTGCGGTACGCCGACGACGAACGCCTCGTCGCGCTGCGCGGCGCGGACCGCCTGGTGCCGCGCCTGGCCCGCACCCGTCCGGACGACGGCGCCCGCGACGGCGCCACCCCGGACGGCGTCCACCTGATCACCGGCGGTCTGGGCGGCCTCGGCCGCGTCGCCGCCGAGCGACTGGTACGGCGCGGCGCCCGGCAGTTGGCCCTGCTGGGCCGCAGCGCGCCGAATGCGCAGGCATCGGTGTGGATCCAGGACCTGGAAGAGCGCGGCGTCACCGTGCACGTCGTCCGTGCAGACGTGGCCGACCGCGCGGGCCTGACGGCTGCTCTGGATGCCGTACGACGGGAAGCCGGACCGATCACCACGGTCGTCCACACCGCGGGCGTCCTGGACGACGCCACGGTCGCGAACCTGAGCGACGAACGCGTCCTGAACGTCCTGGCACCGAAGGTGCTGGGCACCACCCTGCTCACCGAACTCGTCCCCGAGGCCGACAAGCTCGTCCTGTTCGCCTCGGCGGCCGGACTGCTCGGCTCGGCCGGACAGAGCCCCTACTCGGCGGCCAACGCCTTCCTCGACGCCTGGGCCCACCACCTCTCCCTCGCCGGGCGGCGCGCGCTCAGCCTGGACTGGGGCGCGTGGACCGGCGTCGGCATGGTCGCCGCCGACGCCATCCGCGCCGCGGAAACCAGCCGCTCGGGCCTGGTCGCCTTCACTCCCGCCGAGGGCGGCGAACTGTTCGACCGCGTCCTGGCCACCGGCCGTCGCCAACTCGCCCCCCTCGCCCTGGACTGGGAACTGCTCGCCCTCGACCCCGACGCCGCACGCACCCGCCCCCTCCTCGCCGACCTGGCCACCGTCCCCACGGGCCCGCAAGGCTCCGACGACCTGGTCAAGCAGGTGTTCGCGGCGACCACCCACGAACAGCGCACGGAACGGCTCGAGGCATATGTGCGCGCCAGGGTCGGCCAGGTCTCCGGCGGCGCCGTGGACGCCTTGCCCACCACGGCCCTGAAGGAACTGGGCCTGGACTCCCTCATGCTGGTGCGGCTGCGCAACGCCTTCGCCCGCGAGCTGGGCGCCGAACTCCCGCCCACCGCAATCTTCTCGGCCACCGACATCCGAGGCCTCGCCCAGGCCCTGGCCACGGCCCTGCCCGAACGCAGCACAGCGGCGCCCCGGATCGAAGCGGCCACCGAGGTGCCCGAACGCGAACAGCGCCCGGCCACCCGCGACGTCGTGCGCCTGCTGCGCAGCGCCCGGCCGGAAATGCCGGCGGCGGCCCATGCCGTCGGCCTCGCCGTACGGCTCACCACCCCGACCACCCGTGCCGCCCTCACCAGCATCCTCACCCGCCTGGCCGCCCGGCACGCAGCGCTGCGCACCGCGATCGCCACCGGCAGCGAGGGCGACAGGCAGCTGCGGGTGGAGCGGGAACCCGCACGGCCGCTGCTGCGTTGGACGGCCGTACCGGCAGCCGACGAACTGGACGCCGCCGACCGGCTGCGCCGACTGCTGGAGCCGCCGTTCGACCTCGCGCAGTCCCCGCTGTGGCGGTTCGAACTCCTCGACGGCGGTGAGCGCGGCCAGATCCTCTTGTACGGCGCCCACCACGCGGTCAGCGACCTGCAGTCCCTGCTGCTCGTGGCCGCCGAGATCGACACCGAACTGTCCGGCACCGCCCTCACGGGCACGGTCACCAACCGCGACCTGGACCTGCTGATCGAGGCACAGCAGCCGGGGGAGGGCCCCGCAACCGGCGCCGCCGAGTGGCGCGAGGCCTTCCACGGCAGCGAGCGCCTCGACCTGACGCTCACTCACCCGCGTCCGGCCGCGCGCTCCTACCGGGCCGGCAGCGTGAGCGTGGCGATCCCCGACGGCCTCATGGAACAGGTGTCGGCGGCCGCGAGCGCCCTCGCCGTCACGCCCGCAGCCTTCTGCCTGGGCACCCTGACCGTGCTGCTGGCCAGGCTGCGCAAGCGGGAACGCTTCGTCCTCGCCGTGCCGGTCGACACCCGTATCCACGCCGACGCGTTCGACGCGGTGGGCTTCTTCGGCGTACCGGTGCCCTTCCCCGCCGAGGCGAGGGCGCAGGAGCGGATCGAGGACGTGCTGCGCCGCACCGACAGCCGCCTGGAGAAGATCCTCACGAAGGGCGCGATGTTCTCGGACGTCCTGCCGGTGCTGGCCAGGCAGGGCCTGTACCGGCCCAATGCGCCGCTGGTGGAGGTGTACTTCAACTACGTCCGCGCCGCGGGCCGCCTCACCGGCCTGGACGTGCTGCCGGTGGGAACCGGCCACTCCGACCTCGACCTCATGATCACCGTGACGCCGGAGGCCGGCCGCGTCCGGCTCGACCACAACCTCGACATCCTCGACACGGCCACGGCCACCGGACTGGGGGAGGAGCTGCTGCGGCTGCTCGCGCAGATGGCCGAGGACGCCTCCCGGCCGGTGGGCACGACTCCTGCTATCGAACGGCCTGCCCTCGTCGAACAGGCCGCCGCGGCAGACGTCTCGCGCCCCGCACTCGCCCTCGCCGCCACCTTCGCCCTCGGCAACCTGCCCCTGATGTGCGAGACGGCCCTCAACGACGGGGCACGGTACGGCGCGGCGACGACCGTCGCGGAAGCCCCGTACCACCACGTGCTGGCCGGCCTGCGGGATCCGGCCGGTGTCTTCGCCGACCCGGCGACGGCAGTGGGCGTGGTGCTGCTGCGGGCGGCGGACCTGGAGCGGTTCGGGCCGGTGGACGACGCGCTCCTCGCCGAACTGCGCGCCGCCTACCCAGCAGCCCTGCGGGACCTGGCCGAGCGCACCCGAAAGCCTCTCATCGTCGGCTTCCTGCCCGCCGCACACACCCCCGAGCGCCTCCAGCGCTGGGAGCAGGAACTGGCCGCCGAAATAGCCGAGTTGCCCGCAACAGCGGTACTGCGCCCCGACGACTGGACCGGTCGGCACGCCGTCGGGGAACGCTTCGACGAACGCACCGAGCGCCTGGCCCACCTCCCCTTCACCCCCCGGTTCCAGGCGGCCGTCGCCCTGCGCCTCGCCGAGGTCGTGCAGGCCGTGCGCCGCCCGGCCCCGAAGGTGATCGCGGTGGACGGCGACGAGACCCTGTGGGGCGGGGTGGCCGGGGAGACCGGCCCCGAGGCCGTGGACCTGACCGGCCCCCGGGCCCTGCTGGCACGCAGGCTTCTCGAATGGCGTGCGGCCGGCGCGCTGCTGGTCCTGGTCAGCAACAACGACGAGGACACCGTGCGGGCCGTCCTGGACCGCCAGGACAGCCTGCTGAAGCCGGAACACTTCAGCGTGCTGTCCGCCGCCTGGGGCCCCAAGCCGGACCGCCTCGCCGAGGCGGCACGCACGCTCAACCTCGGCCTGGACAGCTTCCTCTTCCTCGACGACAACCCCGCCGAGATCGCCAAGGTCCGCTCGGCCCTGCCCCAGGTGCTCTCGGTCACCTGCCCGCCGACCCCCGAACTCGAAGCGTTCCTGGGCCGCTTGTGGCCGCTGGTGCCTCACGCGGCGACCGCCGAGGACGCACTGCGCGCCCGCTTCTACGAACAGGAACGGCAGCGGGACACCGTCCGCGAGCAGGCCGGCTTCGAGGAGTTTCTGGCCGGGCTGCACCTGGAGGTCGACATCCGGCCCCTGACCGCCTCCGACGTCCCGCGGGCCGAGCAACTGGTGCGCCGCACCAACCAGTTCACCCTCCACCCGCGCTCCGACGACGGCCTCGATGTCGCCCGCTGGCGCGAGCACGGCGAGGTGTGGACGGCCGCTGCCCGGGACCGCTTCGGCGACTACGGCCAGATCGCCCTCCTCGCCCTGCGCGCGGACGGCGACCGACTCGACGTACCGGCCTGGCTGATGAGCTGCCGCGCCCTCGGCCGGGGCGTCGAGGAACGCCTGCTGCAGTGGCTCGCCGACCGTGCCGAGGAACTCGGCTGCACCAAGGTCCGGCTGACCGCGCAGCGCACCGAACGCAACGCACCGGCCCGCCGGCTGCTGGCCGCCCTGGGCGGGGGAGAGCAGGACGACGAAAGCCTGGAGTGCGTGGTCACGCCCGAACACCTGCGGGCGTTCCGCTCCTGGCAGCAGTGACCGGTGACGAAGCAGCAGTGACCGGTGACGAAGCAGAGAACAAGACGAAAGGAACCCCAGACATGGTGAAGGGCGCTCATGCGTGAGACGAACCAGGACGCCTCGGCGTACGCAGGTCAGCGGGCGACGGCGGAGTCGATCGAGCGCGGCGGAGGCGGCCTCAGCGTGAGCGACCTGCTGGCGCGGGTCGTGCCGGCTGCCCTGCCCGCGCACTCCGCCACCGCCACGGCTGGGGCGCCCGACACGGATCCGCCCCCGCCTCCGGACGTCGACGTGCTGGCCGCCGTCATCGCCGCGGCGGCCGGCCGCCATCTGCCCGAGGGGCATCTCCCGCCCGACGCCGACTTCTTCGACGCCGGCGGCAGTTCCGTGAACGCGGTGGAACTCGTGGCGGAACTGGAGGAGGAACTGGGCATCGAGGTCGATCTGGACGAGGTGTTCGCCGACGCCCGCCCCAGCAGCCTCGCCCGCCGCTGGGCACGGATCCCCGGCATCAGGGCCACCGCCCCCGCGGTCACCACCGCAACAGACCCGAAGGCCGGGGCGACCACGGCCCTGCCCGTCCCGTCTCCCCGCACACCACCGCCCGCGGTCGCAGGCTCGGGCGAGCCTGCCCACGCGCCGCACACCACCGCCCGCCGCGAAGACCTCGACCAGATCCTGGCCGACCTGGCCCTGGCCGACCGCCTCCCGTTCATCTCCGCTCCCGAGCCCCTGCCGCCCCGCCGGCTCCTGCTCACCGGCGCGACCGGCTTCCTCGGCAGCCACATGCTCTTGGACCTGCTGCGCCACAGCGACGCCCATGTGTACTGCCTGGTCCGCGCCGCCGACCAGGAAGCGGCCGAGAAACGGCTCGGCGAGGCCCTGTGCAGCTACCGGCTGCCCTGGTCGACGGAGGTCCGCCGCCGCATCACCGTGCTGCCCGGCGACATCCGCCGCCCGCACCTCGGTCTGAGCGAGGAGCGGTGGAACGAGCTGTCCCATGAACTGGACGGCATCGTGGGCGTCGCCGCGGCCGTGGACTTCCTGCGCGGCTACCAGTCACTGCGCGCGAGCAACGTCCTCAGCACCCTCGCCCTGGCCGAACTGGCGGCCGCCGGCCGCCCCAAACCCTTGCACCACATCTCTTCCATCGCCGTGTTCAACGAGGTCGGCATCACCTCCATGGGCGAGGACGACCCGCTGGCCCACGCCGACCGCCTCATCGCGGGCTACGACCAGACCAAGTGGGCCGCGGAGGTCGCGCTGCGCCGCGCCCGCGACCACGGCCTGATCGTCACCGCCCTGCGCCCGGGCGGCATCGGAGGCCACACCAGAACCGGCGCCTACAACCCCCAGGACCTCTCCAGCGGCCTCGTCTCGGCCTTCGGCCGCTTCCGCACCGTGCCCGCCTTCCGATACCTCAACGTCGCCCCGGTGGACTGGGTCAGCCGGGTCGCGGTCGGCGTCATCTGCGAACCCGACGCGTGGGGCTTCGACTACAACCTGACCGGCGTGCCCAACACCCTCGACGACGTCGTACAGGACATGGCCCTGGGCGGCATGCACGTGCGCGTCAAGGACTGGGACGACTGGCGCACCGACACCCTGGCCCGCCTGCAGGCCGAACCCGTACCCGAACTGACCTTCCTGTCCCGGGTGTTGCAGAGCCCCACCGCACTCAAGCTGTGCGAGGCGACACTCAAGGGACCGGCGGCCACCGGCGAACGCACCGCCCATCTCGTCGAGGCCCTCGGCCTGCAACCGGCCACCCGCTACGACGCCCGCGCACAGCTCAAGACCTTCGAGCGGCTGGCGGGCGACGGCCTGGCCCGGCTGCCGCACAAGGACGACCAGCCCCACCTCTGGTTCACCGAGACCACCGAGGGCCAGGTGGGCCCGGTCGCGACCGCCGCCGACACGCCCTGCTCGATGGCCCTCACGCTCTCCATCGCGAGCATGCACCAGCTGGTCACCGAGCGCCGTATCGACGTACGCGGACACCTCACCTGCCCGGCCGCACACCCCGAGCCGCTCACCGTGGAACGCGGCGACGTATGGATCCGCCCCGAGGAGGGCATCCCCGAACACCACGGCCTGACCCACCAACTCCTGCGCTACCGGCTGCTGTTGCGCGACACGGACGGCGGCAGCTGGTGGCTGGAGGGCCGCAAGCACGCCCGCGCCCGCCGCGACCTGTGGCGCCAGACCCGCGCCCTGACCGTCGAGATCGGACGCGAGGGCGAACCCGCCCTCCTGGCCGGCGAGTTGGTCGTACCCGCGGACAGCTACGTACGCGACCAGATCGACGGCATCCAGGTCGACCCCCGTCTCACCGGCCGGGAGCAGCGAGCCGCCAAACTGACCTGGCTCGCCTGGTTCGGCCTCCAGATGGGCCGCGGCCTGCTCGGCCCCTTCACCCGGGCCGCCGCCGACCTCCTCGACCTGCGCCGCACCCCGCACCCCACGGAGCACAACCGATGATCTTCAAGGCGACGAAACCCACCACCAGGCCGGCCCTCCGCAAGGTCAGAACCACCCCCACCCCGCGCCCCCTGCTCCACCGTCTCGACCCGCGGCGGGTCGAGGAGATCCCCTTCCACGCCCTGGACGGCGTCCGCCTCGGCCTGACCCGCATCGACACCGGTGAGCGGGACCGCCCCGCGGTGCTCCTGCTGCACGGCCACACGGCCTCCGCCGACATGTTCCTGCTGCCCGAGATCCGCAACCTCGTCGACGTCCTGATCGACGACGGCTACGAGCCGTGGCTGCTGGACTGGCGCGGCAGCTGCCGCCTGCCCTACAACGCCACCGGCCGGAAATACACCTACGACGACGTCGCCCTGTACGACATCCCCGCCGCCGTCTCCCACATCCGCGCCCGCATCGGCGAGGACCGTCCGCTCTTCGCCGTCGCCCACTGCATCGGCGCCCTCACCCTGTCCCTGAGCCTGACGGCGGGCCTCGTCCCCGGCCTGGCGGGCGTGGTCGCACAGGGCGTCTTCCTCACCCCGAAACTCGCCGGCCGCACCTCGCTGCGCATGTCCCTGGCCGCAGAGCTGCTCAAGTCCCGCCTCGACCACATCCCCGTCGACTTCCGCACCGTGGGCCTGCGGTCCAAGTACACGCCCCTGTTCGCACTGGCCTCCCGCAAGGCCGATTGCCCCGACCCCACCTGCCAGATCCTGCACCACTCGGCATGGGGCACCGGCGCCTCGCTCTTCGTCCACGAGCACCTGACCGAGACCACCCACAACCGGCTGGCCGAACTCCTGGGCCCCGCACCTCTGTGGATCCTGCCCCACCTGCGCCGCATCGAACTGGCCCGCACCGTGGTCCGCTGGCACGACACCGACCACCGCTACGCGGTCCTGCCCCCCAACGCGCTGGACGCGGCCGGCCGCATCGACACCCCGCTGCTGCTCCTCGCGGGCAGCGACAACGGCCTCTGGCTGGACTCCCAGCAGCTGTGCCACGACGTCCTCGCCCGCCGCCACCCCCACCTGGACGTGACCTACACCGAGATCCCCGGCTACGGCCACCTGGACACCTTCCTCGGCCGGGGCGCCGCCCTCGACGTCTTCGGGCACATCCTCGACTTCCTCGGCGAACGCCGGTGACGAGGGCCCCGCCGACCGCTAACGTACTCGCCAGTAACCGCACTGTATCCAGGAGGCACGATGCCGCAGCTCGAAGTCGACGGCGCAACGCTGACGTACGACGACGAGGGCCCCCGCGACGGCGACGGCGTGCCCCTGGTGTTCATCCACGGCTGGACGGCCGACCGCCACCGCTGGGACCACCAGATGGCGCACTTCGCCGAGAAGCGCAGGGTGATCCGCCTCGATCTGCGTGGCCACGGCGACAGCAGCGGCGCGGGGGTGCCCACGATCGCGGAACTGGCCGCCGACGTCCTCGCCCTGCTCGACCACCTCGAAGTGGAACGCGCCGTCCTGGTGGGCCACTCGATGGGCGGCATGACCGCGCAGACCCTCACCCTCGACCACCCCGAGCGCGTCGAGCGGCTCGTGCTGGTCGGCTCCATCGCCCGCATGACCTACAGCCGCGGCCGGGGCCTGCTGATGGCGGCCTCGACGCTCGTCCCCTACAAGCTGTTCGTCGCCACCAACACCCAGCGCGCCTTCGCCCCCGGCCATCCCCGCGAGGAGGTCCGCGCCTACATCAAGGCGGCCGCCGCCAACCCGCGCGAGGTCGTCATGACGCTCTACGGCGCCATGCGCGCCTTCGACGTCCTGGACCGGCTCGGGGAGATCCGCATCCCCACCCTGCTGATCCACGGCTACCACGACATCCAGCTGCCGGTGCACCAGATGCTGCGCATGGCCAAGGCCTACCCGGACGCCGAAGTCCGCATCATCGACGCCGGCCACGAACTGCCGGTGGAGAAGCCGGCGGAACTGACCACGGCCCTCGAGCGGTTCCTCGCCCGGGGGTGAGGTGATCAGCGGGCCAGCCGGGCCCTGGCGCCGCCGACCGCGGCGGCGGGCCGGGCCGTGGCCCGCACGGACCGGCGGACCAGATGGGCATCCCGCCGCAGATCATGGGCGGCGTGCCGGCCACGCCACGCCAGCGAAGGAGCACCTGCGGTGTCGTCGGCGGCGATCAGCAGACCGCCGAGCATCGACAGGTTCTTGAAGAAGTGGATGCGCTGCTGGGCGCGCTCCTCCGGGTCGTCCGCCTCCCAGAAACGGTGACCCGCCAGCGTGGTCGGTACCAGTGTGGCCGCGATGGCGAGCGCGGCCGGCCGGGGCAGACGGCCGCTCGCCAGCAGCAGACCCGCCACCACCTGCACGGCTCCGTTGAGCCGTACGACCTGCTCGGTGCGGTCGGGCAGGGCCTCGACCCGCTCGGTGACCGGCTGGACGACGGGCTCGGCGACGGGAGCGACCTCCTCGGGAGCGCGCAGCGTGTTCAGACCGCCGGAGACGAACATGGAGGCGAGCATGGGGCGGCCGACCAGACGCAGAAGACTCATGACCCTCTCCCAGGTGTGGGCGTGTGCAGAGACCCACCGGGTTCCCCGCGCCGCTGTGGTCGATGCCACGTCACCGGACCCGATGCGGGCATGTCCCTGCCCGAGCCGGCGAGCTACCGTTTTTCACCATCTCCTGCCCTCTCCCCACGCAGTACGGACGGCCTCGCAGTGCTCGCAGACCTCTCCCCGCTCATCGCGGCGACCGCCCAGTGGCTGACCTGCGCCTACCCCTCGGGCGGCGGCGCACTGGCCTCGGCCCTGTGTGAGGTGCAGGCCCGCCAGGCCGTGACGGTCGCGGCCTGGTTGCGCTACCCCACCCCGGTGGACGCCGCCCTGGTCGGCATGGCCGGCCCCGGAGGATCCGCCCGGCTGGACTGGATCGCCGGCGCGGACGACCCGGACGGCCAGCACACCGACGCTCATGCCTGGCGGACCTGGGTCGACGAGGTCGTGGCCAGCTGGGCGGCCTGTCTGCTGAGCGACCCCGAACTGGCGGGTCTCGCGGTGGCCGCTCTCGCCGAGGGCAGCCATACGGCTACAACGCCCGCCGCGTTCCGGCGCCTGGTGGCCCCCGACGAGAGCGACCGGAGGGCCGCGGCCCTGCTGCGCCACCCCGACCTGCTCGCCCCGGTAACCGCACTCCACCAGGACCAGCTGATGACCCTGCTCAAGCCGGCACTGCCGGCCTGAGAGCAGGCCGTCCAGGTGGCGGGCGGTGTCCCGTCACTAGTGCTTGCCGCGCCCGCTCAGCGCGTCACGCATCCGGTCGACCAGCCCTGCTCCCGGCGCCAGCAGTTTGTTGGCCGGGGGAGTGTCGGGTGCGGAGGGATGCGGCCGGGTCGGCGCCAGCTTCTTGGCCTGGCGGATCTTGTCTCCCAGCTCGTCGAGGGCCTCCGGCGAGCATGCCGTGCGCAGCTGAGGGAAGAGGTTCTCCTCCTCGTCGGCGATGTGCGCGCGGACCTCGCTCATCAGCCTCCCCACGAGACGGTCGAACTCGGGGTCGTCCGCGTCGCAGCTCTCCAGATCCTTCATGATCTGCTCGGCCCCGGCGTGGTCCTCGATCTCCCGGTCCGCCATGGTGTTGCCGTTGACGAGGTGTTCCCGCACCGCCGGGTAGAGGTACTCCTCCTCCGCCACCGAGTGCCGGACGAGTTCCATCGTGGCCTGGTCGGCATACACCTTGCGGTCCTTGTCGCCGGACGGCAGTGCCTCGATCCGGCCGAAGATCTCCTCGACCTCCCGGTGATCGGTCATCAGCTCGTCGATGACGTTTCCACCGTGTCCCATCCTCTTCACCTCCAGCCAAGAAGCGGCGGCTCCCCGTCCGGATCCGCCGGAGCCCCCGAGTGCCCCGTCCCGCAGCGGGTTAACGGTGTGGGAGGCCGACTTGTTGGAACCCGAACAGAGACACACGTATCTGGAAAACCTCGGGAGGCCGGTGTGGCGGACGCGGTGGACGAGGCGCTCGGAAGGGTGGTCAGGGAGGTGGCCACCCGCGCGGAACGGCTGTGGGAGGTCGCCCTGGCCCTGCACGCCGACCCCGAGTACGGATTCGAGGAACACCGGGCGGTACGGCTGCTGAGCGGCGAGCTCGAACGCGAGGGGTTCACGGTGCAGCGGGAGCTCGCCGGACTGCCCACCGCCTTCGCCGCGCGAGCGGGAACCGTCCGCCGGCCGGCGGTGGCCCTCCTCCTGGAATACGACGCACTGCCCGGCCTGGGGCACGCCTGCGGCCACAATCTGATCGCCGCGGCCGGCCTCGGCGCCGCGCTCGCGGCACGGGCCGTCCTCGGTGACGGCGCGGGGTCCGTATGGGCCGTGGGCACGCCCGCGGAGGAGGGCGGCGGCGGCAAGGTCACCGAGACAGAGGCGGGCGTCTTCGACGACGTCGACGCCGCCCTGATGTTCCATCCCGGCGTCCACAACTGGCAGTGGGCGCCCCTGACCGCCCAGACGCAGTACCGCATCGGCTTCCACGGCCGTGCCGCCCACCCGACCGGGAACCCCACCGAGGGCATCGACGCCCTCGCCGCCCTCATCCAGCTGTTCAACGCCCTCGCCGCCATGGGCCCCCGTCTCCCGCAGGGGTCACACGTCCAGGGCATCGTCACCGACGGCGGCCTGGCGACGAACATCGTCCCCGAGTACGCGGAAGGCCTCTTCGGCCTGCGCGCCGCGACGACCACCGCCCTGGAGGACCTTTCGGGCGAGGTGCTGACCTGCGCGCAGGGCGTGGCCCGCGCCATGGGCACGACGGTCACCTTCGGACGGGCCACACCGCGCTACGAGCACTTCCGCGACAGCGCGCCCCTGTCCCTGCGGTTCGCCCGGCACCTGGCCCGCGCGGGCATCGAGCTCACACCGCCGGCGCCCGGCGTGTTCCTGGGCTCCTCTGACATCGGCAACGTCAGCGGACGCGTGCCCGCGATCCACCCCTTCGTCGCGATCATGGATGCGGACGGCTCCGACCACACCCCCGAGTTCGCCGCCGCAGCAGCCTCCGACCGCGCCCGCCGCGTGCTGCTCGCCGCGACGGAGGCACTGGCCTGCACAGCGGTGGAGCTACGGCTGTCGGCCGAACTCCGCGAACAGGCCTGGCGCGAACACGGAGGCAGCATCACCACCGCGGCCCGGCACTGACGCTCCCGCGCGGGACCGACCGGCATGTGCTGCTTGGGGCAAGTCGGGACCGGCGGCGGCGATGCCCGGAGCCGGCAGCGCCTTCCCCGGGCTGCTGCACCCCCATGCGCTCAAGGTGTGAGCAGCCGGTCCTGCTCCACCGGGGGCGTGCCGTCGTGCCAGTGCAGGGCCTTGCCGAAGCGCACCAGTTCGCCGTAGAGCTCCGGATCGACGTGCTCGGCGAAGACCAGGTCGAGTACCGCGCGGGCGGCCTGGGCGGGCGACTGGGCCTGGCTGTAGTCGCTGAACCAGGGGCGGGAGGTGGCGGTGTCGACCATGCCGGGGCACACGGAGGCGATCAGCGTGCCGGTGGCGAGGTCGCGCTCGCGGCGCTCGGCGGCCACCGCTCGGACGGCGGCGACCTGGGCGACCTTCGAGGGCACGTTCAGCCACCGGGGCCAGCCCGCCTCCTCGGCGGTCTTGTCGTGGATGCGGCTGCGCCAGGACTCGACGGCGGACTCGACCTGATCGAGGCTCGCGCCGTCGAACAGAGGGTGCAGCCGCGGGTCGAGGTGGCCGAGGGTGCCCAGGCTGCTGGCCACCACGAGCAGACGGCCGCCCGGGCGCAGGATCGGGGCGAAGGAGCGGAGGATCGCGTGGGTGGCGGTATTGGAGACGTCGATGAACTCGTCGGCCCGCGAGGCCTGCGACTCCTCCGGCAGCACACGGGCGACCGCATTGGAGATCACGACGTCGACGCCGCCGGACCGCGCGCGCAGCTCCGCTGCGAGAGCGGTGACGGCGTCGGTGTCGCTGACGTCCAGAACGCGTCCCTGCACCTGGCTGCGGGTACCGGGCAGCTGCGCCACCGCGCGGGCGGCGTCCGCCACGCGCCGCTGGTCGCGCCCGGTGAGCAGCACCAGGTCGTGCGGGCTCATACGGGCCGCCAGCCCCTCGGTCAGTGCGCGGCCCAGCCCCTGGTTGGCGCCGGTGACGAGAGCGATTCGTGAAGCATTCATGCCCTCAGCTAAAAACGCCGGGCTCCATGAGTCCAACGAAAGTTGAGCACAGCTAGTATGCGTAATCGTCATGGACTTCAGGGATGTGTCGCTGACCGCGCTGCGTGTCTTCCGGGCGGTGGCCGAACAGGGAACCTTCACCGCGGCCGCCGCCTCGCTGGGCTACACCCAGTCGGCGGTGTCCCGGCAGATCGCCGCGATCGAACGGGCGGCAGGCGCGGAGCTGCTGGAACGGCGGCGCGACGGGGTACGCCTGACCGCGGCCGGCCGCGTCGTGATACGCCGCGCAACGACCGTGCTCGACGAGATCGACGCGACCGCACGCGAACTGTCCGGCCTGCCCGAGCAGTCCGGCACGGTCCGCCTGGGCTGGTTCCCCAGCGCGGGAGCCGTGCTGCTGCCCGCGGCCCTGGCCATGCTGCGCCGCACGGACCCGGGGCTCGACGTCGTCAGCCGGGAAGGCACCACTCCTGCGCTGGTGCGCGCCCTGCGGGCCGGCACCCTGGACCTCGCCCTCCTGGCCTCGCTGCCGCCGTTCCGCCCGCCGGACACCGAGTCGCCCCCGCTCACCCTGCAGACGCTCGGCGAACGTGCCTTGCAACTCGCGGTGCCCGCCGGTCACCCCCTGGCCCGTGGCGACTTCGTCGACGTCGCCGACCTGCGCGGGCAGCGCTGGATCGGGAGCGCCGGTTCTGGTGAGGACCGGCTGATGGGAGTGTGGCCCGGCCTCGACGAACGACCCGAGATCGCCCACACCGCCCGCGACTGGCTGGCCAAACTCCGTCTCGTCGCCGCCGGGTGCGGCCTCACCGCCGTGCCCGCGACACTCGCCCCCGCCGCCCCGCCGGGCGTACGCATCCTCCCGGTGCGCGGCGGACCCCAGGAACAACGGCGGCTGCTCCTCGCCCGCCTCCCGCACCCACCCAGCGAACCGGTCACCCGCGTGGCAGCCGCCCTGCGCGCCGCAGCGCTCAGCACCCCAGGCGGGCACAGCTGACACAGCGTCGGGCCCGCGCAGTGCGCGGACCCGACGCTGGAAACAATGATGCAGTCGGCGCTATGCGCGGGGCCGCTCGAAGGTGAGGAGCAGGCCCTCGACCGCGCCGGGGCCGATGCGCCCCTTGACGTCGGCAGAGGTGATCGCCTTCAGGCCCCAGCCGTCCTCGGCATGCTTGTTGAGAACCTTCTCCAGCTTGTCGCTGTCCAGCGCGTCGCCGATCAGCGACTCCCGGAAACTGACGACCTTGTACTCGTAGGTGTAGCCGTTGCTCATGCCTGCGTGCCCTCCGGTGTGTTGTTGCACTGCCCGGGGCCAGCCAATCACGCTGCTGTACGGGCCACACCAGGGGAGGACCTATCGGACGCCGACCGCCGGCTGTCCTCCTGCCTCTGACAGGATCGAGGCCATGTGGACCGATCCGCTGGTGGCCGGAGCCCGCCGACTGTGGGAGGACCTCGCCGGAGTACCGGTCCTGTTTCCGCCGCGGGGCGGTGTCCATGTGGCTGTCTCCCCGGAATCCGGGATGTGCCCGGCGGGCTGGGTCGGCGTAGTGGCTCTGTGCGGCTCTGCGATCGTGACCGTGCCCAGCGAGACCGTCGGCGCGATCGTTCGCGACGCAGTGCGGGGACTCCCGGTGGATGCTGCCGTGGACGCGGAAGCGGTCCGCACGGTGCTGCCCGTGAGCGGAGTGCTCGGCCCGGCGGCGTTGTCGTACGTGTCATCGGAGCGCTTCCGGCCCGTGCGCCCCGGTGCGCTGCCGGTGGACCAACTACCCGCTGGAGACCCCGAGTTGAGGCACTTGGAAAGGATGGCGGGACCGGAGGACGCCGGTGAGGCCGGTCTGGACGAGATCACGTCGCCGGCGTTCGTGGTCCGTGAGCGCGGTCGGGTGGTCGCCGCCGCCGGATACCGAACCTGGCCGTGCAGAACCGCCCACGTCAGCGTACTGACCGCACCACAGGCGCGAGGGCGCGGACTTGCCAGGGTGACGGGCTCCGCAACGGTCGCGCACGCCCTCACCGCGGGGCTGCTGCCACAGTGGCGCGCCCGGCACCCGGCCTCCCGACGTGTGGCGGCCGCACTGGGCTTCGCGGAACTGGGCGCACAACTCAGCATCGAGATGGCCCAGCATCCCGCCCTCGACGGTGAACCTCCTCGCGCGTGAGGCGGGTGCGCATCACCCATGGATGCGCACCCGCCCCCAGCAGCAGCGGCTGTGCGGGTGCTCCTCGCGGTGGAGAGCTCGGAGCACCTGGTATGCGCGGCGGGTGGGGACCGGAGCGAGCGGACGATGGCGCCGGTGCCGCTCGCAGTAGCGGCCGTACTCCGCCTCCCCGGTCAGCTCACGCAGATACCGGCGCACTCTCCGCACCCAACCCCGCGTGTTCATGAACCCGTCCCACCCGCGGCTAGTCGGCCTGCTCGGGCCGGTCGATACGCGACTCGACGTACGGCGCCTCGGTCGTCGGCAGCGGATGCGGCGACCGTACGGCCCGGACACACCGCACCCGACACCTACCGCACGGCCCGCGGCGACTGGCTGCGCCGCGAGCGCCGCCGCCGCCTCGTGCCGGCCGCCCTGATCGCGGTGGTCTTCACCCTCGCCACCCTGATGGGCCTGTGGGTCCTCCACCAGACACCGGCCCACCCCGTCGTGATCTTCTCCGGCGCGGGCAGCCCTGGTGCCCTGGGAGGGGGGCTGACCGGTCGGAGCTGAGCCCACCGCCGGCCGAGCGCCCGTACGACGGCTCAGGCCGACACGGAGACCGGATCGCAGCAAACTTCATCGATCCATCTGATAGTGGAAGAAGGGGGCACAGCGCTAAACTCCCGCAACCTAAACGTGGGGAAGGTCCGGGTATGCGACGGTGGGCCGAGTTCGTTCTGAGGCATCGCAAGGCGGTTGTGGCGTTCTGGGGACTGGTGCTCGTCGCCGGCATCCTGTTGGCCGGCCGGACGACGGACCGGCTGACGATCGACTTCTCCCTGCCCGGCCAGCCCGGCACGGTGACAGCTCACCGCATCGAGCGCGCCTTCGGCAGCGGCGGCGACACGAACCCCTATCTGGTCTCGGTCACGCTCCCCGCAGGTCAGACGATCACCGGTCACGAGAGTGACGTCGGGCGGATGTTCACGGCCGTCGGCACGGCAGCCCCCGGCCTACGCGTGATCGACGAGGCGAACACCGGGGACAAGGCGTTCCGGACGAAGGACGACCGCACGGCCTACGCCCTGGTGTTCTACCGGTTCAACCCGTCGCCCAGCCAGAAGCTGCTGACCGATCCGATCCGGTCTGCGGCGCAGCACGCCGCGCCGACGGGCGCTGCGGTCGGCGTGACGGGGGAGGACGTGCTGGCCTCCGGCGGCGACAACGGCGGCGGGCCGGGCGTCCTCGGGGAGACGCTCCTCGGCGCCGTCGGCGCGCTGGCCGTACTCGCCTTCGTGTTCGCGTCCTTCCTGGCCCTGTTGCCGCTGGTGGTGGCCGCGGTGTCGATCCTCGCGACCTTCGTGATGCTGCTGCCGCTCACCTACGCCACCGATGTGTCGTTCATCGTGCAGTTCCTGGTCGCCCTCATCGGCCTGGGCGTGGCGATCGACTACTCGCTGTTGTTCGTCACCCGCTGGCGCGAGGAGCGCGACCACGGCCGGGAGAACCACGACGCGGTCGTCGTCGCGATGGAACGCGCCGGACACGCCGTGCTGTTCAGCGGCGTCACCGTCGCGATCGGTCTGCTGGCGCTGGTGGTCCTGCCGGTCCCGTTCATGCGGAGCATGGGCTACGGCGGAGCCCTCATCCCGCTGGCGAGCGTGCTGACGACGCTCACGCTCACCCCGGCGATCCTGGGCGGCATCGGGCCGAAGGTCGACTGGCCGAAGATCCGGCACGAGAACCGGGCCAGCCGTTTCTGGAGCCGGTGGACGGCTGCTGTCGTACGACGGCGCTGGATCGCGGCCGCCGTGGCGCTCGGCGCGCTCTTCGCTCTGACCGGCGTCTTCCTCGGCGTCAAGATCGGCCTCGCCTCCTCCGAGTCGCTGGCCAAGAGCGGACCGGCCTACGAGAGCCTGCAGACCCTGGAGCGCGGCGGTGTGCCGACCGGTGCTTTGACCCCCATGGAGGTCCTGGTCCGCACCGACCAGGCCCGCACGGCCGCCGCCCGGTTCGCCAAGATCGACGGTGTGAGCAGCGTGCTCGTGCCCTCCGGGCCGGCCGGCAACCGCGCCGGGCAGAGCATCGTCGTCGTCATTCCCGACCACGAGACCGTGAACTCGAAGAGCGTCGGCGTCGTCAAACGGGTCAAGACCGCCGCGGACGGCCTGCCCGGCGTCATCGGCGTCGCCGGCATCGGCGCGGCACAGATCGACTTCATGCACGCCGTCTACGGCAACTTCCCGCTGATGCTCACGATCATCGCACTGCTGACGTACGTCCTGCTGGTGCGCGCCTTCCGTTCGCTGCTGCTGCCGCTCAAGGCGGTCCTGCTGAACCTGCTCTCACTCGCGGCGACCCTCGGCGTGATGGTGATCTTCTGGCAGGACGGTCACGGCTCCGACACGGTCTTCGGCATCGCGGCCACCGGCGCGATCACCTTCTGGATCCCGCTGATGGTCTTCGCGTTCCTGTTCGGCCTGTCCATGGACTACGAGGTGTTCATCCTCTCCCGCATCCGCGAGGAGTACGACGCCGGCCGCTCCACCGACGCCGCCGTGATCGAGGGGATCGGCCGCACCGGCCGGCTGGTCACCAGCGCCGCCCTGATCCTCTTCCTCGCCTTCGCCGCGCTCGCCTCGGGCCCCGGCACCGATCTGAAGACGCTGGCGACGGGCCTTGGTATCGGCATCCTCCTGGATGCGACCATCGTGCGGATGCTGTTGGTTCCGTCGCTGGTGTCACTGTTCGGCCCGTGGAACTGGCAGCTGCCCGGCTGGGCGGCCCGACTGCTGCGGGTGGCGCCGTCGCATCCGCACCCGGAGAAGGTCACGCCCAGGGCACAGCAGCCCACGACCTGAAGCCCGGCAAAGCGGCGGATTCCTCAGGGGGTCAGGGTGTCCAGGTCGGTGGCCTGCTCATCGCTGCACGCCACGGCCGTGGCGGAGGGCCACTGCGCCAGCGAGATCATCCCCATCACCCGGCGGATCAGATAGAACGCCAGGGGCAGTTCGGCGCACACGGCCAGCGCCGCAGACAGCCAGATCTCCGAGGTGCCGAAGGCGAGAGACACATCGAACCACGCGTCGCAGATCAGCAGCAGGGCCGTTGCGAGAGCCGCCAGGATGACGGCGCGGTGCCGCAGCCATCCCAGAAGAGCGGTGGAGGCCATCGCGACCACGAGGAGGACGTCGAATCCCACCCACGTGACGCGCCAGTGGTGGACCCGGTACCCGGAGGGCAGGGTCACCCCGAGCAGCACGGTCCAGGGGACGAGAGCGACGGCGCAGACGGTCAGCAGTTCCAGGGTGTGCCGCCGGTGCCGGCGTATCCGCTCGAGCAGGTCGCTGTCCGGAGTCGGTACAGCGGCCTGTATGCGGTTGCCGGTCTGTGTGTCGCTCATGTCGCCCGTTCCGTTCTCGACTGTTCCGGGGTGACGCCGGTCGGGGCTGCTGTGCAGGCGTCCTCAGGTGGAACAGCAGTACCGCCAGGTTAATGCCCGCCCCGAGGGCGGCAGGAGCCGGTCATGGCACGTGAGAGGCAGGAAGCGGAAAAGGCTCGCCCCGCCTGCGCATGTCATGTCGTGGCGTTCGCGCTGCCGCGCGGAGCGTCTTCGTCGGTGTGCGGAGTGACGAGGCCTCGGCTGCGGCCGCGGTCCATCTCGCGCCATTCCGGCCGCAGGCCCGTGAGGTTCGTGGTGAGGAAGTACACGGTCCCGCACGCGAGCAGCACCGGCACCAGGCCGACGGAGGCCACCGCCGCCCCGGCGAGCAGTCCGCCGAGAGGGATACCGGCCCAGGCCAGCGAATCCCCGAGCGCGTTCACCCGCCCCAGCATCCGGCGCGGCACCCGTTCGAAGAGGACGGCGCCCAGCACCGGGTTGAGGAAGCCCGAACCGAATCCACTGACGGCGAAGACGGCCAGCACGGCCCCCAAGGGGGCATCGGCGGCGAGGATCAGGAATCTCGGTGCCCCGGCCAGCAGGAATCCCGTGAAGAACACCGCTCTGCGGGGCAGCCGGTGCGCGGCCACCGCGGCGATCAGGCTTCCCGCGACTGCCGCTGCTCCCTGCACGCTGCCCGTCAGGCCGATGGCTGTCGGCCCGTTGCCGGACACCTTGGCCCAGACGGGCGTGAGCACAAACCGGCCGCGCCGAGCTGGCGCAGGTGATAGCTGGCTGTCCCGGAATTGACGCCCAGCCGCTCCGCGAGACGGGTCGCCGTCGACGGCCCGTACTTCCGCAGTAGCCCGACCTGGTAGCGCGAGCGGACTCCCTGCCAAACCGCCACGCTCCACGACGTTCGGACCGGGCGCACGCCTTGACGGCCGGACGGCTGATCGGTATGTACATGCCAGAGCATTGGTATGGACCAACTCTGCGGCTTCACACGCCACCCCCGCGCCCACCCCCCAGTGGAGGCAGCACATGCGAAGACCATCGGTACTTCTCACCCTGTTCGCCGGGCTGCTCCTGCTGGTCCTGGCCCCACCCGCTTCCGCCGCGGGCGCACCGAACGCCGCCTTCTCCAAGGCGTCGACCTGGGACGGCGGTTACCAGGGCGCCTACACCATCACGAACGCCGGCAGCACCACCCTGACGGCCTGGAGCGTCGAGTTCGACCTGCCCTCCGGCACCACCGTCGGCTCGTACTGGGACGCCCTGCTCACCCAGAGCGGCAACCACTACACCTTCAAGAACCGTGAGTACAACGGCACCTTGGCGCCGGGCGCCTCCGCTTCCTTCGGATGGGTGTCCAACGGCACCGGCACGCCCACCGGCTGCAAGCTCAACGGCGCGTCCTGCACGGGTGGTTCGAACACCGACACCACACCGCCCAGTGTCCCGGCCGCAGTGACCGTCGGCTCCGCGACCGCCTCCTCCCTGACCGTGCGGTGGAGCGCCGCGACCGACGACTCGGGATCCGTCGCCGGATACGAGATCTCACGCGACGGCGGCACGCCCGTCACCGTGACCGGCACCTCCTACACGGCCACCGGCCTGCAGGCCGCCACGAGTTACGCCTTCCGCGTGCGGGCCCGTGACGCCGCGGGCAATGTGTCCGCCTACTCCGCAGCCGTCAGCGGCACCACCTCCGCCGGCGGCCAGCAGCCGAGCGGCGGCCTGTTCACCGCCCCGTACATCGACATGGGGGCGTGGCCCACGCCGAGCATGCCCGACATGGCCTCGGCGAGCGGCGTGAGGAACTACACGATGGCCTTCATCACCGCCTCCGGCTGCAAGGCGATGTGGTTCAACGCCTACGACCCGCGCGACGGCTGGGCCAAGGACCAGATCGACGCCATCCGGGCCGCCGGGGGAGACGTCAAGGTCTCCTTCGGCGGTGCCAGCGGAATCGAACTGGCCCAGGCCTGCGGCTCGGTGGACGCGCTGTACGCCGAGTACAACGCGGTGGTGACCGCCTACGGCCTGAAGTACGTCGACTTCGACATCGAAGGCGCGGCCTCCGCGGACCCGGCCTCCGTCGCCCGCCGCTCCCAGGCCCTGGCGCGCCTGCAGCAGGCCCACCCGGGGCTGCGGATCTCGCTGACGCTGCCCGTCCTGCCGGAGGGACTGACCGCGGACGGCCTGAACGTCGTGCAGTCGGCGCGCGACGCCGGAGTCGACCTGGACGTGGTGAACGTCATGGCCATGGACTACTACCGCAGCACCGACTACGGCGACGCCGCCGTCCAGGCCGCACAGAGCACCTTCACCCAACTGAAGTCGCTCTACCCGAGCAGGACCGACGCCCGGCTGTGGGCGATGGTCGGAGTGACACCGATGCTCGGACAGAACGACGACGGCCACATCTACGACCAGGCCGACGCCCGCCAGCTGGTCTCCTTCGCGCAGGGCAAGCACCTGGGGGAGCTCGCCTTCTGGGAGGCCACCCGGGACCGCAACGCCTGCACCGGCGCGCTCTACAAGTGCACCAACATCCCGCAGTCCCCCTACGAGTTCGCGAAGATCTTCGCCGCCTACACCGGCTGAAGCCGCATCCGCCCGCTGCCCCGAGCGGGCACGGGCGGTTGATCGGCGCAACGGTTCCGGCCGGCCGGACGCGACACGTCGCTGTCCGGCCGGCCGGAACCGTCATGACGTAGATCACGCCAGGGTGCGGCTCGATCTTGGAATGCGCGGTCTCCTGCCGCTGCTGCACTGTTCATGGGCTTGCCCTGTATGGGGGTGCGCGGGGCAATGGTGCTCGACGCGGCCGGCCGTGGGATCTGGACGACCTCGGCGGTTCTCCGCTCCCACGTCCCTGCACCGCTTGCGTTGAAAGGTCCACCCGCACCATGCCTCTGGCTCTGCTGGCCCTGGCTGTCGTCGCCTTCGGTATCGGCACCACCGAATTCGCCACCATGGGGCTGCTGCCCCAGATCGCCGACGGCCTCGGTGTGTCGGTGCCCCACGCCGGCAACCTCGTGTCGGCGTACGCGCTCGGTGTCGT
The DNA here is from genome assembly GCF_040298885.1 of Streptomyces sp. NPDC001137. Classification (NCBI taxonomy): domain Bacteria; kingdom Bacillati; phylum Actinomycetota; class Actinomycetes; order Kitasatosporales; family Streptomycetaceae; genus Streptomyces; species Streptomyces sp. NPDC001137. The sequence goes on from NZ_JBEPBA010000009.1 coordinate 101,744, forward strand.
CGTCGGCGCCCCCGTACTGACCGGCATCGGTGCGCGCATACCGCACAAACGGCTCCTGCTGCTGCTGTCGGGGCTGTTCGTGGTCGGCAACATCGCCTCCGCGCTCGCACCCGACTTCGGTCTCCTGTTCGCCGCGCGTTTCCTGGCCGGCCTGCCGCACGGAGCCCTGTTCGGCGTCGGCGCGGTCGTCGCCTCCCGGCTGGTCGCCCCCGAGCGAGCCGCCCGTGCCGTCTCCCGGATGTTCCTCGGACTGACCGTCGCGAACATCGTCGGCGTGCCCGCCGGCACCGCTCTCGGTCAGCAGCTCGGCTGGCGCTCCGCCTACGCTGCCGTCGCCGTCATCGGCCTCGTCGCCCTCGCCGCACTGGCCCTCTTCGTCCCCCACCAGCCCCGAGGCAGCCAGTCCGGCATCCGGCACGAACTGCGGGCCATGGGCAACAGACAGGTCGCCATCGGCCTGGCCACCGCCGTGGTGGGATTCGGCGGATTCTTCGCCGTCTACAGCTACCTGGTGCCGATGCTGACGCACCTCACGGGCGTCTCCGACTCCTCGACCACCCTGGTCCTGGCCCTGTACGGCGTCGGCATGACGCTCGGCACCCTGATCGCGGGCCCCCTCACCGACCGTGCCCTGCGCCCGACCCTGTACGGGGGCCTCGCCCTGCTCGCCGCAGCACTGGTGACCTTCTACTTCACCGTCCACAGCACCGTCCCGGCCCTGGTGACGATCACCTTCATCGGCGCGATGGGCGCCTTCGTCACCACGCCCGTCCAGATGCTCCTCATGGCCAAGGCGAAGAACGCGCCGACGATGGCCGCGGCCTCCAACCACTCCGCCTTCAACCTGGCCAACGCGGGCGGCGCCTGGCTCGGCGGACTGGCCATCTCCGCAGGCTGGGGCTGGGCTTCCCCCAACCTCGTCGGCGCCGCCCTCGCGATGGCGGGCCTCGGCCTCGCCTTCACGGGCGGCCTCACGGACCGGGGCGGCCGACACTCCGAGGTGATCACTTCGTCCACCGCGGAAGCCTCGACGCAAGGGGAACACGCCACGACAGCCCAACCCTCGGGAACGCCTGGCGAGCAGAGGTAGCGGCCACAGCCCCCCTTGCCGGCCGCCCGCAACACTGAGCTGTTCGAACCCCCAGGCGGGTCCCGGCGTGGTGGTGGGGGAGAGGCGGGCGCGAAGGGGGGCGGACGTGCAGTTCATAGAGGTGACCGGCCTGGCCGGGGTGCGATCGGCCGCCATCAGGTTCACGCGGCCGGGGACGGGGCTGACCTTTGTGCTCTTCCCCATGGTTCACCTCGGGGAGGCCGCCTTCTACCGGGAAGTGGCGGCACGGTTGCGCCGCGACTGCGACCTGGTGGTCGCCGAGGGAGTCGGGGAAGGCTCTCCAGGCGCCGACGCCCTGGTGGCGTCGTACGAGCGGCTGGACGGTCATGAACGCCTGGGTCTGGTGGTGCAGGACATCGACTTCGAGTCGCTCGGGCTGCCCGTGGTGTGCCCCGACATGAGCGGTGCGCAATTCCAGGAAGGGTTCCGTCGGCTGCCCCTGAAGGAACGCGCGATGGTGGCCACGGTGGTGCCGGCCGTCACGGCCGGCATGCGACTGCTGGGGACGCGACGCTGGCTCGCCCGGCACCTCGCGGTGGAGGACCTGATGAGCGACAGCGAGCAGGCCGTGGCCGACTTCTGGCCAGGCCTTGACGACCTGGTCCTCCGGCGCCGCGACCGGTTGCTGGCCAAGGCCCTCACCGACTTCGACCGGGGTTACGCGGGACGGACCGGAGCGTTCACGATCGCCGTCGTCTACGGCGCCGGGCACATGCGCGCCGCCTCCGAGACCCTGACCGGCCTCGGCTACCACGCCGCGGACGCCGAGTGGATCACCGTATTCACCCTGGACCCACCCGACAGACCCAAGCCACGAGCCGAGAAGGACGGACGCGCAAGCTGATCGACCAGCCACCGCCGATGGGATCGCGCCCCGACCCCGTGGCCGGCAGACACGCGTCGGCTTGAGCGGGCGCCGTGGGGATACCCGGCGGATATGACCAAGCTGCATCTTCCAGGCCGGAAACACCAGAACGGATCCGACGAGGCCCCGGCCGCCCGGGCGCCGGTGCCGTCGCCGGAGGAGGCAGGACCGGACCGGGATGTCGAACGCGCTGCTCCGGACACGCCGGCGAAGCTGCCGAAGGGCGCCTGGACCGCCGTACTCAAAGGCAGCCTGAAGGAGTTCAAGGACGACGAACTGGCGGACCGGGCCGCGGCGCTGACCTACTACGGCGTGCTGTCCTTGTTCCCGGCCCTCCTGGTGCTGGTCTCCCTGCTGGGAATCACCGGCAGGTCGGCCACCGACAAGGTGCTGACCAACATCAGGCAGCTGACCCCCGGCTCGGCACGCGACATCATCACGCGTGCCGTCGAGCAGCTCCAGAACAACTCCGGGACCGGCTCGGTGATGGCCCTCGTCGGCATCGTGCTGGCGGTGTGGTCGGCGTCCGGTTACGTGGCCGCCTTCATTCGCGCTGCGAATGCCGTCTACGACATGCCGGAGGGCCGTCCGGTGTGGAAGGTCCTGCCGGTGCGGATCGGCGTGACCGTGGTGCTCATGGTGCTGGCCGTGATGAGCGCGCTGATCGTGGTCTTCACCGGCGGGCTGGCCCGCCAGACCGGACAGGCGCTCGGGATCGGGGACACCGGGCTGACGGTGTGGTCGATCGCCAAGTGGCCCGTTCTGGTGGTGCTGGTCACCGTCATGATCGCGATCCTGTACTGGGCCACCCCGAACGCCAAGGTCAAGGGCTTCCGGTGGATCACGCCGGGCAGCCTGCTGGCCCTGGCGATCTGGCTGGCCGCCTCCGCCGGGTTTGCGTTCTACGTCGCCAACTTCGCCTCGTACAACAAGACCTACGGCACCATGGCCGGCGTCATCGTCTTCCTCGTCTGGCTGTGGATCAGCAACCTCGCGATCCTCCTGGGCCTGGAGTTCGACGCCGAGACCGTGCGGCAGCGGGCCATCGCCGGCGGACTTCCGCCCGAGGCCGAGCCCTACACCCAGCCGCGCGACACGCGAACCTGGGACGAGGAGGACGTCCGCCGCCTGGATGACATGTGACCAGGCGGCCATCGCCTGGAGCTGCTGAAAGCGGTCAGCGCGCCAGGCGGTGCTTCCTGCCGCCACGGCGGAAGCGCACGGCGCCGTACGTGAGGTCGGCGAGCAGCACGACGGCGCCGATGATCAGCAGATAGAACAGACCGTGCGCGGCGAACCCGATGATGCCCAGAACGAGGGCCACGAGGATGAGGAACAGAAACAGACTCATCGGTGCTCCAGTGGCGTCATCGCCTTCTCGGCGTTGCGGTCAGCGACGGGCCAGACGGCGTTCACCGCCTGCTCCCGGGGCGTAGTCGAGCTCGTAGTGCGCGAAGATCCCCGGCTCGTCCTCGGCAGGCAACTCACCGTCGGTGTCGATCGCGGGAGCCTTCTTCACCACGTCCTTGGGGTGAGTGATCTTGAGATAGCCGGGCCCGACGGTCGCACCGGACAGCGGCACGAAGACCAGGCGTCGACGGGTGGGAAGACCCACGGTCACCGTCGCGAAGAAGGGCTGGTCGGTCGCGGTGTCGACGTAGACGGCCTCCAGGGTGCCGATCTTGTGACCGCGGGGGTCGACCACGCCGTGACCACGCCATTCACGAATGTCGCCTGCCTCGAACATCACGGACCTCCACCTGAGGGGTACCCCTCATCGTGTCCCTGATGTCCCCGGCTGACAGCTGGGGTGCACCCTTCTGGCGGCAGCGTCCGCCGGGGGGTCAGTGGCGATCCGGATCGAATTCCAGCACCTGCGTGAGCCGGATGTTGTTGCCCGAGGGGTCGCGGAAGGACGTGTCGATTCCGTACGGCTGCACGGTCGGCGGGTCGTTGAACTCGACCCCTCGGGCCGACAACTCGTCATAGGCGGCCTTGCAGTCGTCGGTCTCCAGAAACAGCGTGCCACCCGCACCTTTGGCCACCAGATCGGACAGCTGCGCACTGCTCGCCTCATCCAGCATCGGCTGCCCCGGTACGGGCATCAGCACCAGCGCCGGGCCGTCTCCGCCGGGCGGGCCGACACACAACCAGCGGAAGCTCCAGGCCTCCATCGTCACGTCCGCCCTGACCTCCCAGCCCAGCTTGGTGGTGTAGAAGTCCAGGGCCTCGTCCTGGTCGTGCACCCAGAACTGCGCATTGGCGATCTTGATCGTGGTCATGGCTGCTCCTTGGTCGCTTGCCTGGGAACGACGCTAGGCAGCCGGTGATGTCGTGTCTTCTCGAAACGTGCGGTGCTGCGGCCGCCCATAGGCCATCGCCACACAGCGCGGGATGCGCACATGCCGTGCGGCGGGCGGATGAGCGGCCCGATAGGCCTGCGGGCTCGTCCCGTACATCCTGCGGAAACTCGTCGTGAACGAGCCGATGCTCTGGGCGCCGACGGCGACACCGATCGCGGCCACCGTCCAGTCGGTGGCAAGCAGCAGGGAGGCAGCCCGTTCGAGACGGCGGGTCAGCAGATACTGGTGCGGCGACTCGCCGAACGCGGCCTTGAAGCAGCGGCTGAAGTGCGCGGGCGACAGCGCGGCGGCCGCCGCCATGTCGGCGACGGTGAGCGGCTCGTTGTAGCGGGCGTCCGCGAGATCCCTGGCGCGGAGCAGATGACGACCGATCGGGACGTGGACCACACGACCCATTGTGCGGTCTACGGCAGGTCGCCGCGGCGGCGGGAAGGGCGTCGAGGGCCGATGACTTCTTCGGCGGCCCGGCCGGCGCGTAGTGGAACAGCAGGCTGTGCCGGCTGGGCTGCGGTCACGCACGACTTGGCGTCAGAGGACTCGCCACCTCGGCCCAGTCGCCGGCCCCGGCGTGCATCAGCCCACCGTTGTCAGGACTTGGCCGATCGGGCGGGTGCCGTCGTAGGCGTAGATGTGCACCTTGGCAGGGGTCCGGGGCCGCGCCGGGACGAGAGAGAGGACGACGATGCGGCGGTCGCCGTCCTTCGCCGCCTTGCGGACGCGCACCGAGGAAGCCGGGGAGACGACGACCGTACGGCCGTGCGAGCAGTCGGAGGAGACGGAGACGACGCGGGGCGGCGCACCGACCGCGTCCCGGGCGGTCGTGGCGGGCAGCCGGTCGCCGGCCGGAGCGGACGGCATCCCACGGGTGGCGGTGCTCAGCCGGGTCGTGCCGATGCCCTCGGCACCGCTCCAGAAGGTGACCCCGCACAGCTTCAGCGGGGGTGCGCCGCTTGAACCAGGCTCTTCTGTGTCACCGTCTTGACCAGTGACGGCGGCTGGGGCAAGGTCGTCACCTGCTGAGCTGTTGACACCACCACGAACAGGAGACCGGATGCCCGAGATCCGCGACATCGAGGTACTCGTCTTCGACGTCCTTGGAACAATGGTCGACGAAACCAGCGGGCTTCGAGCGGCAATCCGCGAGGCCTCGCCTGCGTCCGGCGACGCGTCGGTCGACGAGATGCTCACCTTGTGGCAGCACCATGTAGAGCTTGAGCAGCGACGCATCGCGCAAGGGCATCGTGCGTACGCCAACACCGAGATCATCGATGCGGAGGCAGCCCAACGGGTGGCCGACCATGCCGGACTCGCCGACCCTGCGACCATCGCCCGGCTCGCCACAGCGGGACAGCGCCTGCCTCCCTGGGAGGACTCTGTCGCCGGACTCGAACGGCTGGCGAAGCGATTCCCCGTGCTCGGGCTCTCCAACGCCGGACGGACCGCACTACTGCGCCTCAACGCACATGCCGGGCTGCGCTGGCACCAAGCCCTGTCCAGCGAAGCCGTCCTGGCGTACAAGCCGGCGCCGGAGGTTTACCAGCTCGCCATCGACACCGCCGGATGCCCACCAGAACGCATCCTCATGGTGGCCGCCCACGCCTGGGACCTTCGCGGGGCTCAGGCTGCGGGGATGCGCACAGCGTACGTTCACCGACCGGTCGGGGACCCGCCGACGAGTTCCGACATCTTCGACTTGCGGTACAGCGGACTGGACGAACTGGTCACCGCGCTGACGGTGAGTCAAGCGGCAGGTTGCCTATTCCGCCGCTAGCGGGGACCTGTTCGCGCTGCCGGCCATGGCCCGCTTACTGCGCTTCAGATTGAGCCTCTTCTTGCTGCTGCGATTCGGTCGGGGATGACGGCGTGGACCGGCGGCTGTCCGGGGCGACGTAGTAGACGGAGTTGCCCTGCTTGGTGCGCTGGGCCTGGCCCCTGGCGACGAGGTTTTCGAGGGTGGTGCGCACCACGGTGCTCTTGATGCCGCGGTCGGGGTGGGCCTGGTCGAGGGCGGCGGCGACCTCGGCCGTGGAGCGTGGTTCGCTCTGCTCGGCGAGGTGTTGGCGGATCAGGTCGACCAGCGAGGGCTGTGTCGTTGTCGTAGCTTCGACCGGGGCCTTGGCGGCCGACTTTCGCGTGCGTGACCGGCTGGGCGCCGCGCTGGATTTCGTGGCACGGGTGGTGCCACTCGACCGCTTGGCGGCTTTTTTGCGGGGAGCGGGGACGGCGGCTTGTTCGGGCGCGGAGGCCGGCTTGTCGGAGCGGAGGGTGATGCCGAGCGCCTGCTGCATGTTCATCAGCACGGTGTGGTCGTGCTGCAAGGTGGTCAACTGCTCCTGCAGCGCGGCAATTTCTCCACTGACGCGTTCCTGCTCTTTGAGGTTGCGCTCGAGGTCGCTGGTGACCTGTGCCGCGTATTGCGAGGTCAGTTCCGTGGAAGCGGTCGTGTTCTCGGACATGATGCCGACCTTTCCTTGAGGTTGCGGCCGAAACAGGCCTGCGGCGGCCGCAGCGAGCCCAGGGGAGTGGCCCCCGTGTGCTGAGCGACGACATGAGCTGCACCGCAGCACAGGGCTGGCGTGTAGAGATAGTACGGACAGTGGAAGCAGATTGTTCCGCACGGCAACCGCCTATCTCTGGCGCGACTGCTCGTTTCAGAAGGCGGGTTGCCTCGGGTGGCTTCGAGCAGCGCGGGCCTCTGCAGAGTGGGCAGAGGCCCGCGGCACGAGCCAGGACCTGCCCTCGCCGAGCAGCATCCTGGCCGACCATGCTCACCGTCTGCTGGTGGCCTGGCGGCGCTGTCTCACTTCAGGTGCCGGGTGAAGAACCGGGCCGCGGCGTCGCCCGCAGACTGTGGGACGCCGGTGTGCCCGCCCATATTGGCGTGCAGGGACTTCTCCTTGGAGCCGAAGGCGTCGAACAGGTCCAGGGCCGCCTGCCGGTCGTTCCCTTCGTCGTCCCACTGCAGCAGGACATGCAGCGGAATGGTGACCTGACGGGCCTCCTCGAACGTGGCGCGCGGGACGAAACTCCCGGCGAAGAGACAGGCGGCCACGATCCGCGGCTCAACCACCGCAAGGCGAACCCCGATGGAGATCACTCCCCCCGAGTATCCGACCGGGCCGCCGATTTCGGGTAGCGACAGGAGGGCGTCCAGGGTGGCCTGCCACTCCGGGACCGCCCTGTCGACGAGCGGGAGGATGAGGGCGTCAATGATCTCGTTGCTGACCGGCTCGCCGGCTTCCATGGCGCGGCGCAACTCGGCGCGGGCCTGGTCGGCGGCGGCCCAACGGGGTCGGTCACCGCTCCCGGGGAGCTCGATGGTGGCCGCGGCGAAGCCATCCGCCGCGCACTGCCGGGCCCGTGCCACCAACCGGGGGTACATCCTGTGCTGCCCGCCGGGGTGGCCGAGCAGGATCAGCGGCGTCGGTGCGGATGCGGAAGTGGGCGTCCACAGGATGCCGGGGATCTCTCCGAGGGTGAGTTCGCGTTCGAGGACACCGTCGGCGAGGCGTTGTTCGGAAGTGAAGTGAAGGGTCATGGTCGTTGCCTTTCGGGGCGCTGTTGAACGGCGCTCCCGGACGACCTATCGCCCGACCGTGACCCCCAAGGAGAGCACCCATGTCGATACGTTCACGGGTACCACCTCCTCGTTCTCTCGCACGGCCGCCGCGAAAGTAGCAGGGGCCGCCGTGGTCCGCCAAACGGTTTTTTGCGCGGGCTCGCCACAGCTGCGCACCAGTCCCGTGGACATGACGGAGGCACTGAGATTCATCCGGGCGCGCTGTACCCGCCACAGGCAGGCACACGGCGCGTACGGGACACATACTCGAACGAGGTGGCCCGCAGGTGGCACGCTGCCGGGACTCCGGCCGAACGCGCGACAGCGGCAATCCGAGGGCCGAATTCCTGTAGTATCGCGTCGCGTTGGAGTGGACGCTTGTGAGTGTTCCCAAATCACCAGAAGTGCGAGGAGTTGAGAATGCCGGAGAGGAATATCGATTTCGGCAAATTCGGCGCACGCGGTGTCAAGGGACATCAAGCCGTGGCCCGACAGCTCGACTCGCTCGCCAACTTCATCTCCACCCCGATCACCCAGCGGCGCGGACTCCTGGCCCGGTTGCACTACCTCACCCGTACCGACCACGCCCGCGCAGCGGCCCGCGAGGCCGGCCTCACCGTCACCGACCGCACCCTCAAGGCCTGGCTGGACGGCAGGCGGAATCCGTCGAGGAAGAACCTGGAGCGCGTTGAGTCCGTGTATTACACGGTGCGCCGCCACAACGTGGCCCGCTACCTGCTCAACCGTCTCAACAGGGAAGGACGCGGCACCCGGGTGGAGTTCCACCCGCTCAATCAGTCCCAGGTCCCGCGGCCGCGTCAGCGTGAGCTCAGCTTCAGGACCCTCAATGTGCGGCACTGGGACCGCATTGTCGAGGCGTGGGCCGCGGACGATGACGCGGCCTTGGACGACGCCTGGGTCAGCGATGCCGTGGTCGACTTGGGCAGCGAGTGGGGGCAGTACGAGTACGTCTCGAACATCGGTTTTGCGGCCTGATTCAGGCTGCCTCACTCCCGCCCGATGCCACTGCCCCCAACATTGGTTGGCGATACGGCGGCAGGACGAACGGACGAACCCCTCCCTTCCCTTCCGTATGCACGATCTGCTGGTAGGCGGCGCCTTGGTGGGGGACGAAGGTACCGGGGCGCTTCATCGTTGTGCCGTGGGGTGTACGGCGTGATCCGCTGGTGCCGGGCCTCGAGCAGGGATCTGGCGAAGGCGTCAGCGCGGTACCAGGAGCCGTTGTCCGTCACTGTCCGTTCGATTCGGGTGATTCCGTGAGCGGCGAACCACGCTCGTGCCCGGTGCAGGAACGCGACCGCTGTCGCTGCCTTCTCGTCCGGCAGGGCTTCGGTGTAGGCAAGTGGGCTGAATCCGTCGATGGCTGAGTGCAGGTACACGTAGCCGCCGCGTTCGGTCTTCTTCTTACGTCTGGCGACGGACTTGGCTTGTTCGCTCCCGCGGCGGTGAACGCGCCATCCGCCACCGTCGGGGATGCGACCGACCTTCTTGACATTGATGTGGACCAGGTGCCCTGGTCGACGAGCAATGATCTTTCGGGGTTCCCTGTTCGACGCCCCGTCTGGGTCGATGAACCGGCGCCGGTTCAGCCCCAGCTGGGCCAGATGTCGGCTCACGGTCCGTCGGCTGACGGGTGTCCCGGCCTGTGTGAGCTCGAATGAGATGCGGGCCGCCGGCCACTTGTGGGCGCGTCGGAGGACCTCGACCTGGGCTACTACTTCGTCTGGGGTGGCCGTCGGTTGGTGTCGTGGCGTCGAGGAGCGGTCCAAGAGCCCGACCTCGCCGAATCTGCGGTAGCGGTTCACCCACTTCGAGGCGCAGGCCCGGGAGATTCCCATCTCAGCGGCGACGTGAGCAATGGGGCGAGTTCGGCGGCGCTCCACGAGGCGGCGGCGCCCTTCAACGGACAACGGTGCGTTGCGGTGAGTCACGCGGCTCACCGCGCTTGTGGGGAGGTGGGGCCGGTGGTGGCCTCCTTCGGCCGTGATGCGTGGGCGACGAGGAAGAGCAGTACGCCACAGGTGGCGACCAGGATCCAGCCCGGGCGGGACGCGTGTGCGAGCCCCGCCGGGCTGGTAGCCGTGACCAGGCCGCCGGCGAGAGCGATACCGAGGGCGGAGCCGAGTTGCCGTGCGGTGGAGGTGATCGCCCCGGCCACGCCGGCACGGGCGGGTGGCAGTCCGTTGACCGCGGTGTTGGTGATCGGGGCGTTGGCGAAGCCGAACCCGATGCCGATGAGCGAGTATGCGGCCAGAAGCAGGAGCACGCTCGTGTGCGGGGTGAGCCGGACCAGGCAGAGCCCGCCGACCGTGATGAAACCGCCGGCAAGGAGCAGCGGCAGCCGCGGTCCCGCGCGGCCGACCATGCGGCCGGACCAGGGGGCGCAGACGGTCGCTCCGACGGCCAAGGGCAAGGTCGCCACGCCGGCGGCCAGCGGCGTCCATTCCCGAGTGTGCTGCAGGTAGAGGGTGTTCAGCAGAAGTGTCATGTTCAGGGCGACGAAGACCGCCACCGCGCCCATGACGGCACCGCTGAAGACCGGGCGCGCGAAGAGCCGCAGATCCATCAGCGGCTCACGTCGGCGGGACTCGACCCACACGAATCCGGCTGTCGCCGCGGCAGCCCATGCGTATCCCGCCAGTGCCGCAGGCGACGTCCAGCCGAAGCGCGGCCCTTCGATCAGGACGCCGACCACGACTGCGAGGGCCATGGTCAGCAGGACCTGGCCGGGCAGGTCGAGTCGCCGGGCCCGCTGTGCCCGGGACTCCGGCACGAACGCTGCACTGAGCAGCAGAGCGGCCACGATGACGGGTGCGTTGATCCAGAACAGCGCCCGCCAGTCGAGCCCGGCGAGCAGCGCGCCGCCCGTGACGGGTCCGGCGGCCATGCTCAGTCCGAACACTGACGCCCAGACGCCGATCGCCTGCGCCCGTTCCTTCGGGTCGGGCATCGCGTTCACCACGATCGCGAGCGCCACGGGGCTGAGCATCGAGGCACCGATGCCCTGTAGGGCGCGAGCCGCGATGAGTACGCCCGCCGACGGGGCGAGCGCGCAGACCAGTGAGGCCGCGCCGAACACGGCCAGCCCGCACTGGAACACCCGGCGGCGTCCAAAGCGATCTGCCAGTGCGCCGGAGGAGATCAGGAGACTGGCCAGGACGAGGGTGTAGGCGTCCACGGTCCATTCGAGACCGCGCGTGTCGACATCCAGGCCGCGCCCGATGGCTGGCAGACCCACATTGACGATGGTGGTGTCCAGGCCCACCAGGAACATGCTCAGGCAGCAGACGGCCAGTACCGTCCAGCGTCTGCGCGCGCTCAGCATGGGTTGAACAGGGTGTGTCGTCGCGATCACGGTCTACCTCTGATGTCCGGGAACAATGCCCGGCAAGGCTCGGCCCGGGCGACGGCCGTAGGCCATCAATTTTGCGAAGTCTGCAAAACTGGATCGATGAACACAGGATCCAGGGACGCGGAGCTGGAGCAGATTCTCGATGGCATCGGGCCCCGGCTGCGCAGGCTGCGCCGGGAACGGGGACTCACGCTCGAGGCACTCGCGGCCACGACCGGGATCTCGGTCAGCACACTGTCCCGGGTGGAATCGGGCAAGCGGCACCCGACTCTGGACCTGCTCATCCCGCTGGCACGAGCGCACCGCGTCGCACTCGACCAGCTGGTGGCGGCGCCGGCCAGCGGTGACCCTCGGGTGCACCTCCGGCCCCTGCACAAGGAGCGCGGGAGCGTCCTCGTGCCCCTGACGCAGTACCCGGGCCGAGTGCAGGTCTTCAAGCAGGTACTGGCACCCCGCCAGCCGGAACTGGTCACCCACGAGGGCTACGAATGGCTCTACGTCCTCGCCGGTCGGCTACGCCTCATCCTCGGGGCGCAGGACTTCACGCTGCGGCCCGGCGAAGTGGCCGAGTTCGACACCACCGAGCCCCACTGGTTCGGCCCCGCGGACACGAGCGCCGTGGAGATCCTGCACCTGTTCGGTCCACGAGGAGACCAAGCCATCATCCGCGCCAGACCGTCCACGACCGATCCCGCCCCGCCGACCGCCCCAAACCCACCGTCAACAACGTCATGACCCGCAACACCTAGCGAGGTGCCGCGAGTACGTCCCGGAGTACGGTTTCGAGCGTGACGCGGGACAACTCGTGTCTCAGGGTCTTCTCGATGCCCTCGTAGATGCCCTGCATCGCCGGCTGGATGCCGTAACCCACCACGCATTCCTGGTCCGGGGTGGTGCGGTGCATCGCGAACAGCGGGCCGGGTTCCACTGCCTCGTACACGTCGAGCAGCGTCATCGACTCCAGCTCGCGCGCCAGCGACCAGCCCGCGCCCACGCCCCGCCGGGACTCCACGAGCCCGGCCCGGCGCAGCTCGCCGAGCAGCCGCCTGATCACCACGGGGTTGGTGTTCGCGCTGGCAGCGATCTGCTCGGAGGTGGCGACCTCGTGGCCCTGGCGCTGGTAGAGACCGATCCAGGCCAGCGCGTGGGCGGCAATGGTCAACCTGCTGTTGGCGCTCATGAACCCCCCTCTCGGCCGCAACGCTTTATGTTACGACAGTGCAGTCGTAACAGCGAAGGTTGCGACAGACTGTCGTAACAATTAGTGTTGCGACAGCTGGGAAGGGTCAATCAACGAGGTGAGAAGCATGAGCAAGCCACTCCAGGGCAAGGTCGCACTGGTCACCGGGGGGTCGCGCGGACTGGGAGCCGCGACCGTACGACTGCTGGCCGAGCAGGGTGCCGACGTCGCCTTCACGTATGTCAGCTCCGAGAAGCAGGCGCAGGCCGTCGTCGACGATGTGCACCGCAAGGGAGCGAAGGCCATTGCCCTCAAGTCCGACCAGGCCGACATGACTCAGGCGCCGGCGCTGATCGACGACGTGGTCGCGCACTTCGGCGGCCTGGACATCCTCGTCAACAACGCGGCGATCTCGGTGGAGCAGGGCCGCACGGTGGACGACCCGGACGCCGACACCGCTGCACTGGACCGGATGCACGCCACCAACTACCTCGGTGTGATCGCCGTCATCCGGGCCGCCTCCCGAGTGCTGCGCGCGGGCGGACGCATCATCACGGTGAGTTCCGGACTGGGTTCCCGGGTCGGTGCCCCGGGCCTTGCCGACTACTCGGCGACCAAGTCAGGGATCGAGAGGTACACCATGGGGGTCGCGTGGGACCTCGGGCCCCGGGAGATCACGGCCAACGTCGTGGAGGCTGGGTTGATGGAGGGCGGTATGGAAGGGCCGGGCCCCGAGACCCTCAAGGCCCTGGTCGGCTCGCTGTCCCTGCAACGCATGGGTCACCCCGACGAAATCGCCGCGGCGATCGCCTTTCTGGCGAGCCCCGCCGCGTCTTATGTCACAGGCGCGGTGCTGGACGCCCATGGTGGCTACAACGCCTGAACCAATCGCCTGGTGCGCTCTGGTGGGGGAGGTGGATGCGGCCGATGCCGCGTCATGAGCCGGACGTCGGCCCTTCGGCTCCGTAGCGGAGGCCGTCGAGGAGGAGGTCGAGGAGGCGATCGGCCCGTTCGCGTTGGTCGGGAGCGCTGGTGATCAGTGCGACGCCGGCCAGGCTGAAGCCGACATCGAAGGGGTCGACGTCCGGGCGCAGGAGACCGGCGTCGGCGCCTGCGTGCAGCAGGGTGCCGAGCGCGGTGCCGAGCTTGTCGAGGGTCTCGGCGAAGGGGTCCGCTCCGGATGCGACCGCGGCCCGCAGGGCGTCCGCCATGCCCTGCTTGGCGGCCAGGTAGTCGATGAAGTCGTCCATCCACAGACGGATCGCCCGGTCGGGCGGGTTGTCGGCGAGCAGCTTCACGGCGCTGTCGCAGACGCGGGCCAGCTCGTTGCGGTAGGTCGCCTCGACGAGTGCCTCGCGGGTGGGGAAGTGGCGGTAGAGGGTGGCCGAGCCGACGCCCGCGGCCTTGGCGATGGTGTCGATCGCGACGTCCGGGCCCTTCTCGGAGAAGGCGCGCACGGCCGCTTCGAGGATGCGCTCCCGGTTGCGGCGGGCATCGGCGCGCAACACGCTCGGCTTGCTGGTCACGGCTGCTCCCTTCCTCGGAAGGCCAGTCTAGCTGGACAACCGGGGAGTTCCCCGTTTACCGTTGCGGATAACTGGGGAACTCCCCGGTTACGGGTGTCGGCCCGTTGTGCTCCCCAGGCAAGGAAGACCCTCATGACCTCCCCGAAGACAGTTCTGATCACCGGTACGTCCTCCGGAATCGGCCTGGCCGCCGCCATCGGCACCGCCAGGGCGGGCTGGCAGACCATTGCCACCATGCGCGACACCGGCAAGGCCGAGGCCCTGCTCAAGGCGGCCGGTGAGGCGGGTGTTGCGGACCGGATCCAGGTCAAGCGCCTGGATGTGACCGACCCCGACGGCAGCACCGCCTGCCTGGACGAGGTCGTCGCCGAGCACGGCCGCCTGGACGCGCTGGTCAACAACGCCGGCGCCGCCCAGGTCGGCACCATCGAGCAGAGCAGCGTCGAGGATGTCCGCGCGGCCATGGAGGTCAACTTCTTCGGCGTGGTGGCGGTGACCCGGGCCGCCCTGCCGCACCTGCGAGCGTCGAAGGGCCGGGTGATCACCGTCACCAGCGTCGGCGGCGCCGTCGGCCAGCCCTTCAACGAGGCGTACTGCGCGGCCAAGTTCGCCGTCGAAGGCTTCATGCAGTCCCTCGCGCCGGTCGCCGCCACCGTCGGTGTCGACGTCAGCGTGGTCGAGCCGGGCGCGGTGGCGAGCGAGTTCGTCGCCAATCTCGGCCTGGACGTCCCGACGCTGCTCGCCGCCGCCGGACCCTACGCCCCGGCGCTCGAGGCCTACATCAGTCGCACCCGGCAGTCGTTCGGCAACGCCCAGACCCCGGACGAGGCGGCCGCGCCGATCGTCGACGCCCTGACCGCCGCGCGCCCGCCCTTCCGCATCCAGACCTCGCAGTGGGCCCGCGACTTCGTCGCCACCACCCTCGCCGACCTCGACGGCTCCGCCGTCCAGTCCCTCACCGGCACCTGGGTGCGCTGACCGCCCCGCGGAGCGTCCGAGTGGGGGCCCGGCCGTACCCGGCCCGGGTCGAAGACCGGAGCACACCGGACGCGCCACCAACCCATCACCCACCGCGGGACGACCCGCAACAGCAAGGAACATCACCATGGAACTCCGCACCCTCGGCAGCCAGGGCCTCACCGTCTCCGCCCAGGGACTCGGCTGCATGGGCATGAGCGCCTTCTACGGCAGCACCGACGAGGCCGAGTCCCTCGCCACCATCGACCGCGCCCTGGAACTGGGCGTGACCTTGCTGGACACCGCCGAGGGCTACGGCCCGTTCATCAACGAGCAGCTCCTCGGCAAGGCCCTCGCCGGCCGCCGAGAGCAGGCCGTCGTCGCCACCAAGACCGGCGTCGAGTTCACCGACGACGGCACGCTCGTCGGCCTCAACGGGCGCCCCGAGTACATCCGTCGCTCCCTGGACCGCTCCCTGCGCCACCTGGACACCGACCACGTCGACCTCTACTACCTGCACCGGGTCGACCCGCAGGTGCCGATCGAGGAGAGCGTCGGCGCCATGGGCGACATGGTGGCCGCCGGCAAGGTCCGCTACATCGGCCTGTCCGAAGTCGCCCCGCAGACCATCCGCCGCGCGCACTCCGTCCACCCGATCACGGCCGTCCAGACCGAGTACTCGCTCTTCGAGCGCGGCATCGAGGACGACGGCGTCATGGCCACCCTGAACGAACTAGGGATCGGCCTGGTCGCCTACTCGCCGCTCGGACGCGGGTTCCTCTCCGGTGAGATCACCAGCCCTGACGACTTCGCCGCCGACGACTTCCGCCGTACCGACCCGCGCTTCCAGGGCGAGAACTTCGCCCGCAACCTGGCCGTGGTCGACGAGGTCCGCCGCATCGCCGCCGCCAAGCAGGTCTCGCCGTCCCAGCTGGCTCTCGCCTGGGTACTGCACCGGGGCGCGGTCGCCATCCCCGGCACCAAGCGCCGCCGCTACCTGGAGGAGAACGTCGCCGCCACCTCCGTGACGATCAACGATGAGGACTTGGCCACCATCGAAGCCGTCGCCCCACGGGGCATTGTCTCCGGCGACCGGTACGCCCCCGAGCTGATGCAGAACCTCAACGGCTGACCTCCGGCCCC
The DNA here is from genome assembly GCF_040298885.1 of Streptomyces sp. NPDC001137. NCBI lineage: Bacteria > Bacillati > Actinomycetota > Actinomycetes > Kitasatosporales > Streptomycetaceae > Streptomyces > Streptomyces sp. NPDC001137. The sequence goes on from NZ_JBEPBA010000009.1 coordinate 117,821, forward strand.
GGTCGCACCGCAAGGTCCGCTGTCGTGACCGGCGCCGCCCTGACCTCGCTCCAACGGCACATCGGACCCAGTAAGGTGCCGCCGCCAGGGTGGCTGTACCGGGCGGGAACAGGTACGAGCTCTCGCCGGTGACTCGTTTGGCGCTGGACGCCGACGTCTGGATTGCAAAGCGGCCGCGACGGGAACAGGCCGTCGGCCGGCACGGTTGCATCGGCCGAGGGGCCGGCGCCGTAGGGGCATGGAGGACGCAAGATCGTCCGTCCCCGCAGGATCCGGGCCTCAGGAGCGCGGCACGTCTGCCGTCGCTATTTGAAGCAAGACGTATTTCTGATGGAGGACTGTCTCATGACTGACCGGCCCTTGACGCTGATGGCAGTGCACGCCCACCCCGACGACGAAGCCACCGGAACCGGAGGGGTCCTTGCGATGTATGCGGCGGAAGGAATCCGCACGGTGCTGGTGACGTGTACCGACGGCAGTTGCGGTGATGGACCGGGAGGTGTCAAGCCGGGCGAGCCCGGGCACGATCCGGCGGCAGTCGCCTTGATGCGTCGTCAAGAACTCGAGGCGAGCTGTGATGTGCTGAAGGTCAGCGATCTGGAGATGCTCGGCTACACCGACTCCGGGATGATGGGCTGGCCGAGCAACGACGCGCCCGGCTCCTTCTGGCGGACCCCCGTGGAGGAAGGCGCGGCCCGCCTTGCGGAACTCATGCGGCACTACCGACCTGATGTGGTCGTCACCTATGACGAGAACGGTTTTTACGGCCACCCCGACCACATCCAGGCCCACCGCATCACCATGGCGGCGCTGGAGATGAGCGAGCTGTCCCCGAAGGTGTACTGGACAACCGCGCCCCGCTCGATGATGCAGCGCTTCGGAGAGGTCATGCGCGAGTTCGGCGAGAACATGCCGGAGCCGGATTCTGCCGAGGCCGCCGCGATGGCCGAGATCGGCCTCCCGGACGACGAGATCACCACGTGGGTGGACACGACCGGGTTCAGCGGCCAGAAGTTCGACGCGTTGGCCGCGCACGCCAGTCAGGGCGAGAACATCTTCTTCCTCAAGATGGGCAAGGAGCGGTTCGCCGGGTTGATGGGCGTGGAGACCTTTGTACGTGTCCAGGACGCCACCGGAGCGGCCGTACCCGAGAACGATCTCTTCGCCGGACTGCGCTGATCCGCCCGTCCGACCGGCCGGGACAGCGCATCGATCAGCACACGATCGAACCTCTCTCGAGGGGTGTGGGTATCTCTGGCGGGTGAGTGGGCTGGGATACTCCGGTCGTGGGTGATGGTGTGTGGGGGAGGGACGGGGGCTCGGGGATGGCAGTGTCTGGGGGGTCCGCGTCGGTGGGCCACGAGGGCTGGGTATTGCGTGGTGCGGTGGCGGCGGACGTCGAGGTGATCGCGGAGTTGCGGGCCGCGGTGATGCGTGCGGACTTGGAGCGCCTGGGGCGCTATGACGAGCACCGGGTACGGCAGCGGTTGCGGGACTCCTTTTCCCCGCAGCACACGTCGGTCATCATGCTCGGCGGTGAATTTGCTGGATGTGTCACCGTACGGCCCGCCGAAGGCAGGCTGTGGCTGGAGCATTTCTACCTGGCTCCGCACTGTCAGGGCCGCGGGCTGGGGTCTGCGGTGTTGCGCACGGTATTGCAGCGGGCGGATACGCAGGATGTGACAGTGGGCTTGAACGTCTTGCGGGGCAGCGCTGCCCGTCGGCTGTATGAGCGTCACGGTTTCGTCGTGGAGACCGAAGACCCGGTCGACGTCTTCATGATGCGCCCGCCCGAGGTGAGGACGGGCGCCCCTGCGAGCGCCTGACCCGTTGTCATCGATCATGGCAAGAGCCTGGTGAGGCGGTCGGTTTCGAGGCCGGCCGCCTCTGGACGGTGGGAGAGATTCATGATCGGCTTGGTGCATGAGTTCTCTGATACGACACATCACCATCGATGCCGCGGACCCGTACGCTCTTGCGGGCTTTTGGGCTCAGGTCCTGGACGGCTCGCTCGCTGATGACGACTTTCCCGGCGACCCGGAAGCCATGGTCACGACCGCCGCCGCCACGTTGCTGTTCGTCAGGGTCGATGACCGCAAGGCCGTGAAGAACCGTGTACATCTGGATCTCCAACCCCAGGACCGCACCCGGGACGAGGAGGTCGAGCGTTTACTTTCGCTCGGAGCGACGCTTCAGGGGGATCACCGAAGGCCTGACGGAACCGGGTGGGTGACGCTGTATGACCCGGAGGGCAACGAATTTTGTGTGGAACGCAGCGCGGCGGAGCGGGCGAACGGTTGAGTTCCGGTTGCCCGGTGACGTCTTTCAGGGCCGGACCCAGACGAGCGGGGCATCAGCGGTGACGGTGCCCAGGTAGACGTAGCCGCGCATGCCAAACGGGTAGCCACGGGTCTGGCTCCCTGCGGGCTGGAGGACGCGGAAGGCACGCGGTCGTATCGGTGATGAGGCACTGCCCGTCGGCTACAGGGAGGCCGAGGGACAGGGCGGTTGGTGATCAGAGCCCTGCAGAGTCGAGGCCGGGTGATGCCAGATCTACCGTGTGGCGGGGACTGTGTGCGTACCTCCGGCCAGGCTGTGGTGTGCGTTGGCGCGGTAGGCGGCCACGCCGAGGAGGAGTCCGAGGACCGCCAGGGTGGCCGCGAGAGTCATGGCCGCGGGGCGCATGCCCCATCCACTGACGGCGTATCCGGTGGCGACGGTGAGGATCGCGGCGGGGAGGTAGGCGCTGATGTTCAGTGCTGCGTTGGCCTCGGCGCGCCGGTTGCCCTCGACGTGGTGGGCAATGAGTCGGAGGCCGCCGAGCTGGCCGAGTCCTTGCCCGCTGCCTGCGAGGACGGCCGAGGCGACGAAGAGTGCCGGGTTCTTGGTGAACAGAGTGAGCACGACGGCGCTCATCGCGAGGACGGTGCCTGCGGTCCCCAGGGCGAACAGGCGAGGTACGGCAAGCCTGTTGAGGGCGATCTGCGATCCGGTGGCGGCGAGGAACATCACGCATGCTGTCCCGCCGGCCAGGAGCGGCGAGGTGGTTCCGACCGCGAGCACCAGCAGTGAGGGGCCGAGGGACAGCACGAACGACGTGGCGGTCAGGCCGGGGGCGAAGACCGCCGCACCGCCGGCGATCTGCACACGATTCCGCGCGGGCACACGGGGAAGACGCGGCCACAAGAACCCTGCGGCCTGGCTCGACGGACGTTCCAGCGGCAATCCGATGTACCCGAGCAAGGCGACGACCAGCAGCACGATGTTCACTGTGAAGACCCAGCCAACCGGTCGGGGTGTGGCCTGATAGACGATTCCGCCCAGGAGTGGCCCGAGACCGGCGCCGAAGACCATGGCGATCGAGGCCAGCATCGATGTCATGTGACGGCGGTCCTCCCCGCCGAGGTCAACGACCGCGGCCATGCCGGCGGACACCACGATGCCGACCGCGACACCGACGAGCAGCCTCGCCACGACCAGGGCCGCGACGCTCCCCGCGGTCATGAACAGCACGGCCGAGACCAACGCAATCAGGATTCCCGGGACGACCACCCGCTTGCGGCCGTACCGGTCGGCCGCCCGTCCCGCGACGAGCAGCGTCACCACCAGGCCCGCGATGTAGGCGGCGAAGACGATCGTCAGGGTGCCTGAGGAGTAGCCCATCTCATGCTGCCAGTACACGTACAGCGGGGTTGGTGAGTTGGACAGGGCGAACACGGCCGTCACCGCCCATGCCGCCCTGACGAGCTGCCATCCGGTTCCAGTCCGCACCGGGACCGCGTGAGTAACTGCCACCACCAACCTCCTTGTACGAGAAAACTCGTACAGGACCGTAGCAGTACGAGAATTCTCGTACAACCGGCTATGATGGCCGCATGCCTGACGCCGTGACCGAGTCCGAGAGGCCGCCACTCCTGCCGGAGCCACCCGTTGATGCGCTGCGGCTCGAGATCGTGATGGGCGCGCTCGCCGACCCGCTGCGCATGACCGTGGCGCGCAAGCTCCTGCTGGACTCCGATGAGTTCGACCACCCCTGTGGCTGGTTCGGCTTCGACCGCCCGAAGTCCAGCCTCACTCACCACTTCAAGGTCCTCCGCGAAGCCGGTGTGATTCACCAGAGGCAGTACGGACTGGAACGGCGCAGCCGCCTTCGGGTCGACGACCTCAACCAACGATTCCCCGGCCTGCTCGATCTCATCGCCTCAACAGGCCAGGACTGACAACGGAGCACGTAAGGCTCATGGTGCCCGCTGTGGCTGACTAGAGCCGCCCCCGCCACCGGGTTGCCGGATGGTCGAACCCGGTGGGAGCGAGTCATGCCCTCAACAACAGCCCACCCGCAACAACTAGCCCCTACGCTGCGGGCGTGCAGGAGTTGACGTTACGCGTCCGAGTGGCCGCCTATGTGTTGCGGCGCCGCCCGGGACGGCCGGCGGAGCTGCTGGTGTTCGACCACGACGCAGACCTGCCGCCCGGCACGCACGTGCCGGCCGGCGGTGTGGCACCAGCCGAGCCTCTGGAAGAGGCCGTGCTGCGAGAAGTGGCCGAGGAGTGCGGGCTGGCATCCGTCCGGGTCCTGCGGCCCGTCGCTGAGGAGCGCACCCCGCACCCGATCCGCCGCTTCCCCCGACACACCACCTTCTTCGAGCTGGCCGTGGACGGCGACGCGGATGTCCCGGATGCGTGGGACCACCGTGTGACAGGCGCTGGCCGTGACAACGGCATGACGTTCCACTGTCGCTTTGAGCCGCTGCCCCTGGGCTTCTCCTTGGCTGACGGTCAAGACGCCTGGCTGGATCGTCTGGATGTATGAGGCGCACTGAGGCGCTGGGCGTGAGCAGGCACCGCCTACGACCGGACCGTCGACACCGGCATGAGCGATACGAAGTGGTCCCTGCCGGGAATCCGGGTGCGGATGCCGGGCTGGGTGGCGGGCCGGGGCGGGCGGAGGTCCTCTGCCAGCGACTCCCGATACTGCTCCAGGGAACCGTTGATCGCGAAGATCCCTCTTGCTCGGTGGGTTGTGGGCAAGGTGGTAACGCGAGGTGGTTGTGTGTCCCTGACCAGCACGTCATTCTTCGCAGTACTCATCGTCGCGACGGTCGTGATGATGGTCGGCGCGATTGCGCTGTGGCCGAAGGTGCGCGGACCCAGAGCGGTGCGCTGGCTCGTGCACGCCGTCATGATCGGCCTGTGTCAGCTCACGGCCATCGGCGTCGTGGCCACCTGGATCAACAACAGCTACGGCCTGTATGCGTCCTGGGACGACCTGCTCGGCAACGCGAACACCAACGCCGTCGCGATGCCCGGGCCTCCAGTCCACCGGGCGAAGTTCAGCAAGAGCACCAAGGGTGGCGTACTGGACACGTATTTCCATGGCCGGCGATCCGCGCTGTCCGGTGAGGTGCTCGTGTGGACGCCGCCGCAGTACCACGAGGCCGCCTACGCGAAGAAGCGGTTCCCGGTCATCATGCTGCTGCACGGTGTCCCGGGATCGCCGCAGTCCTGGCTGGAGCATGGCGGTATGCCGGGCGCGTTCGCGGATCTGCTCAAGCAGAACAAGGTGCACCCCTTCATCCTTGTGATGCCGGTGGTCAACCCCGGCAGCGTGGACACTGACTGCAGCGACCTGCCCAACCGCAAGGTGGCGACCTGGATGACGGTCGACGTCCCGGACCTCGTCAGCCACAAATTCCGCACGCTGCCGGGACCGCGCGGCTGGGGCCTGATGGGTTTCTCGACCGGCGGGTTCTGCGCCGCGAAACTGCCCCTGCAGTTCCCCAAGGTCTTCGGGGCGGGCGCCGCCCTCGACCCCGATCCGCTGACCGGCGACGAGTCTGTCCTCCCGGACCCGGCCGTGCGCAGGCTCAACAGCCCGACGTACCTGGTACGGCACACCAAGGCCCGCGCGAGGCTCTTCCTGGCGACCTCGAGGCAGGACCGGTTCAGTCCACCGTCGTACATCGAGACGTTCCAGGCGTCCGCGAGGGTCACCCCGGTGGAGGTCCGCACGCTGGTGCTGCCCAGCGGCGGGCACAACTACAACACCTGGTCGGCGGAGTACCCCGCGGCATTCGGATGGCTCAGCCAGTGGCTGTCCGCACCGCACTGAACCCCCAGGCGTCCGCCATGCCGGCCACTGCTCCACCAGCGAACCACTTTGCGCGGCGCTCCGGGTGCTGGCCAGGGGGGCGGGACGACAGGCGGCGGCCGAGGCACGCCCATGCTCCCTCCGCAAGGCCCCGGCTTTTGTCTGTCAGGTGATGCCGCTGACTGATGCGCACCGGCTGAGGATCGAACCGCCACTTCCGGAGCGGACTCCCAGGCGGGGGTGGCCGGTGGAAGCACCTCCGCCAGTGATCGACGGCCGCTGCGACATGCATGCACATCGGGGTTCGGTTCGGATATCGGGGCGGCCCTGACGATGACGCTCCGGGGCGGCGGAGGTCGATCCACCCTGATCTGCTGCGCCGAGCTCAACAGGATGATCGTCAGTGAGCCCTTTTCAACCTCAGCAGGGCTGTTGACGCGGCTCGCCCCCGGGTTGAGCCAGGCGCAGGGTCTGACGGCAGGATGCCTTCGTGCCCACCATGGTTGTTGAGATCCACGTGCCGTTGCTGCCGACGCCCGACCTGCCGGACGGCTCCTACCCGTTTCCCTGGATCGAAGAGGTCGAGGGCTTCCTGTCCGGTCTCGAAGACCAAGGTGTCGTGGAAGTCTTCGATGAGGGAGAGGAGGACGGGGACGTCTTCGTCTTCTTCGTCACCGGAGCTGGGGAGGGGGACCTTCTGGCGGTGGCGTCCCGCGTGGCCACGCTGCCTGGGGTCCCTGCGGGAACCGTTGCGGTCGTCAGCACCGACGAGGCCGAGGAGTTTGGGCTGGGCCGACGGGTGGTGCTCCCACTGTCTGCACTCTGAAGACCGGTGCGGGCCTCCGCCGTTCAGGTCGCAACGCAGCGGGGCACCGGCCCACCGAAGCCAAGGCTCGCCTGCGCGACCTCGCACCCGTCTTGCCCACCACTATGCGCCGTCACCAACCTCCTGACCCGCACCCGCTAGGGACCAGCCGGATGGATGCCATATTCGGCCAACCACCCAAGCAGCTCTTGGCGGGAGGACCGGACGAGGCGCCCTCCGGTGAAGCGGGCGTCGTTGGTCACCTCCACCACGCACTCAGCAGGCGGCACGAAGGACTGCGCTTCCTCGTCGCTGGTGAACTCGGCCTCTGCTAGCACCAAGCCCTCAAGGCGGCCGTTGAAAACGTCAACGCCCAACGGAGGGACGCTGAAACGGGCCTTGGACAGCAGTGCGGCCGGCAGCGAGGCGAGCACTTCGTACTCGGCCGGCGACAAGTACGTGTTCGTGATCAGGCCCTGAACGGCGCCGGGCCGAGGGATCGGGACTTTCTGGGTGAGCTTGAGCTCGCAGCGGCCGTCCGCGAATTCGGCACGCCGTAGTCTCAGTCGTGTTCCCAGCAGATACCGGTCGGTGATCACACGGCTGACGGTCACCGACCGCGGCTCGGGCGGGTTGGCCAGCAAGAACCGTCTCTCCCTCTCAACCCGTGCGTACTTGCCCGGGTGAACCGTCTGACCTTCGAGCCCGCCTGCCTTGTCCGTCATGACGGCAGGTTCTCAGCTGCCTCGTCTGCTTCAACCGTATTTTTCAGGAGGCTCCGGCGTCGCAGGCAGCCGCGGAGCCCGTGCCCCGTGCCCCGAGCCTCGGACGAAGACGCCGGGCCGCCCTACCGGGGGCCCTGCTGCGCGAGGTTACGGTCGAGGTCCGACCAGGTCGGGAGGCGTTGATCGTCAGTGGCGGATGTCAGAATCCGTGGCATGCCGGACGCCGACTACTTCTCTGCCGCCGATGATGAGTCCGCCGTTGCCGTGATCGAGGCCGGCGGACCGGTCCGGGCAGGGACCTTGTGACCGCGGCCGAGGCTTGGTCTGCAGCCGGTGGGGTCGTGGGACTTGATGCGGTGACGGCAGCGGTGGTTCTGGAGGCCCTGGCCGGCCTGGCCAGACGGGCTCGGGCCGCGGACCTGTGCCTTTATTGCTGGTGGACTCTGTGACGGCCTACCCCCGTGCGCCCCGGCCTTTGGCCGGCAGCTCACGTCGGACCCGGGCCCGGTAGGAGTCGCCGGTGAGCAACATGGGCTGCTAGGAGCCAGGTCATTCGGTGAGTGCGGCACGGTGCGGCCACACCACATCGACGGGGAGGCCGGCGTCGCGTGCCTCCAGGAAGTGTCCGGGTGCCTCCCTCGCCTGAGGGTGGCTCGCGCAGCCGCCGAAAGCCGCGCTTGTGTCTCTGCGCCGTAACCGCGATGTCTTCGTACTGCCGCCCTCTTGATCATTGAAGTCCGGATCCCGTTTTCCCCGTTCAGTACGGCCGGGCGGCCTGCCGGTGCGCCGGGGCGAGGCGGGTCGCCTCGGACCTGGGGAAGCTGATCTTCTTCGGGTCTCCGTCCGAGGTGTACCGCTTGACCGTCCCGTCACGGAGCTTGTCCAGCCAGACCGTCGAGGTGAACTGGGCTTCTGGGCCGGTCGCGTCCTGGGAGCGGATCCGCGGGATGGCGCCCGGGTCGAAGGCGGTCGAGAAGGGGGAAGGGGCGGGGTCGGCTCCCACCAGGTAGACGCCCTGATGCTCGTAGCGCACACCGTCGGCGGTTCCCTGCAGCGCCAGTTGCCGGGAGTGGGGCATCGAACCGTTGGGAAGCGCCATCGACACCACGGACAAGCCGGGCACGGCTTGCGTGATCGCCCTCTGGTTGTCGGCGATGGCCTTCTGGGCGGTGTCGTCGTCCACCGTCCCAAGGGTGGTGTGCCGCAGGGTGTGGTTGCCGACCTCGAATTCGTGTTTGACGAGCCAGTCCAAGGACTTTCGGCCGCCAGGCTCGCTGAACGGGTCGGCGTTGACGAAGAAGGTGGCCACGGGGCGGAATCCGGAGTGCTTCCGGGCGACGTCCAGCAGAATGCCCACCGCGGTGTCGGACGCGGGCCGGCCATCAGCGTCAAGACGGAACTGGGTGACTGTCGAGTCGTCGAAAGTCAGCACCACGGGGTGGGTGCCGGCGGGAATGTCGATCTTCCCACTGCTGAACTCCCGCGCGGTGACAGGTACGTATCTCTCCCGTGCCAGCCGTTCCAGCTCGGCGCGGAAATCCTGCGGCGTGCGGTCATACACACTCCTGGGCTCGGCAACCAGTTGGTGGTACATCAGCACCGGGACCGCACCGAGCTCGTCGGCCTGCACCGTCGCCGGGTCGGCAACCGCTGCTTGCGCGCCGGCCTCGCGCGCCCGTACTGACGGCCCGTCCTGGCGCCTTTCCGGCGGGGATTGAGCTGCCGAGCAGGCCGTGGCCAGCAGGATGACCGATGCGACGACGACCGCGGTGCCGCTTCGGTGGGTTTGACGCATGATGCCTCCGGAGTGAACGAGATGCTTCCCGTCGCCTCCAAGCCTCGGGCAACAGCGTGGTGCACACCGCGGCACGATAGGCCGAATGCATGATTACCCGCCCGGAACCTCTTGGGTGGACGGCGTGGCGGCTATGCCATATCGCAAGGAACCCTTTTTCGAGAACGGCAGAGTGAACATGGGCGGAAAACGACTCCGAACGCGATTCACGGTCATAGCCATTTCCCTGCTGGTCCCGGTCTGCGCGGCGGTCGGGGCCTTCGCGATACAGGCCTCCTCGAGCCGGATCCGGTTCGAAGGGCTCAGCAGCAAGGACGTGTTGGGTCGAGCCGACGTCCGCAACCCGCGCCTTGCCGTCACAGCCGAGGAAGGGGCCGACCTGGCCGAGCTGGAGGTGCGGCTCGACGGCAATCCGGTGCACACCCACCAATCCGACGGCCGCCTCATACTCGACATCCCGTCGTTCGCCGAGGGGAAGCACGAACTGACCGTCACATCCCGCAGTGGCCTGCCGTTCCTGGACGACATGTCCCGGACGTTCGTCGTGGACACCACCGCCCCGAAACTGCGGCTGTCACCTGTCCGGGCCACCGGGCCCGGCGCACCGGTGACGGTACGCGGCCGGGTCGAGGACGCCGGCCAGGTGAAGGTCTCCATAGCCGGTGCGCCCGTGCCCGTCGGAGACGACGGAACCTTCTCCCGCCGGTTCGAAAAGCCCCCCGCCCGTATCGAGGTGGCGGCCAGGGACGAGGCCGGCAACGTCGCCCGCGAGCACGTGAACGCGGTCGCGCCCTATCCCCTCACCCGGGCCGCGCACCTGACGGCCATCGGCTGGTCCTCGTCCGAGGTCCGCAATCCGGTTCTCCAGCTCGTCAAGGACAAGAAGCTCAACGCCGTCGAGCTCGACATCAAGGACGAAAACGGCGAGGTCGGTTACGACTCCTCCGTGCCGCTGGCCCGCGAGATCGGCGCCGTGAAGGACCGCTACGACGCACGCAAGGTGATCGACACCCTGCACGGGATGGGAGCCCGTGTCATCGGCCGCATCGTCGCCTTCCGCGATCCCATCCTTGCCCAGGCGTCCTACCGCCAGGGCAAGGACGACCGCCTGGTCCAGGCCCCTGACGGCAGCCCGTACGACGGCGGCCACTACGGCACGCTCTCGTTCACCAACTTCGCCGACCCCGAGGTCCGCCAGTACAACATCGCCCTGGCCACCGAAGCGGCGAAGCTGGGCTTCGACGACATCCTGTACGACTACGTGCGCCGCCCCGACGGGAAGCTGTCCACACTGCGCTTCCCCGGCCTGGGCGACCAGACCCCCGAAGAGTCCATCGCCGAGTTCGTCGCCGACACCCAGCGCCGCATCCAGCCCGAGGGCAAATACCTCGGGGTCTCGGTCTTCGGCATCGCCGCCACCCGGCCCACCGAGATCGCCCAGGACATCCCCGCCATCGCCCGACACGCCGACTACATCGCCCCCATGGTCTACCCCTCGCACTGGGCCGCCGGTGAGTACGGGATCGCCAGTCCGAACGCCAGCCCGTACGAGATCGTCAACCGGTCACTGGCCGACTTCGCCAAGCAGGTCAAGGGCACCAGAGCCACGGTCGTCCCCTGGCTCCAGGACTTCTCCCTGGGCGTCCACTACGGCCCCACCGAAGTCGCCGACCAGATCAGAGCGGCGGCCGGGGACGGCATGAACTCCTTCCTGCTCTGGAACGCCGGAGCCACGTATCAAGGGACGGCACTGACCACCCTGAAATAGCGGTCGGGCTACGGGTGTGAAAGGTGGTGACCGGGGGATGGAGCGCACCCCGCCGGTGGCGACGACGGCGTCGCAATCGGCTGTTCGCCCTTGGAGCCCGTCACCGACCCGCGCGGGCAGGTGTTTACCCGGCCTTCTTGAGATGGGCGACCGCGCTCGCCACCACCGGAAATCACGTGGAGGCCGCGAGGCCGGCTTCAGTGGACCGGTTCGAGACGGTCGGCGCCCGGCTGCCCGGTGCTCAGGTGGGCGGTGATGAAGCGGGCGGCGCGGTCGAGTGCCGCGGTCGCCTCGTCGAGGCGGCCGTAGTGGTGCTGGAAGACGTGAGGGAGGCCGGGCCCGACTTCGAGCGTGACCTCGACGTCGTCGGCGCCCGCGCGGCCGGCCAGCCGGACCGCGTCGTCGAGCAGCACCTCGTTTGCCCCGACCTGCACGAGTAGTGGGGGCAGTCCCGTGAGGTCGGCGAACACCGGGCTGGCCAAGGGGTGCGCCCGGTCGCCCGCGCCGACGTAGAGATCGGCGTAGGCGCGCAGGTCGTCCCCGGTGAAAATGGGGTCGGCGCCCTCCTTGGAGCGGATGCTTGCTCCGGCGAGGGTGAGGTCGACCCAGGGGGAGAAGACGACCACGGCGGCTGGTTGCGGCAGCCCGGCCTCCCGGGCCGCGAGCAGCGTGGCGATGCTCAAACCGCCGCCGGCGGAGTCACCGGCTATGACGAGGTCGCGTGGGTCGGTACCCGCCGCCAGCAGCTCGCGATAGGCAGCGAGCCCGTCGTCGACGGCCGCGGGGAAGGGGTGCTCGGGCGCCAGCCGGTAATCCACCGACAGCGCTCGAAGCCCGGCGCGGCGGGCCAGTTCGCCGACCAGCCCTGCATGGGTGTCGGGTGAGCCGACGACGTATCCGCCGCCGTGCAGGTAGAGCAGCCGGCCGCCGCCGGAGACCTTGGCCGGCTCCAGCTCCAGGGTCGGCTGCCCGCCCAGGACGGTCCTGCGGGTGGCCACGCCCTCCGGCGCGGGGCGGGTGAGAGCTGCGGTGAAACCGCTGCGCTGCTGCTCGAGAGTGGGCCGCTCCTCGCTGCGAGGGGCGGAACGGAGCATGGCGTCCAGGGCGTCGCGCTGCTGTCGGGACATGCCGGGCCTCCTGGTCGGGGTGCAAGGATGGATTCCTGGGAATCCACTTGCCTGAGTCCAACCGGATTCCAAGGAAGATGATTCCCAGGAATCTACTGGAGGTTTTTGTGAGCCACGTCACCCCGATCTTCACCGACCTCGTCCGCGTCGAGACCCGGCTCTACAACGCGGTGGGCGCCCGGCTGCGCGCCGAACAAGGGCTGGGCCTGGGGCAGTTCGAGTTCCTGGAGATCATCGACCGCGTGCCGGGGTGCCGCGTGCTCGACATAGTGGGCGAAGTGGCGATCACCGTGGGGGCCGTCAGCAAGGCGGTCGACCGGCTGGTGGCCGCGGGCTGGTGCGAGCGGGTCGCGCACCCCCAGGACCGTCGCTCGTCCGTCCTCCGCCTCACACCGGAGGGTAAGAAGCAGTTGGCCGCTTCCCGCCCCATCGTCGAAAGCGAACTCGCCTCCCTGACCGCGGCCATTCCCCCTGGCGAACTGACCCGCATCGCCGCAACCCTGGCCACCCTTCGCGCGACTCTCGAGGCGGGCTCCCACGGCCAGCCGGGCTGAGGGGACATGGCCGCGCCACTGTTTGGCTCGGCCCCGCTGGGCCGACATCACGAGCTCATGTTCAGTGGCGCGGGGCCAAAGCTGTACGGCGGGCTGGAGAACGTGGAGTGGCGCCCGTACGCGGGCCTGGACGACAAGACGCTGGATCTGCTGAAAGGCGGACGTCAGCTCCCTGGGGGAGGTGACCCGCGACTTCGCCAGCGTGCAGCTCATGTTCCGCCCGATGAACTGGAGCGGGCCGAGGCCGCGTTCGACGCGGCCCGGACGGCGGCGATCGCGGGCTGGCGGTGGGTGGCCGGGCTGGAGCGGTACGAGCCCGTGCTCGATGCGCTGAAGGCCTCGCCCGCCGCGTACAAGATCGGCAACAGTGTGACGACGCTCGGCTGATCCTTGCCGTGTTGGAGCGGCATGTGGGGGAGCGGACCGAGGACTGGTTCGACGCTGCTGCGGGGAACCGAGCCGGAATGCCTTCTGGGGCGGACTTCGAGGCCAACCCGCCGTTCGACACGCTGCGTTGCCGTGCCTGACTCGCAAGAAGCCCCCGCCTGCTCAAGAGTTAGGCTGCCCACAGCGTCGTCCAAGAGTCGGCGGTGGCTTCGTATTGCGTGTTGCTGGCTTCAGGTGGCGAGGGCGCGGGCCACCTGCTCGATGGTGGCGCTGTCCACGGGCGCGGTGCCGGTGAGGGTTCCTGCCAGTGCGCGGGCCAGAACGGTCGCGGCGCTGATCCGAGTGTCTTCCTGTTCGTCGCCGGTGACCTTTGCGATCACGGCGTCGCGCACCGCCTGCGAGATGTCCAGACTCCCGAACAGCTCGGGGAAGGACAGCATCATCAGGCACACACCGACGTTGGCGGCCAGAATCGACTGTCCGGCCAGTTCGGGTGCCAGACGCAGTCTCCCGGCGTCACCGCAGCGCTTCAGGGCTTCGAGAAGGAGGCCCTGGGCCTCCTTGACCGCCTGCGGCTTGGGTTCGCCGCTGGGTGTGAACATCAGCCGGTACAGGTGCGGGTTGGCCAGGGCGAACGCGACGTGACTGTCCCATGCCGTACGCAAGTCCGCGACGGGGTCGGCCGTAAGAGGATTCCGTCTCTTGTTGGCCAGGAACCGTTCGAAGCCGACATCGGCCACCGCCGCGAGCAGTCCCTGCTTGTCCCCGAACTGGCGGTAGATCTCCGGGCCGCCCACCTTGGCGCGCTCGCAGATGGCGCGTGTGGAGATGGCCAGCGCGTCACTCTCGGCGAGTAGCTGCGCGGTCGCTTCCAGGATGCGCTCTCGGGCCGTCGTCATGAAGACATGTTAACAGTAAGTGCTAGTTCCGCTTACACGCGTGAGCTGGGAGCCCTATGCCGTGGGCACCGGAAAACCTCAGCCGGAAGTTAACATCGCTTACGAGATGTGTTAGCGTCGTAAACGTCATGAGGTGGCCCGGCTGCGACGCGGGGCGATCACCCCGCCTCATGGCACGACATCCGGCCCGAACTACGAAGGTGGTTTTCCCCGTGGCTACGACGACCCTGCGCGAACTCAACGGCTTCGACGAGACTCCCGCCTCCCTGACCGACTCCGTAGTGGTCCTGGTCGACTTCCAGAACACCTACACCGGTGGCGTCATGGAGCTGGACGGTCACGCCGAGGCCGTCGCCGAGGGCAAGAAGCTCCTCGCTGCCGCCCGCGAGGCCGGCACCCCCGTCATTCACGTTCAGGACCAGGGCTACGACGTGGAGTCCGAAGGCGGGAAGATCATCGCTGACGTCGCCCCCGTGGACGGCGAGGGCCGCGTCATCAAGTCCGCCCCCAATGCCTTCCACAACACCGACCTGGCCCAGCAGATCGAGAAGACCGGCCGCAAGAACGTCATCCTGGCCGGGTTCATGACCAACATGTGCATCCTGTTCACCGCCCAGGGCGCCTTCCTGGAAGGGCTGCACCCGACGGTCGTCGCCAACGCCTGCGGCACCCGCGCCCTGTCCACACACGTCAGGGGCGGCGGCACCGCCCTCCCTGCGCACCAGATCCACGACAGCGCCCTGGCGACGATCACGGAACTCTACGGGGTGGTGGTTTCCTCGGTCTCCGACCTGTCGTAAGACACCTTCCTGCACGACGCAGGGCGTCCGGGCTTCAGCTCGGGCGCCCCTTCTTTTGGTCATGCATCCGAAACCATTCCATCCGGTTTATATGTTCGCATAGCACCGATGTGTGATCCCTGTGTCATCAACTCCTATTTTCCAGCCAGTTGGGGGCAGTAGCGTCTTTTTTCGTCGGGCGCGACAAAAACCCGTCATCTCTGACCTCGGCGGAATGCCCGGTCAGAGACGTAAAAATCGCAGCTGGGGGAAACAGCACGTGACCACGCGTAGAAACTTCATCGGCGCTACAGGCACCGCCGCGGCCGCCACTCTCCTGACCGGCACCGCCTCACAGGCGGCAGTCGCCACGGCCGCCGACGCGGCCACTCCCACCGGAAACGGAGACACAGTCGCCGACACGACGACCGCGAGGAAAAACATCCTCCAGGTCGACACCGACATGCGCACCAATTACGACAAGCTGCGGGCCAACGTCCTTCAGAAACTCGGTCCGGTCATCGTCGTGGAAAACGGCATGCAGGGCGGTAAATACACCCTGGTCCACCAGGGCCAGCAGTTCATCGAAGAGCCGATCTCGCAGATTTTCCAGCTGGCGAAATCCATCGCCCACGTGCCGCTCGGCATCTTCTCCGTCATCGCACCGTCCCTGGACCCCAAGGTCCCGGCGGGACAGACCGACATGGACGCCCGCGACCTCCAACTGGTCGCCTACGCCGGACCCTCGAACACGGACTGGATCACCCCGCTCCAGGCATTCGGCACCGACGTCGACGCCGCACGGCGCACACTGGAGGACGCCGACCTCCCCGCCGACCTGAAAACGTCCTGCGCTCACATCCTCGATGCCGGCCTGACCTACATCAACGAGATCACTCGTCGCCGTACCTTCGACATGCCCGGCTTCCAGAAGTTCACCGGGAAGATCGCCGACGACATCAAAACGAACATGTACTGGGCCGCGAAAGTCCAGATCGAAGCCGTCAAGGACCTGTTCGGCCGCTGGAAGGACAAGGTCGGCGCGGACGCCTGGCACGAGTTGTACGTGGTCGTCCTGTCGATGTGGACGACGTCCGAGCTGAACCAGAACTCGATCATCATCAAGCATCTGATGGACAAGGGCATGGTCGACAGCCACCTGATCGACCTCGTCTGCGAGGCGCCTTCCATCCCCAATGCGGTCCATGTCGCACTCGACAACCTCGCCCGCATCGTGATGGACAACATCGCCGCCGAAATGGTGTTTTCCAAGGACCAGCAGCTGGCCGACGCCCTCAAGGGCAAGCCCGACCTGCTCAGCCAGGAAATCCTCACCCTCCTCGGCGACACGAACGCAACCGCGAACGCGGCAGCCCTCAACGCCTGTCCCTTCCACACCAAGACGAAGGCGAAGCAGGCCCTCATCAACGCCTGACACACCCGCGCCGCGGGGACACCCCTGGCGGCCCGCAACACCAGCGGCTCCCCCTACCGACTCAAGGGGGAGCCGCTGCCATGTCAACGGGGAAAAACTTCATGCGCACGTCGCCCACACTTCGCGCCGCCCGCATCTGGGCACTGGCCGGACTCATACTCCTGACCGTCAACCTACGCGCCGCGATCACCTGCATCGCACCCCTGCTCACCGACCTCCAACACACCTTCCATCTGGGCGCCTTCACCACCAGCCTGCTGACCACACTCCCGGTCCTGTGCCTCGGCATCTTCGCCGCCCTCGCCCCACCCCTCAGCCGCCGCATCGGCACCGAAGGCGCCATCACCCTCGCCCTCGCCCTCATCACCACCGGAATCCTCCTGCGCACGATCCCCTCCGCGACGGCCCTGTTCGCCGGAACCGTGCTGGCCGGAGCCGGCATCGCCATCGGAAACGTCCTGCTCCCCGCAGTCGTCAAACAGCACTTCGCCCACCGCGTCGGTTCCCTCACCGGACTCGCCATGACCCTCATGGCCGCGTCCGGCGCCACTGCCGCCGGCCTCGCCGTCCCCGTCGACCGCGCCGCAGGATGGCGTATCGCCCTCGCCGTATGGGCCATCCCCTCAGCCGCCGGAACCATCCTGTGGGGACCCCTCGCACGTCCCGGAGAGGGGAAACGCCGTAAACGCCCCCAGCGCACCCACGGCCCCACCGTCAGCCGCAACCCGCTGGCCTGGGCCGTCGCCGCCTTCCTCGGCCTGGTGTCGCTGACGTTCTACGTCCTGGTGTCCTGGCTGCCCGAAATCATGCAGAACACCGGCGTGCACCCCGCACAGGCCGGAACGATGATGTCGGTGATGCTGCTCATCGGTATCCCCATGGGCTACCTCATCCCCGTCGTCGCCGCACGTCTAGAAGACCAAAAACCCCTGGTCATCACCATCGCCATCCTGAAAATCATCGCGCTCACCGGCATCCTCCTCGCCCCGCAGACCCCATGGCTGTGGGTGATCCTGCTCGGCCTCGCCACCGGCAGCGCCTTCCCCCTGGCCATCACCCTGCTCACCCTGCGCTCCCCGGATCCGCAGACAGCCGCACAACTGTCGGGCATGGCCCAGACCAGCGGATACCTCCTCGCAGGCGCCGGGCCGCTGACGATCGGTCTCCTCCACGGCGCAAGCGACGGCTGGACCCTGCCACTGTTGCTCCTGCTCGGCGTGGTCATACCGGAAGCAGCCGTAGGAATGAAAGCGGCACGAAACGATTTCGTTGTCTCCGCCCCCGGAATCCCACAGGACCGCGTCCGCATACCTGCCGGTCACACCTGAGCCCCGTATGTGACAACACCTGACCGTAGATTGACGAAGGGGACAAGAAGACGCCTCTCTGAGGCCCTCGTGTCGTGGCCTCTGGAAAGTGGTTCTGGGTCACTTCAGTGCCAACGCTGCGGTTCACCTCCGTTGGCGCGGAGAGTAGGGCCGATGGCATCCGGGCAAGCTGAGCGCCCTCGGTTCACCGTTCCTACGAGGGGTTCGCCGACCACGCGGTGTCGGTCGGGCGCCGGGTCGTCTACCTGGTCACCGGCGAACGCGCCGCCGAGGTTACGCCGTTGGCGGTCTGTGGCGCCTGTGGCATGGCGACCCGGGTAGGCTCGACCTCCATATGTGCAACCATCTGGTTGCGCATTCGGTGGCGGATGTGGAACCGTTTGGTAGCGCATCCGGACGAGACGAGGTTGCCGTGATTCCCGACTCCATCGAACGCACCATCGTGATCAACGCTTCCGTGGAACGGGTCTGGTCGGTGCTGACCGAACCGGCCTTCCTGGGGGAGTGGTTCGGCGGCGGGGAACCCGTGAAGATCGACCTGCGGCCGGGCGGGCTGCTGCTGTTCGACCACGGCGTCCACGGTGCCATCCCTGCCCGAATCGAGACGGTCGAGCCGCCGCACACCTTCTCCTGGCGCTGGTCGCAGGGCGCCGCAGGCGAAGAACCGACGGACTCCAACGCCACGCTCGTCGAGTTCACCCTCACCGTGGACGAGGCAAGCGCAGGCACCCGGCTGACGATGACCGAGACCGGCTTCGCGCGCCTCGCGCTGCCCACCGATGAGGCGGCTGACCGTCGGCGCGCGAACGGCCTGAACTGGCCCGGCAAACTCGACCTGCTGCGCGCAGAGTGTGAGCACACCGAGGCATGACCGGCACACACGACGACGAACGGGCCCTCGAGGATGTCCTGTTGGCGATGGCCGACCCGATCCGCCGCCAGATCCTCAACGCCCTCGTCGGCGAAGGCGGCGCGACGTCCACCTCGCTCGCCGCAGCCCTCCCGGTGACACGCCAGGCGGTGGCCAAGCATCTGGCCGTCCTGGACCGTGCCGGCCTGGTCCGCGGCCACCGCACAGGACGGGAAGTCCGCTACCAAGCGCACGTGAAACCCTTGGAGCGTACGACCCACTGGCTGAACGCCCTAGCTGCCCAGTGGGACCGCCGCCTCGAGGCGATCAAGGACCTTGCGGAGCAGGAAGAGCCTTCATGACGTACGGCTACTGGCCGGCGGCGCGGGCTCGGGTCAGGCCGAGGCCGCCCGTGATCGCCAAGTACGCCGACGGCGCCGACGCGCGCCCGCTGACGAGGCCGAACGCAGCAGAGAGCTAGGCAAGATGGCATGAAGGCACTAGGACTCCTCACGGTCATCGCCGTACTCGGCGCATGGCTGGTGTGGAACACGTGGAGCCTGTTCCGCCTCGTCACCGGCGTACGGGACGGCTCGTGGTGGCGTCCCATGTGGTGGACGCGCCTGTGCTCCGTCGCGCTCTTCGTCGGCGTCCCGCATGGATCCGAGGCCTGTTCGCCACTGGCCTGGACACCCGCAAGACTTGCCTCTTCGTCCACCACGAACGATACGACGAGGCGTACCGGCATTCCCACGCCGCCGAATTCAGCAAGGTCTTCCCGCTGCACGACATGTGCAACGCGCACGCGGACCTGGTCCCTGCCTGGGTCAACCCGACGATCGCGGTCTGCGGAGTCGTCGCATTGGCTGCCGCCGCGGTCCTTCTGTGGTTCGCGACCAGACAGGTCATCAGACTTTTCCAACATGCAGGAAAGGAGGCCCAGTCATGCCCTTGACTGGTCTGTCACGCCGCTGCTTCACAGGCGGCACGTCCTCGGCCGAATTCCTCGACTGATCGAAGATCGCCTTCGAGGCAGCCGGAGAGCGCGGAGTGAACAAATCAGCCGTCGATAATGGCCGAAGCTGTCGGCACGACCTTTACACCGGCTTCCCGCAAGGCTACGCAGGTCGCGTCGTCATCGGATGCATTGGTGATGATCACGTCCAGGTCCTCGGGACCGCAGATCTTCACCATGCCGGTTCCGGGAAACTTGGTCTTGTCAGCCAAGAGGACCACCTTGTCGCTGGCGGCGATCATGGCGCGGCGGGCGGGCACCTCAGCGACGGTGGTGTCCATGACCTGACCCCCAGGCCGGAGGCCGCAAGCACCCATGAAGAGCCAGTCGGCGTGAACTTGGCGGAGGTTGTCCTCGGCCATGAAGCCGTCCAGCATGCGTGACTCACGGATGACCATGCCCCCCAGCAGCATCAGGTCGACGTTCTCGTCCGCGATGAGTTCCTCATACACAGCGAGATTATTGGTGATCACAGTGATTCGGCGACCGCGCAGTTGAAGTGCCAGCCGGTGAACCGTTGTGCCGCTGTCGAGAATGACCGACTGACCGTCCTCGATCATTGCGGCTGCTCGGGCGGCAATGGCGTCCTTCTCTGCCACCTGAACTTCGGCGGCCTCGTTGAAGGGCGGTTGATTCTCCTCGATGACTGCTCCGCCGTGTACGCGGGTGATCAGCCCGTCCGCCTCCAGTTTGAGGAGGTCCCGGCGAATGGTTGCCGCGCTGGCGTCAAGCTGCTCGGCGAGGTCGGCCACGGAGGCGGTGCCGCCGGAACGCAGGGACCGCAGGATGAGTTGGTGTCGTTGTTCAGCCAGCACGCTACGGGACACTACATGCTGCTGGGTGAGGCAATCGTCTTACTCCTGGGCGCAGTTGACGAGCAGGCGTGCAAGCCAGGCGACAGCAACTGCTCGTTGACGAGCAGGCAAGTGGCTTTGACGGCCGACCGCTGAATTGTGTTAGCCGTTGTTACACCCCGTTGCGGCGCTGGCGTGGGGGGCGTAGGCGGTGGGGCCGCAGGTGGGTGCCCGCCCGGGACCGGTTTCGGCCTCCTTCTGGGCTCGCAAGTCACCGGCTGGCTGGACTACCCGACGTACCCCTGGGGCGGCAGAGGCTGCAGTTTCAGCAGGGTTTGATCAATCGGGTGGTTGGGCCAACTGCGGTGTCTCTAGGATGTATTGCCTTGCATGCTGGTGCGCCGGGATGGTGCGGGAGTGGGGGCGACGATGGAGTCGGGAAAGCAATTGTCGACGAAGATTGATGCGACGGTGCCGACGGCCGCTCGTATGTACGACTACTACCTGGGCGGCAAGGACAACTACGCCGTCGACCGGGCTGCCTGCGAGGAACTGGACAAGGTGGTCCCGAGCACGCGTGCCCTGGCGCTGAACAACCGGCGTTTCCTGCAGCGGGTGGTGGGGACGCTGGCGCGGGAGTACGGCATGCGTCAGTTCCTCGACCACGGATCGGGGCTTCCCACGCAGAACAACGTGCACCAGGTGGCACAGCAGGTCGATCCGACCTCGCGTGTGGTCTACGTCGACAACGACCCGATGGTCCTGGTGCACGGCCGTGCGCTGCTGGAGCAGAATGAGCGCACCGCCGTCATCCAGGCCGACCTGCGTGAGACCGAGGCGATTTTCTCCCATCCCGACACCCAGCGGCTGATCGACTTCTCGCAGCCGGTGGCGGTGCTGTTCAACTCGGTGTTCCACTGCATCCCGGACAGCGACAGTGACGGGCCGCCGGCGGTGGTGCGGCGCGTGGTCGAACGGCTCGTGCCCGGCAGCTGTCTGGTGATGTGTCAGCTGGTCAGCGAGGACGCCAAGGTGCGGGAGTTCGTCACCGATTTCATGGATCAGGCCACGCAGGGACACTGGGGCCGGGTGCGGCAGGAGAAGGACGTCGCGGAGTGGTTCGAGGGGACGGACATCCTCGAGCCGGGCCTGGTGGAGGTGTCCACTTGGCGGCCGGACAACGAAGCGGCGCCGCGTCAGCTCACCCAGGAGTGGATCGAGTTCGGCGGGGTGGGCCGGCTCCGGTAGTGAGGCGCGCGGGGGTCATTCCCCCGCGTAGCGCCGCTCGACGGTGTCGCGCAGGAGGGCCAGCGACTCGCGGGGGTTGAGGGCCTCGTCGCCCAGCCGGTCCAGAGTCAACCGGTACTCCTCCGTCTCTTCGCGATCCTCCAGGAAGGTGGCGCTCCTGATGTGCTCGAGATAGACGATGTCGGGCAGGTCGAGGCCGCCGAAGCGCAGGTAGGTGACGGGGATGGCCGGCGCGGAGGCGTTCGTCACGTCCAAGGGGACGATCTGGATCGTCACATGAGGCAGCTGTGCCATGGTGATCAGGTGCTCCAGCTGCCCGCGCATCACCTCGCGGCTGCCCAGGACGCGCAGCAGCACCGACTCGTCGACGATCGCCCACAGCCCGGGCGCATCGGCGCGCTGCAGCAACTTGCTGCGCCGTGTGCGGAGTTCGACGCGGCGCTCCACCTCGCGGGCGGGCGCCGAGGGCAGGCCACGCTCCACCACGGCGCGGGTGTAGGCCGGAGTCTGCAACAGTCCGGGAACGTACTGGATTTCGAACGTACGGATCGCTTGCGCCGCTTCCTGCAGGCCGACCAGCCGGTCGAACCACTCCGGCATCAGCCGCTTGTCGAAGCGCTGCCACCATCCCGGCTCCCCGGCCCGCCGCAACAACTGCAGCAGCACCGACGTCTCGTAGTCCCCTGTCTTGTACAGCTCCAGCAGGGCTCGGACATCGCCCTCGGTGGGCGGGCGGCGGCCCTTGCCCGCCTCGATGCGCGACAGTTTCGCGGGGCTGAACCCCACGGCACGGGCGGCCTGCTCCTGCGCCAGGCCGGCGTCTTCGCGGATTCCCGCCAGCTGCACGCCGACCAGCATCTTCAGCAACGTCGGAGCGGGCTCGGTGCGATTCAGATACGGTTCGAGGCGGGAGATGCGCGGTGACTCGGAGTGCATCGTGACTCCCCGTGGGCAGATATGGGCAGTCCGCATTATCGCATTGTTGCCGTCTGCCCGGGCATGGCTCGGCCGAAGCGGTCGGCGGTGAGAGTGTCACAGCAGGTGGTCGAACTCTCCGTCCTTCGCTCCCGCGAGGAAGGCGGCCACCTCGACCGGCGTGTAGACGAGCGCTGGCCCGTGCGGGTCACGGGAGTTGCGCACGGCGATCCCCCCGTCGGGCAAGGCGGCCACTTCGACGCAGTTTCCCTCGGCGTTGCTGTGACGGCTCTTGATCCACTCCACGCCCAGCGAACTGGCCCGCACCCCATTCTGAACTGACGGCATGGCGCTCTCCTTGCATGTGTCTCGTCACACCGACCGCCTGTCGCCCCACGGGTGCGGGCCGGCGGCGTGCGGTGCCGGTCTTCCTCTCGACGCGCGCAATTTCCCGTGAAATTGCACGGAGTCGCTCTCGGCGTGGATAATAGCCAAGGCGTCAACCTCCATGCAGACGCCCCGTCCTGACGTCCTCTCAGGGAGGCGCTGTGTCGCCCGCGCACCGAGCAGCCCTGTTCAGCCCGGCTACGAGCACGGCCGACCGGAGTGCGCCGCTGGATGTGCGCATGCATGGCGCGCCGCGGACGGCCGCCCTGCGTCTGCCCGATTCGGGCCAAGAATGCGCCCAGGCGCGCGCCTTCACCCGCCGCACCCTGTCCAGCTGGGAGTTGGACCACTGCCGTGACGACGCGCTGAGCATCGTCTCCGAACTCGTGGCCAACGCCGTGGTGCACGCCGGGTCGGACAAAGACTTCGGCGACGCCCAGCCCGGGGTGTGGCTGAAGCTGACCCTGCGCCCCCACCACCTGGTGTGTGCCGTCACCGACCCGGGCAGCGCGCTGCCGGCCTGCCCGAGGACGACGGACCAGCTCGATGAGCACGGCCGCGGCCTGTACATCATCGATGCCCTGTCCCAACACTGGGGCTGGACCCGCTCCGCCCCCACCGGCAAGACCGTCTGGGCCATGCTGCCCACCCGGCGCGGCGCCCGGCCGGACGATACGGCGACGCCCTGACACGATGAGCATGTTTGTGGGACACGACCGGCCGGCCGCCACACTCGGAGACGTCGCGCAGGTGCCCTGGCGCGAGATCAAGGACGCCACCGGGTCCGCTGCGGCCATCCCCTTCCTGCTCGCCGCCCTCGCCTCGGGTGACGCGGGCGCAGCGCGCACCGCGCTGGACAGGCTGCGCAACCGGATCTGCCGATACGGCTTCGTCGTCGACCAGGCAACCGCAGTCACGGTCCCCTTCCTGTGGCACCTCGCCCAGCGCCCCGAGGTCACCTGCCGGGCCCAGATTCTTGATCTGCTGCGGAAGATCGCCGGCGCGCGCCAGTGGGAGACCACGGCCGCCGCATACCCGAAACTCCGGCGCCGCCATGGCCACTACGTCGTCTGGGAAGACGCGGCCCGCCGCGCGGTCCGCGCACACAGCGCTGCCATCCCGAGACTGCTGAACGATCAGGATGCCGAACTGGTCCACGCCACCGAAGAACTCGCCTCGGTTCTGGCTGTCTGACGTGGCCCCCTGGGGCCGGGGCCGGGGGCTAGGCCCTGTCGTCAAATGGCACGCCCACATCAGCAGGGATGCGAGTGTGACGGCTGCTTGATAGGAATCAGCGGTTTTGTCATAGCGGGTGGCGATGCCGCGCCACTGCTTCAGCCGGTTGAAACACCGCTCCACGACGTTGCGCCGCTTGTAGAGGTGCTCGTCGAAGGCCCGGAGGCCGACCGCCGCTGCTGCCACGCCGGAGACCGTTGCGGACCTGGTCAGCGACGCGTCGCGTCTCCCGTCGCGTGCCACGCCCAGGGGGCCGGGGGAGTACCGGATCGCTCATTTGTACGTTCGGTTAATCGGATGTGTCGGATGTATTGACGCGCTCTCTTTTCCGGATTTAGCCTCTGCCCGATCTTGCGAACGATGTTCGATATATCGTCAACGTGCCTGATTGGACAGCGAGTTGGTTATGAAGGCTTCCGGCCCCAGCGCCACCCACCCGAAACGCCTTCACGGGCGCTGAGAAACACAGACACCGGCCCACGCCGCAACCGCCCCACCTGGACGGACGCACGGGCTCGCACGCCCTGTCCCGCCGTCACCACGGCGCCCTGGGCCAAGCGGTGAAACACCGTCGTTCGGATCCCCCCTTCCGGCCCACGCGGTGCCCGGGTCCCGTCCCGCCCCCTCCGAGACCAAGCTCCCCCCGCCACCCCGATCCCCCTCCGCCCGGCGGTGGCACCCGCACCCAACAGGAGATCCGATGTCTGCGCTCCGCGCCCGGCTGACGGTGATGTTGCTCGCCGTCTGCCTCCTCTTCGCCGGCCAAGCCCTCACCACACCCCAGCGGGCGGCCGCCGCCGACCCCGGCTACCTGATGGTGCATTTCACCGGCGATTCCGCGACCGGTCAGATGTTGTACCTCGCGCACAGCACGGACGGCCTGCACTGGAACGACCTCAACGGCGGAGCGCCGGTCCTCAACTCCACGATCGGCACGAAGGGGGTGCGCGACCCCGCACTGGTGCGCTCTCCCGACGGGAGCAAGTACTGGATCATCGCTACCGATCTGTGCATCCGCTGCGGCTCGACGTACACCAACGGCAGCCCCAACTTCGTGGTGTGGGAGTCGACCGACCTGGTGACCTGGTCGAAGCCGTGGCTGCTCGGCGCCGCCGGACTGATCCCCGGCGGAAAGAACGCGTGGGCGCCGGAGGCGATCTGGAACCCCGAGACCAACGACTACGTCCTGTACTGGGCGACGAACGCCACGGTCAACGGCATCTTCAAGTACCGCATCTACGCCGCCCGCACCAAGGACTTCCGCACCATCACCACCCCGCAGATCTGGATCGACCCGCCCGGCAGCACGCCGGTCGTCGACACCCAGATGACGGAGGTGCCCGCCGGTACCGGCCCCTACCGCTACCTGCGGGTCTCCGGCGACGGCCAGAACAACGTCGAGGGCAGCAACTCGATCCTGGGGACGTGGACCAACCTCGGCAACCTCTCCAGCATCGGCCTCACCGGCAACGTGGTCGAAGGCCCGGTCTGGATGAAGTTCCGAGACCGCAACGAGTGGGCCCTCTACATCGACTACAACAACCCGCAGGGCGTCCGCGAATACCGGCCGATTCTGACGACCAACCCGTTCGACGTCAGCACCTACCGGCTGCAGGATGCGACCAGCTACGACATGGGCGGCACCCCGAAGCGGCACGGCGCGATCATGACCCTCACGGCCGCCGAGGAGAGCCGCGTGCTCGCCCGCTGGCCCAACACCCCGGCGCAGCGGCTCCAGTCGTACAACTTCCAGGACCGATACGTGCGCCAGATCAACTTCGACGTGCGCATCGACCCGAACGTCAGCCCCGTCGAGGACTCCCAGTTCCGGCTGCGGCCCGGCCTCGCGGGCACTGGCACCGTCTCCTTCGAGTCGGTGAACCACCCCGGCTACTTCCTGCGGCACGCCAACTACGACTTCCAGCTGGCCCTCTACGACGGCAGCAGCCAGTTCGCCGCGGACGCCACCTTCCGCAAGGTCGCCGGGCTCGCCGACTCCACCTGGTCGTCGTTCCAGTCGTACAACTTCCCCGACCGCTACATCCGCCACTACGCCTACTACCTGAAGCTCGACCCGATCACCACCGAGACGGGTCGCGGCGACGCCACCTTCCGTGTGACGAGCTGACCCGACACCGACATCTCCCTCCCGGCGACGGCGACGGCGATGTCGTAAGGGGTGGGCAGGGGAGATGAATCCCAGCTTCTCTCTCAAGCCCCCATGACGGGATCGCCCATTGCGCCGCCACCCGTCGCTCCCTGGATCCGACGATCAACCAGCCTCCGGGGCGGTGCCGAAGACGGCTGAAGCCGCACCGGCCCCGGAGCGTCAACGCAACCCGCGCCGTCACACAGCCGGTCACCACGGGTTCGTCGACGCCTCACCTCACAACCCACCTCGCGAAGGAGTCCTTCATGATCAAGCCACCGTGGATACGCAGCGTCAGACGCGCGCTTCTCGCGGCCGGTGCCACCGCCGCGCTCGCCGCCGGCCTGCTCACCGCGACGGCCGCCCCCTCGCAGGCCGCCACCCAGGGGCCGTGCGACATCTACGCCGCCGGCAACACCCCCTGCGTCGCCGCGCACAGCACCACCCGCGCCCTGTACGGGACGTACAACGGCCCGCTGTACCAGGTCAGGCGCGCCTCCGACAACGCGACCAAGGACATCGGCCTGCTGACCGCCGGCGGTGTCGCCGACGCCGCCGCGCAGGACTCCTTCTGCGCGAACACCAGCTGCGTCATCACCGTCATCTACGACCAGTCCCCCAAGGGCAACAACCTCACCCAGGCACCCGGAGGGGGAGCCGCCGGCGGTCCGGACAACCTCGCCAACGCCGTCGAGGCGCCGGTCACCGTCGCCGGACACAAGGCGTACGGCGTCTACATCGCCCCCGGCACCGGCTACCGCAACAACAACACCAACGGCATCGCCACCGGCGACCAGCCCGAGGGCATGTACGCGATCTTCAACGGCAAGCACTTCAACGGCGGCTGCTGCTTCGACTACGGCAACGCCGAGACCAACAACCTGGACACCGGCAACGGCCACATGGAGGCCCTCTACTTCGGCAACAGCAAGGCATGGGGCTGGGGCAGCGACAACGGCCCCTGGGTCATGGCCGACCTGGAGAACGGCCTGTTCTCCGGGGTCAACCGCGGATTCAACGCCAATGACCCGAGCGTCGACCACCGGTTCCTGACCGCCATGCTCAAGGGCGGTGCGAACCAGTGGGCCCTGCGCGGCGGCGACGCCCAGTCGGGCGGCCTGTCCACCTTCTACAACGGAATACGCCCCACCGTCTCCGGCTACAACCCGATGCACAAGGAAGGCGCGATCATCCTCGGCATCGGCGGTGACAACAGCAAGTGGGCCCAGGGCACCTTCTACGAAGGCGTCATGACCCAGGGCTACCCCTCGGACGCCACCGAGAACGCCGTCCAGGCCAACATCACCGCCGCCGGCTACAGCAGCGGCTCGACCAGCACCGGAACCCTCACCCCCGGCTCCCGGATCTCTCTCAAGGCCACCACCTCGCCCTGCTGCACCTCGCACTACCTGCGCCACAACGACGCCGACTCCAAGGTCGTCATCTCCAACATCACCTCAGCCAGCTCCGCCACCGACAAGGCCGACGCCACCTGGATCGTCCGCGCCGGACTGGCCAACACCTCCTGCCTGTCCTTCGAGTCCGTCGACAAGCCCGGCCAGTTCCTGCGCCACTACAACTACCAGCTCAACCTGAACTTCGACGACGGCGGCAGCGCGTTCGCCAAGGACGCCACCTTCTGCCCCACCACGGGTAACAGCGGCGTCGGCACCTCGTTCCAGTCCGTCAACTTCCCGACGAAGTACCTCCGCCACTACAACTACACGGTCTACATAGCCAGCAACGGCGGTACCAACGCCTGGGACTCCACGACGTCATGGGCCCAGGACACCAGCTGGCTCACCGCGGCTCCCTGGAACTGACGAGGGCCCGAACCCGTGGGCGGCTCCGGACCGGGGCCGCCCACCGGTTCTTCATCCGCCCGCACCTAACCCCGACCGCGGGCGACGGCGGTCTCGTCTCGGTTGGCTGTTTGAGCTGCGCGGACGGCATGATCTGCGGAACGATTCCGGCGAGCGAGCCGACGGAGCGTCAAGTTGTGCTGCGCAGCGCGCCCCATGTGTCGTGTGCCACGATGCCGTCGGCTTTCAGCCCGCGGTCGGTCTGGAAGGTCCGGACTGCGGTTTCCGTGTCGGATCCGAACTCGCCGTCCACGCCGGTGCTTCCCACGCTGTACCCGCGCTTGGTGAGCATGCACTGAACCTGCTCTACGCGTTTGCCGCTGTCGCCAAGGCGTGTGCGTCCGTTGCCGGAGTAATACGTGCAGTCGGAGAGCCAGGGAGCGGGGTCGGCGCCGGCGGACGGGCTGTCGGCGGACGGTACGGGGGAGAGGGAGGTGTCCGGCGTGGCACCCGGAGCAGAGGCGTCGACGTCGTGCCGGCCGTCGGCTGAGCCTGACGCGCCGGGCCGCAGGGCTGAGCCGGTCTTGCTCTCACGCTCTTTGACCGCGACGCCGTCGACGTTCGGGCGGGGCTGTCCGTTCGTGCTGGGGGAGACCTGGGCGCTGGAGCCGCCACCGGGCGCGGTGCCGACGGCCTTTGTGACACCGCCTCTCGCGGAGTCGGTGGAGGGAGGGCTCTGGCGTGTGAGCAGTAAGGCCACAGCGACAATGGCGCAGGCCGAGATGGTTGCGACGGCGATCAGCCACTGCTTTCTCCGCGCCTGGGCAGGGGCTCTCGCCGGGCCGCCCTCGGCCTTGACCGGCGGCTCCACGACAGGTGGAGCAGGCTCGGGCGCCTGCGCGGACGGGACCGGCGGCAGATCACCCGGAGACCCTGAACGGGGCATGCCTGCGACAGGCACGCGGTGCAGCGCCTCGTATGCCCGCTGCCGGGCCAGCACCTTGCCGCCCAATGGCTCCGGCCAGCTGGACAGGACGGCGCGCGCTCCGGCCGCGTCGATGAGCTCCTGTGGGGTGGGCCGCCGCTCGGGCTCCTTGGCCAGGCAGGCGGTCAGCAGCGAACCGAGCTCCGCGTCCGCCGTCGAGATCTGACCGATCACCTCGGGACGGGGGTCCTCGAACGCCACCCGGTGCATCACGTCGACGCCGGTCCCGTCGCCGAACGGCGCCCGCCCTGTTGCCGCGTAGACCAGCGTCCCGGCCAGCGAGAACACGTCCGACGCCGTGCCGGACCGTCCCTCCCTCAGATGCTCGGGCGACATGTAGGCGGGAGTCCCCACTCGGTTTCCGGTACCGGTGATCGCACTCGCGTCCGCGGCCTTCGCAATACCGAAGTCGATCACGTGCGCGCCCCGGACGGACAGCAGTACGTTGGACGGCTTCAGGTCCCGGTGGACGATTCCCTCGTCGGTGAGGTCTGCGAGTGCCTGCCCCAGCTCTGCCACCAGCCGCCAGACCGCGGCGGGCTCCAGGGCGCCGTCCTCCTGTACGGCTTCCGCCAGATCGAAGCCGGGGAGGTACTCGGTGGCCATCCACAGCAGTTCGTCGTCGAAGCCCGTGCCGGACAGTCGTGCAGCGTGCGGTGTACGAAGACGGGCGTGCACCGACGCCTCCCGTTCGAACCGGCGCCGGAACCTGGGATCCTCGGAGTATTCAGGCCTGATCACCTTCACCGCGACCAGACCGGGGCTGTCGTCCATGGGGCGGGCCAGAAAGACCCGTCCCATGCCACCACTGCCGAGCAACGCCATCGGCGCGTAGGGGCCGACGCGCCTTGGGTCGCCGACCCGCAGTGGGGAGGCACCGGTCTGCCGCAGCGCGGCAGCCGCATCGTCCGCCGGCACCGGCCGCTCTCCTAACAAGAAATCCCCCGAAGTCACGTTCGACGCACGTCAGTTCACGCGAGTGGAAGACGAGGTTAACTCCAGCCCGCGCGTGTGTTCAGGGAATCGGTTACTTCTGTCGCGCGGGCCACGGGGCGGGGAGATCGCGGGCCCGGCAGATCCCCCCGTCGGCGATTACGGGATGCCCATGCCCGCCGCCTGTCACCGGGGCGAAACCCGGGAAACTGCCGTCTATGACGGCCCTTACGCGCGGGCTGCCGCGCTGGTACACCGTCACATGGGGAGCGAGAACAGCCGCACTGGTCCCGATGGCCAGCGGACGTCGTCGCGCAGGGGCGTCACCATGGTCCGCAGCGGCATGGTCGCCAGTCGGCCTTCGGGTTGTTCGACGAGTACGTCCGTGTCGAGCGGGTGCCACCCGAGGCGCTGGTAGAGCGGCATGAGGGGAGGCCGGCAGAACAGGAGTGCGTACTGGGGACCCATGGTCCGGGCGTGTTCCAGGGCAGCTGTGACGACGAGCCGAGCCAGGCCTTGGCCTTGCATGTCGGGTGCGACGGCGACTCCGCCGACCCCCACCACCTCTGTCTCGGTGGCGCCGATCGCGACAGGCAGTCGTAGCAGGCCGGTGTGTGCCACAAGCCGGGCGTCGCGTCGGATGCCGAAGTGATCTTCCTTCGGCCGCCAGGTCAGACCTGTCCAGGCGACACCGAAGGGGTCATCGCTCTTGCCGAGGATCTCCTCCTGGTCCGCCTTCGTGTACTGGGCAAGTCGCAGCACAGTCGGTGCCGCAGAGGATGAGTTCTCAGACATTCCCACATGATGATCTCTCCCTTGAGCACGGCCAAGCGATCCCCGAGCTGAATTCCCCGCCTCAGGTGGGTTTGGCGTCAGTCAATTCCCCATGCTTGCGGTCAGGTTCCCCGGAGGCGGCGTTGGCGAACGGCGCTAAGGAATCGCGGCTGCCGTCTTGGGGGCGGCGGCCAGCCGCAGGCCGAGTTCCACGAGGGTCCAGCCGAGACGGGTGCGGAGGTCTTGGGGGTGCCGAGCCGTGGCGGCGAGACGGTACGCGTCTGCCTCGGCGCGGAGTTCCGCGGCGCGGGCGTCGTGCAGGGCGAGGTGGGTCTCGGGGTGCATGGGGCTGTGGCCTTTCATTCCGTGGTGAGGGGGAATGCGTGTGTGTGGATGCGTACCTGGGCGGTGTTGGAGTCGTCCTCGTCGGCGGCCCGGTCGCGGTAGGTGTCGACGAGCGCGTGCATCTTCTCGACGAGTTCCCGGGTGAGTTCGGGCGTCAGCCGCAGGGTGTCGCTGCTCATGTCCCAGGTGCGGTTCCATTCCTCCGGCCATGCCTGGCGGTTGCCGAGCCAGGTCGACAGCTCCCGGGTCTGGGCGGTGGCGACCTCGTGCAGGTACAGGTCGGCAGCCCCGCGCACGTCCGGGTTGGAGTTCGTGAGCAGTTCGTCGTCGAAGCGCAGGCCCTTGTGGACCGCCTTCCACCACCGTTCCCTGCCCTTGCCGCGCTCGGGGGCGTCCTCGATGAAGCCGTGAGCGGCGAGCTGTCGCAGGTGGTAGCTGGTCGCACCGCTTGACTCGCCCAGCTTTTCGGCGAGTTGAGACGCGGTGGCCGGGCCACCGAAGCGCAGGGCGTCCAGCAGTTGCATGCGCAGTGGGTGCGCGAGCCCGCGCAGGGATCGGGCATCGAGATTGCGGACGGGGGAGTCCTGGGGCTCGTTCATGCTTACAAAGATAACGATGCAAAGGAGTGCTTGCAATGGAATCTTTGCATCGAATGCTTTGGAGTGACTGGTCTCGGCGGCCGGGACGGGGACGGCGCCGATCGGGACCTGGGCGAGCGGTTTTCGGAGGCGGCGTCAGAGCGCCCTGTGCGAGGAGCCGACCCGCCGCGGGAAGGTGCTTCCGGGTGCGAAATACTCTCCGGATGGGTTCACGCACTTCCCCGGTCAGTCAGCCGATCACGATACGGAGGGCTGTCGCGCGGGATGCCAAACGGCTCACACGGCTCGTGCGTGGTTCAGGCGCTTACGAGGGTGAGTACGCGGCCGCAGTCGCGGGCTACCGGGTCGGTCCTGACTACATCGAAGCCCACCGCGCCTTCGTGGCCGTCGGCGCCGACGAGCCCGGAGGTCGGGTCCTCGGGTTCTACTCGCTCGTCCTCGATCCACCGGAGCTCGACCTGCTGTTCGTCGCAGACGACGTGCAGGGGCGGGGTATTGGACGACAGCTCGTCGCGCACATGGAGTCCGAGGCCCGTGCCGCCGGGCTCGACCGTCTCAGGGTCGTGTCGCATCTTCCCGCCGAGAACTTCTACCACCGCGTCGGTGCGGTGCGGACCGGAACCGTGTTCGCGAACCCGCCCGCCGTGCCGTGGGACCGTCCCGAATTCGAGTTTCGTATTCCTTCGGCATGAGGCGGTGTGCCGGTAGGAACGAGGTACGGTTCCGGGGCCTCGCGCAGACGTGGTCGTGGACGGTCCAAGCATGCGTCAGCTGACCGGGAGGCCGACGGCCAGTGTCAGTTCAAGGATGCGGTGTGGTGATGCGAGATCGGGAAACAGTTCCCGCAGCTGCGACATCCTGTACCGGACTGTCTGGGGATGGATGAACAGCGCCGCTGCCACCTCGTCCCGTCTGCCCTGGTGCAGCAGCCATGCCCGCAGTGTCTTCTCCAGCCGCCGTGCGGTCGCGTCGGGCAGGGTCCGCAGAGGTGCGAGGGCTCGGGCACGCAGGTCTGCGAACGCGTCCGCGTCGGCGCTCAGCACCAGCTCGGGCAGGTGGTCCTCCGTGTCGCGGATGTCGCAGGAGAGGGAGCGGGCGCGTGCGGCGCGTGCGTACGAGGCGGACGCACGTGTCCATGGCCGGGGCGGGCCGACCACGGCCCTGCGGTCGATCAGCTGCCGCAGGAGGTGTGATCGGTCGGCATCGGGCACGAGCAGCACACCGGTGGCGTCCGGCAGATCGTCGAGGACGAGGGTGCTCGGGTCGAGCGCGCGGTAGGCAGGCCGGGCCTGGTCGGCGGGCAGCAGGACCGCGGTCAGCGAAACCGGGGGCTGCCATCCGGCCCGTTGAGCAGAGGCCGACAGCTCGTCCGGGCTCGCCCCGGCGAGGATGTCGCGGGCCAGCTGTTCCAGGTGGCGCTCCTGGGCCCTGCCCCGGGCGGCCAGTTCGTCGGCGTGCCCCGCGGCGCTCGCCGCGGAGAGCTCGTCGATGTAGGCGAAGGTCAGCTCGGCGAACTTGGCGACCTCGGCGGCGGGCAGACCTGCCGGTACGGCACCCGCTGCCAGGCACCGCCAGGCCACGCGGGCGCCGACACGGTAGGCGCTGAGCAGGGCGTCCATCGAACGGCCGTCGCGCACCTCGCCGCGGCCCAGCTCATAGGCCGCGTCACCGGCGTCACCGCCCGTGGCGTTCCCGCTCGCGAGGTCCAGGTAGTGCCCCAGAGCGGTGCGGACGGCGCGGCGGATGGTGCCGCCCATGCTGCCCGAAAGGGCGTTGGCGTACGAAGGGACCTCGTCGATGATCGCCTGGACGACCTCGTCGGCGGTGGTCTTCAGCGCGGCCCGAAGCGCGGTGACCGTCGTCTCATCCAGGGCCAGCTCGCTGACCCTCCGCATTGCATGGCTCACGTTTTTGTTCCCTGCGAACAATTCAACCGACCAGATTCACGTCCTGCGGTCAGGACTTTACGCCTTGAGGCACAGCAAGCTGGAATCATGACGAGTACAGCCCTCCGGAGCCGGGCGTGGAAACTGCTCGAGATGGTCACGACGCCGCTGCTGCCGTCGGACTACCTCGACCTGATCAGCCCGCTACGCGCGGGCGCTGACCTGCGCGGGCGCATCGAGGCCGTCCACCCCGAGACGGGTGACGCCGCGACCATCGTGATCAGACCGGGACGGGGCTGGCGCGGCCACACGGCCGGTCAGTACGTGCGGATCGGGGTCGACGTCGACGGGGTGCGCCTGTGGCGTGCCTACTCCCTCACCTCGCCGACAGACCGCCCGGACGGCCGCGTCACGATCACTGTGAAGGCGATCCCGGACGGCAAGGTCAGCAACCATCTGGTCCGCAGGGCGAAACCGGGCACGCTGATCCAGCTCGACCAGCCGACCGGTGACTTCGTGCTGCCGCAGACCAAGCCCGCCAAAGTGCTCTACCTGACGGCCGGCAGCGGCATCACGCCCGTGATGGGCATGCTGCGCGACACCGAGTTCGACGACGTCGTCATGGTCCACAGCGCGCCACAGCCGCAAGACGTGATCTTCCGCAGCGAACTGCACGACCTGGTCGCGGACAAGAAACTGCGGCTCACCGAGGTGCACACCGACACGGACGGCATGCTCGACATCGCCCGTCTCGACGAACTCGTGCCCGACTGGGCCGAGCGCGAGACCTGGGCCTGCGGGCCCGCAGGCCTGCTCGACGCCGCCGAGAAGCACTGGAGCGAGCACGGCGTCCCAGAGCGCCTGCACACCGAACGCTTCCGCCCCAGCATCGTCGCCACCGGCGACGGCGGCGAGGTCACGTTCAGTACCACCGGCAAGACCGTCGCCGCGGACGGCGCCACACCGTTGCTGGACATCGGCGAGGAGGCCGGCGTGCTCATGCCCTCCGGGTGCCGTATGGGCATCTGCTTCGGCTGCGTCACGCCGCTCAAGGCGGGCGCCGTCCGCGACCTGCGCACCGGCGAGATCACCGAGGCCGAGCCGGGCGTCCTCATCCAGACCTGCGTGTCCGCCGCCGCGGGCCCCTGCGACATCGAACGGTAGGAGCACCTTGACCGCCATCGACCCCACAGCCCACCTGACCGCGGAGCAGATCGAGGAGCTCGGCCGCGAGCTGGACGCGATCCGCGACGAGGTGATCGCCGGCCGCGGCGAGAAAGACGCCGCCTACATCCGTAAAGTCATCGCCGCGCAGCGCAAGCTGGAGCTGGTCAGCAGGGGCGTCCTGCTGTTCTCGATGTTCCCGCCCGCGTGGCTGATCGGCACCGCCGGCCTCTCCGTGGCGAAGATCATGGACAACATGGAGATCGGCCACAACATCCTGCACGGCCAGTGGGACTGGATGCGGGACCCGAAGATCCACTCCACCACCTGGGAATGGGATCACGTCTCGCCGGCCGACCAGTGGAAGCACTCGCACAACGAGCTGCACCACACGTACACCAACGTGATCGGCAAGGACAACGACCTCGGCTACGGCATCATGCGCGTCGACGAGGACCAGAAGTGGCAGCCGTTCCACCTCGGCCAGCCGCTGTGGAACTTCCTCAACGCCTGCTTCTTCGAGTACGGCATCGCCGCGTACGACCTGGAGCTCGGCAAGAACCTGCACAAGCGCCGCCGCAACAACCCGGAGTTCCGCGCGCGGGCCAAGGCCGTGGGCCGCAAGATCCACAAGCAGGTGCTCAAGGACTACGTGATCCACCCGCTGCTGTCGGGCCCGTCGTTCCTGCCCACGCTGGCCGCCACGTTCACCGCGAACCTGGTCCGCAACCTCTGGTCCCACTCGGTGATCATGTGCGGGCACTTCCCCGAGGGCGTGCAGGTCTTCGAGCGCCGGTCGATCAAGGGCGAGACGCGCGGCCAGTGGTACCTGCGCCAGATGATGGGCTCGGCGAACATCAGCGGCAGCAAGGCCATGCACTTCATGACCGGCAACCTCTCGCACCAGATCGAGCACCACCTCTTCCCGGACCTGCCGAGCAACCGGTACGCCGAGGTCGCGGTGAAGGTGCGCGCGCTGTTCGAGAAGTACGAGCTGGAGTACGTCACCGGGCCGCTGCCCAAGCAGGTGTTCTCCGCATGGCGCAAGGTCTTCCGCCTCTCGCTGCCGAACAAGAAGCCCGACGTCAAGATGCCGGAACGCGAGAGGGAACTCGTCGCGGCCTGATTCCCGGTTGGCCGGGGCGGCGCCATTGGAGTCCTCGCACGCCTTCCATGGGGACGGTCATGCTGGCATGCGTCGGTGACATGCAGTCATGTCGCCGGGATCCTGGCTGACGCGTGAGGGCTTGACCGAGAGGCTGTTTCCGCATCTGGAAGCGGTCCGCACCGCCCTGGCCCGCACCGGCCGCCCTCGGGTGGACCAGGAGATGCTGCGCTGGGCCCGCCGGCGCCTCACCGTAGGAGCAAATGCCGACGAAGAGCGCCGAGATGGCAGGGTGAGCTGGTCACTCGGCGGCCACGTACTTACCCCGGTTTATGGTCACGTAATTCCCCAGGTGGTGGCCGTGGTGGCGTTCGCGCACCGGGAGTCACGTGATCAGCTGACGAGTATTCTGCGGCCATGTCTGATCCCGTGCCCTTCGCCATGCCCACCCGTTTCGACGGAGGCCGAGATCGTGTCGCGGTGGTCGTCCCAGGTGTCGGTTACTCTCCTGCCCGGCCGCTGCTGCACTTCGCCCGGAGCGTCCTGCTCCAGCACGGCTGGACGGTCCAGGAGCTGTGGTGGCAGATCCCCGATGGGTTCGCGCAGTTCACGGTGGACGACCGGATCGCATGGGTGGAACGGCAGGTCGCCGGGGCCATCGAAGCCGAGGCGGGGGCTTGTCGGCTTGTCGTCGGCAAGTCCCTGGGCTCTCTCGCCTGTGGCATCACAGCCGACAGGAACATCCCGGCAGCCTGGCTCACCCCGGTGCTGACCATCGACCACGTTGCCGCGGCTCTCCAGCGAACTACGGAGCCGACCCTCCTCATCGGCGGAAGCGCCGACAAGCTCTGGGATTCACGAATTGCTGCGTCCCTGCGACACGATGTCCTGGAAGTGCCCTCGGCGGACCATGGCTTGGAGCTTGCCGGCGATGCCGCAGGATCGGTTGAGGTTCTGCGGCAAGTCGTCTCCCGGCTGGACGGCTTCATCGGCTCGCTCGGCAGCTGAGGGCCTGTAACAAGATCGGCACGGGCGGGTCCTAGCCGCTGACGGAGGTGTTCGGCTTGCCGGTGTTACCTGATGGGCCCGGCGTGTTCGGCCGGCGCGGCTGCAGGCCCTCTTCACTGCCGCGGGCCCGTACGAGGTGCAGGTACGAACCATCGAGGTGCCCATCGCGCCGACACGCCACACACTGGCGACGGCTCGCTCACTCTGACCGCCCAGGCAGGGCCGGGCGGTGCGTAACAGGAACGCGTGCATGGTGTCACCGCGTGCTCAGTTCGGGGCCGACGGCCACGCAAGGCGAAGCACTCCGCTCGCGCCGGCGAGGGCGCGCCACGCGTACACCAGTGGTCCGCATCCCCCGGCCGTTGGTTCAACGCTCAGAACTTCACAGGGAATACGCACGTCAGCTGCCCGCGACTCTTCTCGCGGGCAGCTGACGGGAGACGGTACGGGAGCCTCAGGCCCCGGCGGCGGTGACGATGGCGTCGGTGGCGAAGCCGAGGACGAGGCCCAGCAGGATGCACCAGGTGGTCAGGGTCTTCAGCGCGGCCTTGCGGGCGACGGCCAGCAGCTCGATGACGACGTAGAGGATCGACCCCGCGGCCAGCCCCAGGAAGGCGATCGACACGGTGTCGTTGACCAGGTGCTGGCCGACCACGGTGCCGAGGAAGGTCGGGCCGCCGCCGATCAGGCCGAGCAGCAGCAGCGTGGCCCAGGAGGGGCGTTCACCCTCGGCGGCCAGTGGGGCGACGATGCCGAACCCTTCGGTGGCGTTGTGCAGGCCGAAGCCGATGATGAGGAGTACGGCCAGGGAGAGTTCGCCCTGGGCTGCGGAGTTGCCGATGGCCAGGCCCTCGGCGAAGTTGTGCAGGCCGATGCCGGTGGCGATCATCAGCGCGAGCGAGCCCGCCTGGCTGCGGACCCTGGGGGCGAGCTCGGCGGAGGCGGCAGCACCGGGGCCGACGGGCCGCGCTGCGGAGGCGGCACGGCGGGCGATCCAGCCGTCGTAGTACACCAGGCTCATCAGCCCGACTCCGAGGCCCACGGCGAGGGTGAGGCCCCCGGAGGCCACGGTGCCCCAGTCGTGCTTGCCCAGCGCCTCGTCGACCGGCTCCCAGGCGTGAGTCAGGACGTCCCAGACCAGGAAGATCAGGATGCCGATGGCGACGGCGTTCAGACCTGCGCGCAGCCGGGGGCTCGGGTTGCGCAGTCGGCCGAGGGGCAGGCCGAGGTAGATGGTGAACCCTGCGATGGCGCCGAGCAGGGCTACCTGGGAACTGGACATTAGGGGGGACTCCAGTTGGATGAGCGGAGAAGTACCTCCTGAAACTAGATGAGGCAAGCCTTGCCTAATAGATCCCTGTGGGTCGATTTTGAGAAGCCTTGGCCAATTCCTTGCGCTCCAGTAGTGCCGGAGGATGACACCGGCCGCCGGGCGTCGTGCCGCGCTGGTTGATCTGCGTCAGGTCGCCGCACTCGTTGATGAAGGCGGTCATCAACGCGGGCCAGAATCCTGTGACGGTCTTGCCGCCCTCGTCGGCCGTCCGCCTCCGCGTCTCCGCCGCGCAGCGGCATGAAGGCGCCGAAGGTGACGAGCAGGGCGGAGACGAGCTTGACGAAAAGGCCGGCGCCGACGGCGATGGCGACGTCCACGATCAAAGCGGTTCGAGCTGCCGAACCCCATGTAGAGCGGACGCATACGAGTGCCGATGGCCAGCGACGCGGACATGGTCCTGTCCGGGCGCTCGACGAGGAAGATCAGCCCGACGGCGGTGCCGATTGCCAGGGGGGGGCGAGATGCATTCCGGGCGCGTTCCATACGAGCCGGACCCGGATCTTCTCGCAGCGCCCGAAAGGGCGTTGGGCGGACCGCTCGGCCTGGCATGACGGACGCGCCCGAGTCATGCCCGCCTGCGAGTGTCGCCGGCGTGAGGCGCCCGCTACGTCAACGGTCGTCCCTCTGCGTCTTCTGGACGTGTCGCCGAGGGCGGGGCCGGTGGCGGCGGCGCTTCGGGGTGGCGGGCGAGACGGCGTTGCAGGTCGATGTGGCGGAACTGGTAGATGGGTCCGACCTGCCGCAGGACGCCCCGCACCTGGTGGGCGTCGGTGAGGAACGTCATGAGGTGGCGTGGCAGAGCCCCGTGATACCGGGCGGCCAGGTAGAGACGGCTCAGGGTGAAATCGCCCCAGGCGGTGCGGTGGAGAGCGGCGGCCAGACCGAGCACGAGTCCGCTCCAGAAGCCGATGCTGCAGCCGATCACAGTGCTCTCGATCAGTCTGCTGACGGGATCGCCGTCGCGCAGGTCACCGTTCAGATACCCCAGCAGGGTGCCCAGGAGGAGTCCGGCCAGGAGTCCGAGGAGGGCGCCGGTGCGTACGAAACCCAGGCAAGCCCTGCGGTCCTGGAGGAGCAGTTCCTCCGGGCTTGTGACCGAGGAGAGGTCGGCTGGGGCGGCGCTCCATGACGTGACCAGCCAGCAGACAAGTCCGGCCACGGCACCCCAGCCGACGCCGGCCACCCTGTCGAGGAGGACGTCGAGGGCTGTGCCGACGAGGAGGGAGGTCCCGAGCCCGAGAAGGAGGGGGCTGCGGTTCCAGGACCAGTGGCCCCGAGCTGTGGGTGTGTTTCGTTCTCGCAGCCGGAACACGTGGCTGAGCAGCCATCCCGCGGGCAGGTAGGCGGCCAACATGGCCAACATCCAGAGCGGGGGCCCCAGCAGGCCACCGTCCCAGTCCCCGAACAGGAGCGTGACACTGGGCGCGGAGCAGAACAGCGCCACGAGTTGCCCGAGGCTGCCCCCGGTAAGAAGTCCCAGAAGGGCAAGGCCTGTGCCCAGGAGCGTCAGCAGGAACATCGCCGCACCCAGGACCGCGCCCGACAGCAGCCGTCGCGTGGTTCTGGGCACGGCCAGCCGCAGTTGCCACCAGGCGAGGTCGGCTCCGCCGTGCAGATCGACCTCCAAGTGCCGGGCCAGGAAGGTGAGCGTCTGCTGGGCCTGGCGGCTGGTCCACCGCACCTGGTGGCCGGGAAGGGGGCGGTAGGCGGCGGGGATGAAACCGTCGAAGAGCCGGGCGCGGATGGCTGTGGCGGTGGGGAAGCGGGTGGTGTCGCACAGTTCGGCCGGGTCGGGTAACGCCGTGAGGCGCTCGCCGGGACGCGGGTTGTAGATCGTTCGGGCCAGGAACAGTGTCAGGGGCGTCTGCAGGGCCTGGCCGACGGGGGTATCGGTGGGCAGGAGGTCGAGCACGGGCCGCCACCGCTCGGCGGAAGGGGTACCCTCTCCGCCGGCGTCGCGGCGCAGGTAGGCGGCGGCCTCCTCAGGAGCCACGGCATCGAGTTCGATGCCGGCTGCCCCGCTGAGGCGCACGGGAACGCCTGCGTCAGCGGGCGGATCGACGGCGTCCCGGTACTCGGCGGTGCGGCTGGCCAGCACAAGGGGGGTGCCCGGAGGCAGTGCGCGGTTCACGGCGTCCAGGGCCACAGCTCGGGTGTGCGCGGGCAGTTCGTCCAGTCCGTCGAGCAGGGGAATGATCAGGCGCCGGTCCAGCAGAGCTCGGGCACGCGACGTTACCTGCCCAACTCCGCCTGTGGCCGGAGCGGGAACTGGCGCGGCAAGGCCCGGGTAGTCGGTCGCGAGACGATCGGCCAGCCATGCGTCGAGTTCCCGGCGGTCGGGATCCCAGGAGGCCAGCGGGAAGATGACCGGGACCGCCGAGCCCGCCTCGCGCGACTGGAGCAGACCCAGCAGGAGGCGTACGAGCAGCATCGTCTTGCCCGCGCCCGGCTCACCGAGGATCAGCAGGCGTCTGCCCGGTACGCGGGCGGTGAAGACCTCAACGATCTCGCCGTCGCTGCCGGCCAGGCCCTCGGGGCCGGATGTCCAGGCGGGCGGCAGTGCGGTCTGGTCGGCGGGCGCCCCGGTGGACGTACGTACGAGAATGTCCCAGGGGTCGACCAGATCGGCACGGGCGGGCCGCCAAGGGACCGGCAGTGCGTACGGTTCATCGAGGCGCCGGACTCTCGCCTCCGCCTGCCACTGGGTGCGCACCGCCAACGCCAGTTCGTCGGTCATGGCCGTCAGGCCGAGGCTGTCGGCGTGTTCGCGCCGATCGGCCCGGTAGCCGAGCCACGAAATGTACAGCGACGCCACGCCGACGACGAGGCCCACGGCGGTGCCGGCGATCCCCAGGATGTGTTCGGCGCTCGCTCCGCCGCCCCGCTGAGCCGACTTCGCCAAGACCAGTCCGACAGTCGCGACAGCTCCCGCAACCAGGGCCCATGCTCTGTAGCGTCCACGCCTGCTGTTGCCGCCGTCACCACGTGTGTCCCCCGTTCGCATGGGCATGAGGATGCCTTATCGCGCAGCAGGGCGACAGGCCGAAGCCGGACGGGTGAGCAACCCAGCGTACGACCTCTCGCCGCATCGACAGCCGCGGAGAAGTGATCGGAGAATGCTGCCCGCAGCCCGGCTACGGCCGCCATTGACTGTCCGCTGACTGTCCGCGAAGTCCCCGATTCTTGCGGTCCATCAGGCGGACCGCTTCTTGGGCGCGCCCGCAACCAAGTGAAGACGAAGAGCGATGCCGGGGATTCTCCATTTGAAGGAGCCTCATCAGCTGTCCAGCACGTAGATCTTTTCTGCAGCGACGTGCTGTCGCCGCCTCTGATGACCCACGCTGCGGACAGGTGGCACAACAATCCCCTGGTCAACAGCGTCGAGTGACGACGCCGACGGAACCAAAGAGATACTTGATCAACAATGGGCAATGTGGTGATGAAGTGACCCGATTGTCTGTTCTTTGCATGAATTGCGTGAACATGCCATCCCCGCTTGCGCCCTTTCGCACCATGAGTCCAGAACCGCTCAACAGACGACGGGGATGCAGTGCGGCATCGCGGCACCCGCCCCGCGGAGATGGGGGAAAGTGAAGTTACGAAAGCTCAAGGTCGGATCTGCACTCGTTGCCATGACCATGGGCGTAACCGGTTTGCTGACCTGTACCGCCCACGCCACAAGCAGTTGTTCCTCCGAGGTGTTGCACTACGAGGTGGACAACGCTGCCTTTGGCACGCACGCGGCCGACCTCACGCTGACGATCAACCGCTGCACCCTGCCGGACGGAACCCTCGCGGCCCCGACAGCGACTTACCTGCAAGGCAGCACCACCACCTGGGGTGACATCCTCTACGGTGCAGGGTTCGAAAGCATCGAAGGAACGGGTACGCCGCTCGAGATGAGCGGGGCTCGCTACCGGCTGAGGAACGTGGCCGTGTTCCAGGCCTGCCTGGCGAAGTACTCAACGCTCTGCTTCAAGGACCACATCACCTTCGAGACGCTGCTGGAAGGACCGGGCGGCCAAGTAGGGCGTTCGGTTGACGTCTCAGACGACAACACCGACTGGGATGTCAACCCTGTGTCCTGAGCGCCTGGCCGGGGTCACCGACTGATTAGAGTCGTGGCTCCGGTCCCGCACGGTGCAAGTAGCATGGGCGGTGGACGACCCTCCGTCCCGACCGCGCACTCGACCTGATCAGGCCCGTACCGTGCAAAAGCTCGGGCCTTGCCCGGTCGGCGACCGGTGGCCCTTGCCGCCTGATCCGGCGTCACTGGTTTCCCGATCAGGCCGGCAGTACGAACGGGGGATGGGCGCCGTTGAGGAAATAGTCCCCGGCGTCGCGGAACTGGTGGGCGACGGGCCTGTGCAGGGTGTGGGCCCGGGCGTTGCGCCAGAAGCGGTCGAGGCCCAGCCGTGCGGAGGCGGAGCGGGAGCCGACGACGTCCAGGGCGCGGCTGGTGGATTCCTGCGCCGCCCTGGAAGCGGCGGCCTCGGCCATCGTCACCTGAACCGAGATGTCGG
This sequence comes from Streptomyces sp. NPDC001137, assembly GCF_040298885.1. Classification (NCBI taxonomy): domain Bacteria; kingdom Bacillati; phylum Actinomycetota; class Actinomycetes; order Kitasatosporales; family Streptomycetaceae; genus Streptomyces; species Streptomyces sp. NPDC001137. Next base: position 160,565 of record NZ_JBEPBA010000009.1, read on the forward strand.
CGTACTGGTCGTAGGTGAGGTCTTCGCCGCGTGCCAGGCCTCCGTGGACGGCTGCCAGTGCCAGATCGCTGAGTGCGGCGGCGGAGCGGGTGAGGATCGTGAGCTCCCCGTAGGTGGTCAGTACGTGCGGATCCTGGGGAGAGTCGTCCGGCCAGGAAGGGTGCCAGGACGACCGGCCCGCCCTGCTGTACTCGCGCGCTTCGGCGAGTGCGCCTTCGGCGAGGCCGAGAAGGAGTTGGACGGAGAGGAGACGCCCGATCGGTGAGGCCAGAGCGGCCGACGGTGAAAGTACGTCGTCGTCGGCGGCAAGGGAGCCGAGCACGTCGTGGACGGTGACGGGTACGGCGTCGAATTCCACGTCACCTCCGGCCGCGAGCCGCTGTCCGAAGCCTTCCGCGGGGTCGATCCGCACGCCGGGATGGGCGGGTGCGACGACGACGGCGACTGGTTCGCGGCTGCCGGCCCGCTCGGCCCGCACCGCGAGGCGGTCGGCGACCAGAACTCCGGTGGCGTAGCTCTGCCGGCCCTCGAGTACATAGCCTCTGCCTTTCCTGGTCAGGATCAGCGGGGGACCTTGAGCGGCGAGGCCTCCTCCCCAGCACCACTGCTCCGTTGCCGACAGCCGTTCGATCCGAGTGGCGAGGTCGGGTTCGGTGAAGGACCGGGCGCTCCATGACAGGAAGTAGTGCGTGCCCAGAAGTTGGGCGATCGCGGCGTCGGTGGACGCGATCTCCCGGACGACCGCGTACGCGGTGGGCCAGTCCGCGCCGCCTCCGCCGAGTTCGGCCGGTATGAGCAGGGTCAGCAGTCCGGATTCACGGAGTCCGGAGACCTCGCCGAAGGGGGCCTTGCCCGCATGCTCCCTGGCCGCCGCGTCCGTGGCGAGGTCGTCCGCCGTCTCACGGGCCACATGCAGCCAGTGGGCGCGGCCGGGCCCCATGCGGTCGGACGCCGGGGCGGGTTGGGTCGGCATGGTGGCAACGCCCATGGTGGGTGGTCTCCTCAGGATTGTCGGTTGGCGTGGTGTATTCCTCCGCCGGGAGGACCGGGCAGCTATTCCTAGTAATCCGATAGGAATTATAGGGAATGCGTGGACGGTGGCGTCTGCCTGGTGGAGGTGGGGTGTCGGTGTGCGCGGCGGAACTGTGAGCGGCAGGTAGCGCGGCGGCCAGTCTGTGAGGTCGCCCCTGTCTCAAAAGTGACGTGAGTAAACCGGGGTGAAACCCTCATTTTTCGCGTGGGTTGTGTCGACATGCGAGACGGTCGTCAACTTGTGTTGTCTTTGTGGAGGTCGCTGCTACTGTTCCCGCCGTGATTCGGACATCCTTTCCGACGCTGACTCGACGTCGCGTCGTCGATCTGATGCGTGTGGGCAGCGCCAGCTGTTGCCCCGGCGTCGCCGTGGCCTGCTGCTGAGTCGGACCGACACTCACACGCGCGCTCACTCCTCCCGGCCGTGACCCCCACGTGCGCGGGCACGCCAAGGCACCTTCCTCTCCCTCCGGACGTCCGACCGGCACCAGCGGTGTCCCTTCTGGTCGTTCAGTTCCGCGGTCTTCCGCTTTCCCGCGCTTTCCCCTGCCCGCGTCCACCGCCTCCGCGCGCCCCCGCCCGGATGCGGTGGGCCTTGCGGGCACGCCTTCCGAGGAGTTCACCCATGCGCAAGAGACGTATCTCGGTCGTGGCCACCGCCGTCGTCATCGCGACGGTCGCCACCCCGCTCGCCCTCACCTCCACCGCCGCCTACGCCGACCCGGGCGCAGGCATCACCGCCCACCAGCTCGTCGGCGTCGGCTCGGACGTCACCCAGGACGTCCTGGACGCGCTGGCCGGTGAGACCGTCAACGGCACCAGCTACGCCTCGACCGCGGTCACCGCGGACGGCTACACCCTCGCGTCCTACGACGCCACCGAGCCGGGCACCGGCTCCACGACCTCGCAGATCCAGACCCGGACGAGCGGCCCGAAGTTCCTGCGCCCCAACGGCGCCAATGCCGGCCGCCTCGCCCTCAGCGACTCGGTCGCGGGCGGCAACTACGCGGTCTCCGCGAGCCAGAGCGACGGCACCGTCGGCATCCAGGACCAGATCGACTTCGCCCGCAACACCAGCGCGCCCGCCGTCTCCGGCACCGCGCTGACCGCGATCCCCTTCGCCCGTGACGCCGTGGACTACGCGGCCAAGGGCTCCGCGCTCGCCCAGCTCACCAAGCAGCAGCTGCACGACATCTACACCGGCGCGCTGACGGAGATCAACGGAGTGAAGATCCACCCGTTCATCCCCAACTCCGGTGCCGGCACCCGCACTTTCTTCCAGAAGGCCATCGGAGTCACCGACGCCCAGCTCGGCAGCAACGTCGACACGCTGGACTACGACGGCAAGGCGGTCCAGCAGAACCGTCTGAACAACGTCATCGAGAACGACGGCGACATCGTCCCGCTCTCCGTCGCCAGCTTCGTCGCCCAGCACAACGGCACGGCGCCGGACCGCAGTTCGACCGCCGTCACGGGCGGCGCGTTCGTCGGCTCGCTGGACGAGGAGAACAGCGGCACCTACACCGCGCCGGTGATCCAGAACGGCGACGGCACCCTCTCCTCCAACTCGGACTTCTTCGCCGACACCACCTTCGGCCGTGACGTCTCCAACGTGGTCTCCACCCGGGCCATCGACCCGACCAGCGTCTTCTTCAACCAGGCCCTCTACGACGTCTTCGTGACCGACGCCGGTCACACGGCGGCGCTGGACTCCGCCGCCGCCCAGTCCGTGATCGCCAAGTTCGGCTTCCTGAACGTCAGTTACAACGGCGTCGCCGACCCCACCAACAAGCACGTCAAGCGCGGCGGCCTGGAGGATGCCAACCTCTCCACGGCAGTCCCCGCGGCCCCGACCGTGACCGCCACGCCGGGCGGCGGCACGCTGAAGCTGTCGTGGGCCCCCGCCGCCGGCGCCACCGTGAGCGACTACCGCGTCACCGTGCAGGACAGCACCGGCGCCCCCGTCGGCGGCTACGCCTACAAGGACGTAGCGGCCTCCACCACCGGTGCCGGCCTGACCGGCCTCGCCGCAGGCACGTACACCGTCACGGTCTACGCGGCGAACATCAACGGCAACAGCGACGCGACCACGGCCACCGCGACGGTCAAGACGGCCACGACCGTCACCGCCACGGCCTCGGCGGCCAAGCCCGCCTACGGAACCACAGAGTCGGTCGCGGTGACCGTCGGCCACAGCGACGCCGCCGTCCCGACCGGCACCGTCGCCGCCTACTACGGCTCCACCAAGGTGGGTTCCGCCACCCTGAACACCTCGGGCAAGGCCACCGTCAGGGTCGCCACCACCAAGCTCGGCGCGGTCGGCGGCAAGACCCTGAGCATCCGCTACGGCGGTGACAGCGCCCATGCCGCCTCCAGCAAGAACGTCTCCTTCACCGTCGTCAAGGCCACCCCGACGCTGACCGTCACCGCCCCGACCCGCGTCAGCCACACCCAGCACGCCGCGATCACCGTCAAGGTGAGCGCCACCGGCACCACCCCGACCGGCACCGTCCGGATCTACAACGGCTCGACCCAGGTCGGCAGCGGCACCCTCAGCGGCGGCAAGGTCACCATCACCATCGCCAAGCTCTCCAAGGGCACGCACACGCTCAGCATCCGCTACGGCGGCAGCAGCCACGTGAACGCCAAGTCCAAGAGCATCAGCATCACCAGCTACTGAGCACCCCCGGAAGGACCGGAGCCGGCACCGCGCCGGCTCCGGCCCCGGGCGCCGTCGTACCCGAAACAGCCGAAACCAGGAAGGAGCACAAGGACCTTGGGCCACCCGCTGACCGCGCCGGGCGAGGACACGCCACGGCCGCTGTCCACCGCACGGGGCACCGGTGACCGCATTTTCCGGGGCGCGCTGCGCGGCTCCGGCCTCGCCGTGCTCGCCATCATGGCGGCCGTCGGCCTGTTCCTGCTGCTGCGTGCCCTGCAGGCGCTGCGCACCGCCGGATTCTCCTTCCTCACCACCCAGCGGTGGGAACCGGACACCCATGACTTCGGCATCGCCGCCGTACTCACCGGCACTCTGCTGATCGCGGCGGTGGCCGTCGTGGTGTCGGTGCCGCTGGCCCTCGGGACCGCGCTGTACATCTCCGAGATCGCACCGGCCCGGCTGCGGCGCACCCTGATCGCGCTGGTCGACCTCATGGCCGCCGTACCGTCGGTGGTCTACGGCCTGTGGGGGCTGTTCTTCCTGCAGAGCAAGGTGATCGGCCTGTCCCGGTGGCTGTCGGCCTGGTTCGGCTGGATCCCGTTCCTGCACGTCGACGGCGCGCACCAGGACGACCCGCTCGCCTCCGCCAGCGTGTACACCGCTTCGACGTTCGTCGCGGGCATCGTGGTCGCGCTGATGGTCGCGCCGATCCAGTGCTCGGTGATGCGTGAGGTGTTCGGCCGCGCACCGGCGGGGGAGCGCGAGGGCGCGTACGCGCTCGGCTCCACACGGGCCGGCATGATCCGCAGCGTCGTCCTGCCGTACGGGGCCGCCGGCATCATCGGCGGCACCATGCTCGGACTCGGCCGGGCCCTGGGCGAGACCATCGCCGTCTATCTGATCATCTCGCCGGTCTTCACCATCCAGCCGCACATCCTGCAGACCGGCTCGAACTCCGTGTCCTCCCTGATCGCCCTGCACTACGGCGACTCCTCCGCCTTCGGTGTCTCCGCGCTGATGGCGGCCGGGCTCGCCCTGTTCCTGCTGACCCTGGTGGTCAACTTCACCGCGTCCTCGATCGTGGCCCGTTCCCGGTCCGGCGCACAGAGCGAGGCCTGAGCCCATGACGACCACGCTGGACAAGCCCCCGGCTCCGACGCCCGGCCCCGGTCCCACGACCACCGTCGTACCGCGGCCCGAGCCGCTGACGGAGCCGGAGGAACACCGCCGGCTGGGCGGAGCGCGCCGCGACGACCTGCTCGCCCTCGGCGGCGCGGCCACCACCGGTCTCACCCTGGCCTGGCTGCTGTTCGGCCAACTCGCCCCGCTCTCCGGGGTGTTGGGCTTCACCATCGTGGCCTACCTGATCTTCCTGGTGGTCTACGCCGTACTGGTGTGGATGGATGCCTCGGCCGCTGGAGCCTCCGCCGCGCCCGCCGTGCGCGACCGGCTGCTGACCGTCGTCCTGGGCTCCGCCGCCGCCCTGCTCTTCGCCGGCCTGGCCCTGGTCATCGGCTTCACCATGGCCCGCGGCTGGCACGCGCTGCCGCATGCGAGCTTCTACACGCAGGACATGCAAGCGGCCGGTCCGCTGGACCCGGTCACCGTCGGCGGCGTCAAACACGCCGTCGTCGGCACCCTCGTCCAGATCGCCATCGCCCTCACCGTCACCATTCCGCTGGGCATCACCTGCGCCGTCTACCTCGGCCAGGTGCCGGGACGGTTCTCCCGTTTCGTGCGCACCATCGTGGAGGCGATGACCGCACTGCCGTCGGTCGTGGCCGGCCTCTTCGTCTACGCGAGCTGGATCCTCATGCTGGGCTTCGAGAAGTCGGGCCTGGCGGCCGGGCTCGCCCTCAGCGTGATGATGCTGCCGATCGTGATCCGGGCGTCGGACGTTGTACTGCGCCTGGTGCCCGGCACTCTCACCGAGGCCGCGGAGGCACTGGGCGCCCCGCGCTGGCGCACCGTGTGGCACGTGGTGCTGCCCTCCGCACGCTCCGGACTCGCCACCGCCGTCATCCTGGGCACCGCGCGCGGCATCGGCGAGACCTCGCCGGTGCTCCTCACGGCGGGAGCGACGGCCGCACTCAACGCCGACCCCACGCACGGCCCGATGATGTCCCTGCCGCTGGCGGTGTTCACCTTCGTCAGATCGCCCCAACCGGCCATGATCACCCGCGCCTTCGGCACCGCGCTGGTGCTGCTCGCGCTGGTCCTGCTTCTCTTCTCACTCGCCCGCGTCGTCGGCGGCCGCGGTCCCGGACAGCTGAGCCCCCGCCAGACCCGGCGTGCGGCCCGCCGCTCACGGTACGACCTGGACCGTTTTGAGGCAGCCACCAGGGCCGTCGACGGCCCGACCGCCCCCCTGGCCCCGAATCCCGCTCCCACCGAGGTGGACTGATGCTCCGTCGGATACGTTCCATCCCGCGAGCCGCCGTCGCGGCGCTCGTCCTGGCCGCGGCCCTGCTGCTCGGCGCCGCCGCTCCCGCGACCGCCGCGAGCTACACCCCCATCAGCGGAGCCGGCTCCAGCTGGGCCTTCAACGCCGTCGACCAGTGGCGCCGCGACGTCCGGCAGTACGGCATGCAGATCTCCTACACCCCGCAGGGCTCCTCCTACGGCCGCCAGCAGTTCCTGGCCGGCACCACGGACTTCGCGGTCTCCGACATCCCCTTCCAGACCAACCCCACGGACGGGTCCGCCCCGGAGCGGCCGGTGGCCGGGTCGTACGCGTACATGCCGATCGTGGCGGGCGGCACCGCCTTCATGTACCACCTGACGATCAACGGTCAGCGGGTCACCAACCTGCGGCTGAGCCAGCCCACCCTGACCAAGATCTTCACCGCGGCCGTGCGGTACTGGGACGACTCCTCGATCCGCGCGGACAACCCGGGCCTGAAGCTGCCGCACCGGGCCATCGTGCCCGTCGTCCGCTCGGACGGCTCCGGCGCCTCGGCCCAGTTCACGCTCTGGATGGCCAAGCGGCAGGCCGCGCTGTGGAAGGCGTACTGCGCCAAGGTCGGCCGCAGCAACGCCTGCGGCGAGACCTCGTACTACCCGACCGTCACCGGCATGATCGCCCAGTCCGGCGACCTCGGCGTGGCCGGCTACATCTCCCAGGGCTACGGCGAGGGCTCCATCGGGTACGTCAACTACTCCTACGCCCTCAACGCGCACTACCCCGTGGCCAAGCTGCTGAACGCGGCCGGCTACTACACCGAACCGACCGCGCAGAACGTCGCGGTGTCGCTGCTCAAGGCGAAGATCAACACCAACAAGAGCTCCGCGGACTACCTCACCCAGAACCTGGACTCCGTCTACACCGACAGCGATCCGCGCTCCTACGTGCTCTCCAGCTACTCGTACATGATCCTCCCGCTGAGGGTGCAGGGGACCTTCACCACCGCCAAGGGCACGACACTCGGCGCGTTCTCCTACTACTTCATGTGCCAGGGCCAGCAACAGGCGCCCGAACTCGGCTACTCGCCGCTGCCGATCAACCTGGTCAAGGCGGGCTTCGACCAGATCCGCAAGATTCCGGGCGTGGTCGCCAAGAACATCAACGTCAAGGGCTGCAACAACCCCACCTTCAGTGCGGACGGCACCAACCGGCTGGCCACCACCGCACCCATGCCACCCGCCTGCGACAAGAAGGGCGCGACGCAGCAGTGCGCCACCGGCTCCGGCGGTGCCCGACAGACGACCGCGAACAGCGGCGGCTCGAGCGGTGGTTCCTCCGGTGGCACCACTGGTGGCTCGGGCTCCGTGGCCGGGGCGAGCGGCGGTACGGCGGCCACCGGGGGAGGGGCCGGATCGAGCGGCCCTTCGAGCGGCGCGAGCGTCGACCCGGACACAGGTCAGGCCGTCAACGCGTCCGCCACCGGCGGCAGCGGCGCCACGACCGTGCTCGCCTCCCCGGTCTCCCTGTCGGCCGACGACGGCTGGAGCGCCAGCCAGACCCTGATGGTCCTGGCCGGGATCACCCTGCTCGTGGTGGTTCTGGTGCCCGCCGTCACCGCACACGTGCTGGCCGGCCGCCGAGCCGGCACGGCCAGGGCCGACAAGGGGGAGCAGAAGTGAGGACACATCAGCTCGTCCGCATACTCGTGGGAGCGACCGCGGGTGCCCTCATGGGCGCGCTGGTCTCCGTGGCGGTGGCGCCCGGTGCGGGAGCGGCGCCCGCCGACGCAACGTCATCGGCCACCGGCTCCGCCGTCACCGTCTCCGGGCGCGGCGAGTTCGCCGGCACGAAGTTCACCGTGAGCCAGACCCAGGGACTCACGGACCGGGCCGTCACCGTCTCCTGGAGCGGCGGCACACCCACCACCTTCGCCGGAAGCCAGTTCAACACGGACTTCGTCCAGATCATGCAGTGCTGGGGCGACGACGACGGCACCGTCCCCGGCAACCCCGGCCCGCCGCGCACCCAGTGCGAGTACGGCGCCTCACCCACCACCGACCGCTCCAACTGGCCCGGCAACGGCGACGACGACACTCGCGCCGTCGTCTACCGGGCCAGGCCCGGCCACTACGGCGACGACGACACCTACGGCTCCACCATGCCCTACGGTCTGGGCGAGGTGCCCTTCAAGGCGGTCGACGGCACGGTCATCATCAGCGGCACCCAGAACAACAAGCTGTTCAACCACTCCACCACCAACGAGATCGACTTCGCCCGTACCGAGGCGGACGGCACCGGTTCGGAGATCTTCGAGACGCAGACCGCCAACGAGGCCCCGCAGCTCGGTTGCGGTGCCCCGGTCACCCAGGCCGACGGCACCGTCAGCGGCCGCTCCTGCTGGCTGGTCATCGTCCCGCAGGGCCACCTCGACCTCGACGGCAGGCCCTACGAGGACCAGACCCAGGTCAACGCCGGCTCACCGGTGTCCTCGACCAACTGGAAGAACCGCATCGCCGTCAAGCTCGGCTTCAACCCCGTCGGCGCCTCCTGCAAGATCGGCGCCGAGGAGCAGGACACCATCGGCAGCGAACTCGTCGCCGAGGCCATGACCAGCTGGCAGGCCAGACTCTGCACCACCGGTACCGTCTACGGCTTCACCCAGCTCGGCGACGCCGACACCCGCGCCCGCATCGCCTCCGGCGCGGACACCCTCGGATTCGTCACCCGACCGCTCGGCTCGGACGACGGCACCACCCCGCCCACGGGCAAGGTGACCTACGCCCCGGTCGCGCTCTCCGGCGTCGTCATCGGCTTCACCATCGAACGGCAACCTGGCTCCACCGCCACCAAGGACCAAAAGGCCCTGGAGGGAACCCGGTTCACCTCGATGAAGCTCACTCCGCGGCTGATCGCCAAGCTGCTCACCGAGTCGTACCGCAACTCTCCCTGGGGAGCGGTCAGAACCGTCTACTCCGGTGGCACCGCCACCGTGACCGCCGCCCCGGGCTACGGCTGGGCGAAGAACAACCCCGCCGGTCTGCTGTCCGACCCGGAGTTCCTGGACCTCAACCCCGAGTACGCCAACCAGTCCATCGCCGAGAACCCCAGCACCGACACCGACCTCGAGGTCGCGCTCGGCCACACCGATGCGGCCCGGCAGTTGTGGAACTACGTCCTGGTCGACAAGAACGCCCGGCGCTTCCTGGCCGGCGTACCCGACGAGTACGGCACGCAGGTCAACCCGTACTACAGCACCAACGCCGACCTGAACCCGACCGGTTACGGCTTCACCGCGGCCCGGGACGACTACCCCAAGGCCGACCCGTGGACCACGATCCCGCCGGGCTCCGCCGAGGCCACCGTCAAGCAGGGCATGACCGACTTCCACCCCTACGTGGACGACATGCTCCTCGCCGCCCAGCACGCCCGCCGCGGCGACCAGCTGTGGAAGTCCAGCTGGGACGCGAACGCCAACCCGCCGATGTGGAAGTCACCCGGCCCCCAGAACGTCGGCCAGCGCTTCCAACTCGTCGTCACCGACGCCGCCTCCGCCGCACGCTACGGTCTGCAGACCGCCAGCCTGCGCAACACCGCCGGCCAGTACATCGCCCCGACGTCGGCGTCCCTGACCGCCGCGGCGGCCTCCGCCACCGGCAGCCCCGCCGTCGTACCCGTCACCGCCTCCCGCACCGGCGCCTACCCCGTGACCATGCTGGTCGACGCAGTGGTCCGCCCCGGCCAGATCAAGCCCGCGGAGCGCAAAAGCTACGCCGACCTGCTGCGCTACGCCGTGCGGGCGGGCCAGCACACCGGCATCGACCTCGGCGACCTGCCGCCCGGCTACGCACCGCTGGACAGCGAACAGCGCGCCAAGGCGCTCGCCGCCGCGAAGACGCTGGAGTCGTACAAGGGCGCCACCACGGCCGGTGACACCACCGGCTCCGTGAACGGCGCGGGCACGGGAGGCACCGGGGGAGCGGACAGCACCACCACCGGCGGCTCGGGTACCAGCTCCACCGCCAAAACCCCGACCGGCACCAGCGCCTCCCCGTCGGGCAGTTCCACCGCCCCGCACGGCAGCACCGCGCCCGACCTGATCAGCACCGCGAGCGGCCTCACCCCGGCCGACCCGGCTGTCCCGCTCCGCCTGGCCCTGCCCGTCGGAGCCGGGCTCGGCGCCTTCGCGGGACTGATCGCGCCCTTCGCGGCCGGCTGGCGTCCCCGCGGCAGCGCCGCGGCACTCGCCGCAGCGCAGGCCTTCGTCCGCCGTACGACTCGCCGACTCGGCGGGAGGTTCCACAGGTGACCGCGACGATCGACACGCCCGCCGGGACGCAGGAAGCCCTCCGTCCGTCCCCCGGCGGCAACGCGGCCAAGGGCAGCAAGCGCGCCCTGCTCGGCCCCTTCGTGGCCGCCGGCGCCCTGCTGACGATCAGCGTGCTGCTGATCGGCATCTGCGCCCAACTGGTCCTCCTCAGCCCGCTGCAGCACCGCGCCGCCCAGTCGTCCGGCTTCGACAAGCTGCGCGCCGAACTCGCCGCCGGAACAGTGGCGGTGTCCCAGAGCGACCTGCAAGGACGCCTGCTGACGCCGGGCACACCGCTGATGCTCCTGGAGATCCCGAAACTGCACGTCCACGAAGTGGTCTTCGAAGGTACGGACTCCGACGTACTGGCCAAGGGCCCCGGCCACCGCCGGGACACCCTGCTGCCCGGCCAGGCCGGAACCAGCGTGATCATGGGTCGGGCCGCCGCCTACGGGGGACCGTTCAGGCACCTGGCGGACCTGACCCCCGGCGACACCTTTCGGATCACGACGGGCCAAGGACGTTTCACCTTCCGCGTCCTCGACCAGCGCCACGCAGGCGACCGAGCTCCGACCGCCCCCGCCGCGGGCAAGGGCCGTGTCGTCCTCATGACCGCGACCGGGCCGCCGTACCTCCCCAAGGGCGTACTGCGTCTCGACGCCGACCTGATCGGCGCCGCGGCCGACACACCGGCCCTGCGGATCGCCCCCGACTCCCTCCCGTCGAGCGAACTCCCGCTCCGCGGCGACTCCGTCGTCTGGTGGCAGGTGCTGCTCTGGCTCCAGGCGCTGGCAGCCGCCTCCGCGGCGGCGGTCTGGGCCTGGTTCCGCTGGGGGCGCCGCCAGACCTGGATCGTGTTCACCGGACTGCTCGGCGCCATCGGTCTCCAGGTGGCGGAACAGGTCACCCGGCTCCTGCCCAATCTGCTCTGACCCGCCCAGGACTGAGGTTCTCAACATGACCGACACCACCGCCGCCACCGAAGAGGCGGCAGAGGCCGCACAACTGAACACCGTCGAGTACGACACAGCGGCAGGAGCCGAGGGCGAGGCGGAGACGGTCGAACAGCCCGCCGTCCGCGCCCTCGGCCTCACGACCCCTGCGGGTCCGACCGCGGGCGTCGGCCCCGCCGAACTCGACGCCCGCGGTGTGTCCGCGTGGTTCGGCAGCCACAAGGTGCTCGACCGCGTCTCCCTGACCATGCCCGCCGGGCGGGTCACGGCGCTGATCGGCCCGTCCGGCTGCGGCAAGTCCACCTTCCTGCGCACCCTCAACCGCATGCACGAACTGATCAGCGGCGCGGCCTTCGCCGGCGAGGTACTGCTGGACGGCGCCGACCTCTACGCACCCGGACGTAGACTCACCCAGGCACGCCGGGACATCGGCATGGTGTTCCAGAAACCCAACCCCTTCCCCGCCATGTCGATCTACGACAACGTGGTGGCCGGACTACGGCTGACCGGCGTCAAGGCCGACCGCGCGGCCAAGGACGCGCTGGTCGAGGAGTGCCTGATACGCGCCGGTCTGTGGAACGAGGTCCGGGACCGACTGCGCCAACCCGGTGGCGCGCTCTCCGGAGGCCAGCAGCAGCGTCTGTGCATCGCACGGGCGCTCGCAGTACGGCCACGGGTGCTGCTGATGGACGAACCGTGCTCGGCGCTCGACCCGACGTCCACGCGCCGCGTGGAGGAAACCATCCAGGGCCTGGCACAGGAGGTCACGGTCGTCATCGTGACCCACAACATGCAGCAGGCGGCCCGGGTCTCCGACCGGTGTGCCTTCTTCCTCGCCGAGCAGGGCGAACCGGGCGGCATCGTCGAGCACGGCCCGACCGACGCCATGTTCAACTCCCCGCAGGACAGGCGCACCGCTGACTACGTCAATGGCCGCTTCGGCTGAGCGGATCGCAGAGCGCCGTTACACCGGCTCGGCAGCCGCGAGACCGGTCCCTCGAAATCAGGACGTCGGTCCACTCGACGTCTCCGGTTCCTGCGACTCGTCGCGCCCTGAGGCTCTCGGTCCTTGGTGCATGTGAGCGGGTGCGTCCAGCCAGGGCGAGACCGCGGTGCACGGCCTCCTCCGGGCATGGTCCGCAAGAGCCTGGACTCGCCCGACGAGACCCGTCCCTCGCAGGAGGGTATGGGGAATCCAAGTGGATGGGGTGCAGCCAAAATCCACGCCACCTCGGGCTGGCTCAACCGGCCCGAGGCGGCGTGGCCGAATCAAGTCCCGGACCGCCTGCTGTACTTGTGACGGCCGACGCGCACCGCGCTACCCGGCGGAGATGTCGAAATTGCCCGTCGCGAGGTACTCGGCCTTGACGAGCACCCAGAAGTCCTGAGCCAGTCCGTTGAGCACGTACTGGTAGGGCATGTAGCCGTAGCCGGCCTCCCCCCAGTCGGCACCCCAGGAGTTGCGGATGATCATGGCGCCGCGCGTCGTACTGCCGTCGATCGGGTTGGTGATCTCCCGGTTGTCGTCGTAACCGACCACCACGATGGCGTGACCGTCGTTCGTTGACTCGCCGCTTGCGGGATAGGGGATCTCCCCGTTGGGCGCGGAGTCGATGCTCGCGTACACCGGGAAGCCGAACATTGCGGGAAGGCCCGCGGCGGCATGGGCCTTGATGTCGGCGAGGACGTCCTGCCGGGAGACGTTGGGCGGGTCAAGACGGTAGTACGTCAGGGCCTGATAGTTGCTGGCGAAGGAGTAGCAGAACGAGGTGGGTTCCACATCGAACTTCGAGACGTTGTACGGCCAGAACCGCTCCGGCGGGGCTCCGAACAGGCTCAGCGCCCCCATCGTCGAGCGCAGGAACGCTCCGGAGTCCCCCGTCCACTGCAGATAGTCGCGAGTGGCCTTGTAGATGAACAGCCGGGACGCGGGCATGTAGTTGCCGAACGCCTGAAGCTCGAAGTACTCCAGCACTCCCGCCGCGGCGTTGGCCGTACACGATCCGAGGCGGCCCTGGTCGACGATCGGGGAGCACTTCGAGCGGAGGTCGACCCGGGAAGGCAGCGGTCCGAGGGCTGCCTTGAGCACGCCGGTCCGCTCGAGGAGCTCGGGCACGCCGTTGGTGTTCTTGGTGTAGTCACGGATGTCGACTCGGTCGGGAAGCCAGCCCATTCCCTTGTCCTGGGCGACGGGCCTGGGCGCGATGACGTTCATGTGATCCACCTCGGTTGTCTCTGTGCGGGTGTGCGGGTGACTTGGGATATGCCTCCCACATATGCGACGACCGGTCTTCGGATTTCACCCGAATGAGTCCACGGACCCGTCGAGTCGGTGCGGCCAGGTGCAGCGCGCGGTCGGCCAGGTCGGTGCGCATGAGCGCGGGGCCCGAGGGGGCCGTGTGCCCGGCGGTGAACAGCGGGTGGAGCACGCCGAGCCCGGCCGTCAGCCGGTCCGGCAGCTCGGCTGGGCGCGGCAGGCGGTAGGGGATGCGGGCGGCGGAGATCTTCTTCTTCGCCCGGTCCCGGCCGAAGCTCGGCCAGTTCCGCGGCTGCACGGATTCCGAGCTGGTGCTGACCAGCCCGTCCATCGACACCAACGTCAGTCCGCGGAGTCCGTCTCCGGCGTCCGGTCGTCCATGGTGTCCGGATGTGGGCTGCGGCCGGCGGGCTGGTCGTCGGTGTGGTCCGGCTCTTGCGGGTCGATCGTGGCCGCCCAGTGTTCCGCCCACCGGGCGAGGGGGTTGAGGGCCTGGCGCGCCTCCTGCCCCAGCGGGGTGAGTTCGTAGCGGCTGTCCGGTAGTTGGTGAATCACCTGGGCGTCCAGCAGTTCGGTCAGGCGCTGCCGCATCACGCTGGAGGACATGTCGTCGCACTGCTTCTGCAAGGGGCGGAATCCGAGCGGGCCCTCGCGTAGCTCCCACAGGATGCGCAGACTCCACCGCCGCCCGAACAGATCGAGTGCGGCCATGAGGGGGCGGCCGGTGGTCGAGCCGCGAACAGGACTGCCAGGTCTGGGTGTTGCCATGTCGGGGTGTCCAGCTCTCCAGGGTTGATGCTTCGGATTCCGACACGCTAGCATCGGTGACCGCTTCGGAAATCGAATCAGAGGGGGCTGTTGTGGCACCTGCCCTGACGAGCTGGGCGAGCGGCGTTCCTGAAGTCCCCTGTCGACGGAGGCGAGACCGGCTGGGAGGACCGGTACATGCGCACAGTGTCCGGAGTTCGAGGTCGGTGCCGAGTCGCACGGACGACTCATCCGGAGCCTGTGCGTGGCGGGGAGGGGCGACCGGCACGCGGGAGATCGAGTGCAGGATCCTCCAGGTCCTGTGAACCGGTCCGGCGGAACCTCAGTGCTGCCTCGTCAGCGGTTGCCGCCACCAAGCCCACGTCCACTCAGAGCTGGAGACCAGATGACCACGACCGAGTTTCCCTCGGCGGCTGCACGGGCCGCCGTCGCTGCCGCCCTGGCCGAGGACGCGTCAGGGAAGGACATCACCACCGAGTTAAGCGTTCCCGAGGACCTGGCGGCCACGGCCGAGATCCGCACCCGGCAAAGCGGCATCGCAGCCGGCCTCCCCGTGGTCGCCGAGGTCTTCGCTCAGGTCGACCCCGAGGTCAAGGTCGAGCCGGCCGTCGCCGACGGCGCCCGACTGGCCGACAGCCAGGTCCTGGTGCACCTGTCCGGTCCGGCGCGCAGCCTGATCACCGGGGAGCGTACGGCGCTGAACTTCCTGCAGCGCATGTGCGGCATCGCGACGCTGACCGACCGCTACGTCCAAGCTGTGGCAGGGACCAGGGCGCGCATCCTGGACACGCGCAAGACGGCGCCGGGCCTGCGCGCCCTGGACAAGTACGCGGTCACCGCGGGCGGTGGCCACAACCACCGCCTCGATCTCGCGGCGATGGTCCTGCTCAAGGAGAACCACATCGCCGCGGCGGGCGGGGTGACCGCCGCGATCGAGGCGGTCGGGCGCGGGTTGGCGCGCACTGGGCAGATGGTGGAGAGCGATGTCGAGGTGCAGACCGTCACCCAGGCCGTGGAGGCCCTCGACGCCGGAGCCCGCTGGATCATGCTCGACAACATGCCGGTGGCCGACATCGAGCAGGTCGTGAAGGTCCGGGTCGGGCGGGCCGATGCTTCCCGGATCCTGCTGGAGGCCTCGGGCACCATCCGCCTGGACACAGTTCGCGCCATCGCCGGGACGGGCGTCGACCTCATCTCGGTCGGGGCGTTGACGCACAGCGCGCCCGCACTGGACCTGACCATGCTGCTGACCACCGGCCCGGTGCCATGTCCGAGGTAGCGGTCGTCGACGCGTGTCAGCGAGACGGCGCGGGTGGCAGCCCGACCGCCGTTGTGGATGATGGGCCGTTCACCGACGAGGAGCGACGTCGCATTCCCACGGAGTTGGGGACATCGCACGCCGTCTTCCTCCGCGCGACCGGAATCGAGCGTCGTCGGCCCGCGTACACACTGCGGTTCTTCACCGCCCAGGACGAACTGCCCGCCTGCGGCCACGGCACCGTCGCCGCCCTCGCCGTGCTCGCCGAACGGGAAGGCGGCGACCACGACTACCGCGCCGTCCTGCGTACGGCCCACCGCAGCTTCGACGGTCGGGCAAGAAGAAACGGTGACGGCCTGACCGCGTCGTTCGACCCGGGCCCGGTCAGCCTGCGCAGCGCCGGTGGACCCGAACTGAGGGCAGTCGCGAGCGGCTTCGGACGGCCCAAGGACGCGGTCGCCGGCGACGCCTGCGTGGCGTCGAACGGGCGGCCGAGGCTTCTGCTGCCCCTCCGATCCCGCGCCGTACTGGCCGAACTCACGCCGGACTTCGCCCTGTTGCGCGCAGCCTGTGACCGCTACGGTCTGCTGGGCTGCTACGCCTACTCACCCCCGGACCGACACGGCCGAGCAGCAGCCCGGATGTTCGCCCCGTCGATCGGCGTCCCCGAGGACATCGCCAACGCCAACAGCACGGCCTGCCTGGCAGCGCATGCTGCCGGGTTCGGTACATACCGCCTCGCTGTCGACATGGGTGACCACCTCGGCAGCCCGTCCACCATCACGGCGACCGTCCACCGCGACCGCACGGGAGAGCGGATCCGAGTCGGCGGCCAGGCGGCGATCGTGCGCACGGTCATGCGATGAGGCCCGGGCGGTCAAGGCGAGGGTGCCGGTGCGCAGCAGGTCCGACTGCTCCGGTGAGAGCCGGGCCAGTTCTGACGGCATCTGGGGCAGAGGCGAAGGGTTGATGGCCAGTCACGTCGTACTGGTGCGACTCGGACCTGCTTGTCGGCTCCGCTTCATTCCAGTCCGGGCACCGCCGCCCTTCCGCGATGCCAGTCATCGACTCGACCGGCTCTGGCTCGTCATCGCCCCCCGACGCTCACGCGAGCCTCAACCGATCGCAGCCCCAGCCGGTTGATCGAAGCCGTCCGACTTCGACGGCGTCTCCGTCGGCTCGCTGGCCCAAGGCGCGTCGGCCATGGACCCGAGCATGCTTCTGATCATCAATTCCGAACACAGGAGGTAACCGTGGCCAAGGGCTACTGGGTCAGCGTCTACCGCACCATCGCAGACCCTGAGAGGCTTGCTGCCTACGACAAGCTGGCCGGTCCAGCCGTCAGGGCCGCGGGCGGGCAGGTGCTCTCCCGCGGCAGCCGGGTCGTCGTACACGACGCCGGAATCGCCGAGCGCACCATCCTGATCGAGTTCGACAGCTTCGAACAGGCGGTGGCCGCACGCGCGAGTGCGGCCTACCAGGAGGCGCTGGCCGTACTCGCCGACTGCGTCGAGCGTGACTTCCGCATCATCGAAGGCCTCGACTGACGACCTATGCCGCGGCAGGGAGGAACACGAAGCCGGCTGCGGGGATCACTCCGGCTCGTCAGCGCGCCGCACCGTCGCGAACAGCGTGAGGTCGATGGCATCGGCGGTGATGTCCGGTCCGGCGACGGTTCCTTCCTGTCAGCGGGCGTGTAAGTGGTTCAGCCCGCGATTCCGTGATTCCCCAGGTCATGATCGCAGCAGGATCCGGACAGGGAGGAGGCGGAACGCGGCTCGGCCGTACGTCTGTCGCTTTGAGGTGACGGCATCAAGGTCGAGGCATAGGCCCTGGACTGCTGCTGGAGCAGGTAGACCCGACGGTGAACTGGCGGATCGTTCAGGCGACGCGGGGGAAGCGGACGCGGGCGGCCGCGGCCGCGCTGCTGTATGAGCAGGCTCGTGTGCATCACGTGGGCACGGCGCGGGTGTTTGCGGAGTTGAAGGAGCGGTTGACGCTCTCCCTCCTTCAGGAGGGAGAGCGTCAAGCGGCCATCACCCTTGTGTGGATGTCGGTCACGACCTTGCGGGCCGAGGTGAACGCGCCGTGCTGCCAGGCGATGACATGGCTGAGCCAGTCGCCGGCGAAGTAGACGTGCCCGGCCGGCTGGTTGAGCAGCTTGTACTCCGGACCGGTCTGCGAGGGCCAGCCCACCCAGCCGGCCTCGATGTGCGGCGTGCGATGCCAGGCCACGCTGAAGGAGTGATCGAGTTCGGTGCGGTACTTGTCACCGTGGATCTTCACGCCCCGGCTCACCGCCCGCGTGACGCGCTCAGCGTGCGGCAGATCGCTGTACGCGACGGCGTTGGCACCGAAGTTGTAGTAGCCGATGAGTGTGCCGCGGCGGCCCTGGTAGCCGTACGAGGGATACCAGATGGTCGACAGGTCCGTGTCGGTCGGCGTGATGCCGCCGTAGATGTGCTCGTCCGTCTCCCACCAGCGGCTGCGGTACTCGAGCCCGACCTTGCCGACGGGGGTCGGGACGGCGTACTTCAGCGCGGCGGTGACGTTCGTCCCCAGATTGTGCTTGAGGCGGGCCATGACCATGGGCGGCATGGCCGCGACGACGAAGTCGGCGCGCTGGGTGCGGTTGTGGCCGCCGGCGTCCTGGTACGTGACCTCGGCACCGTCGGGCAGGTCCTTGACCTCCTGCACCGTGGAGCCATAGGTGATGCGGTGCCCGCCGATCGCCTTGGCCAGGGCGTACGGGATCGCGTCCATGCCGCCCACCGGCTGGAACATCAACATGGCCTGGTCGTAGCCGAATTCGAAGGCGAAGCGCTGCCCCACGCCACTGGCGACGACGTCCGACAACGTTGGCACCGGGCCGAGCACCGTGCCCTCTTCGAAGGCCGCGCCCGGTTCGACGGAGTAGCCTCGCCGGTCGCTGCCGGTGTAGGCGTAGCCGTCGGCCTTGCCTTTGATGGCGCCGAAGCTCTGCAGGAAGGCGATCAGCCGCTCCTTGTCCTGCGCGGTGAGCTGTGCGTCAAGGGCGCCCTGGTCGGTGGCCTTGGCGAGCAGTTCGGAGAGGTAGCCGTAGACGTCGGCCTTCGCGGTGCGCCAGCGCATGGGCTTGCCCGCGAGGGCGGCGCTGCTCTCGTGGTAGATGTACGCGTTGGCGTTCTGGTTGGTGAACACCTGGAGTTCGACGCCGAGTTCGCGACAGTACTCGAGAGTGACGTGGGACTGCGGCAGCCGGGCGGGGCCCGCGTTCATGTACTGGCCCTTGGTGAACGACGCCGTCTGCGTACGCCCGTCGAGGTCGGTCAGCTTCGTGCCGCCGCGGACCGTCCAGTTGCGGCCCCCGGGGCGGTCGTTGGCCTCCAGGATCCGGCAGTCGTAACCGGCCTTGCCCAGCTCGTACGCCGTCGCCAGGCCGGCTATGCCGCCGCCGAGCACGAGCACCTTCTTGCCGGCGCGCCCTGTGAGCGTGAAGTCGCTTCGCTGGGGCGGCCGGTACTCGTCCGCCCGTACGTCGGGCACCGGGGCGAGCCCGAGTGCGCCCATCGCCGAGTACAGCACTCCGGCACCGCCTGTGGCGCCTACGGATCTCAGGAAGCTGCGGCGGGATGCGGGGGATTGCTCTGCAGCCATCAATTCCTCCTCGTCCGAACCCCGGGGCGTGCGCCGTCCGGGGAGCGGTCGTTCGGTCAACACGGTCACGTGGGGGGCGAGTTGCTGAGGAGATCGGAGGTGCGTCGCCATGAGCCTCCGTCAGGACTGTTACAGCGCCATGCCACTGACGTAACCGGTCCGAGCCGGGCGCTGCGGGCCAGGCGGAATGGGGTCCGTCCACGTTTCGCTGCGATTTGGCTTCGTGCGTGTCGCCGACGGTCACGCCCCGGTGTAATTCAGATGCTCGTCCGGGACTGCCGTATTACGGTGAACGTCGTTCAGGTGCGCAGGTTGCGGCTACTTCTCCTGCAAAGAGAGCAACGCGGGTTCGAATCCCGTCGCCGGCCCTTGGCCGGTGTCGTCCAGCGGCCCAGGACGCTTGTGTCGCCGCCACCGATCTTGATCTCTGAACACCACGGCGCAAGCCGCCCGCCACGGGGGACACCGGCGGGCGGTTTTGTCGCATCAGCGGTTCGACCGAGGGCGTCCGGGACTTCTCCCGCGACGAAGTCGATCATGCTCGTGCATTCCGCCTGACTGCGGATACCGGCTGGCGTCTGCTCATCGCTCTTCGAGTTGCAGGGTCAGTCGGGCGGCGGTGGTGACGGTGGAGTCGAATTCCCGGCACGCGACGACGGCGTGTGTGACGCCGGTCGCCGCGCGGATCAGGTCGAGTCGTGCGGTGCGGCCCGTCTGTGTGTGCAGCCGCGCGTCCACCCAGGTGGTGGTGGCGCTGACGTCCGTGGTCCGGGTGCGCTCGCCGCGCAGAAGGCGTGTGCCGTCGTGCACCACGGCGGTGCGCAGTTCGGGGAGGTCGGCGCCCGAGGCGCTGAGCGTCCCGTCCGGGCTCAGTGTCCAGTGGACATCGGTGAGACGGTCTGCCACGTCTTGAGCCTGCGCGAGTGACCCGGACAGCGGTTCTGTCGAGGTGACGCGGAGCGTGCGGAAGGAGCGCATCCGGTTGTCGGTGGGTGAGGCGGAGCCCGTGGTGTCCGCCACCCGTGGGCTGTGGAAGGACGGGAGCCCTTTGGGTCGGATCGGCGCCGCGGGCCTCGAGGGACTGGGGCAGGGCGTCGGCGGCATGCTTCCCCAGGTCGTGCTGCCGCCTGCCGGAGGGGCGGTTGTGGCATCCGGGGCGCGGGAGTCGGCCTGGGAGGGTGCGCCGGGTTTCGGGCCGGCAGGGAGGAGTCCGAGGACCAGAATCCCCACGGGGAGCAGGGCGGAGGTCGCGTACAGGGCGGGTGAGAAGGTGCCCACCGGTCGCCCGCGCCACCCCCACAGCCGTGCCCAGACGCCGGTGAGGAGGGGCCAGGCGGCGAGCGTGCCCAGCGTCGCCCACCACGTGGGACCCGAGGCGAGCTGTTCCTGGGCGAGTGAGACAGACCTGCGGGTGGCGTCTGCGGCCGTCGCGTCGTCGAGCAGACGGTAGGCCAGTTCGGCGCCGCCCAGGTCCAGCAGGTTTTCGGCGAGGACCGCCGCGGGCCACAGGAGGACCAGCAGGAGTTGGGGCACCGGCTGTTCGGTGCCGTCGGTGAACCACAGCCGCATGCGGACGGGCGGGTGGTAGAGCCGGCCAGAGCGTCGTGGGGGGACTGTGCCAGGGCGTTCAGTGCCCGCTGCTGCGCTGTTGGTGCGGCTGTCCCGGCCGCATACCGGTCCGCGGTCAGTTCCGCCGTCCACAGAGCGCCGACCACGATCAGGAGGATCTTGGGCACGGCCAGGACCACCAGGACGATCTGAGCGGACAGCAGGGGAGCGGCGGCGTTCCCGGAGGCGAGCAGCAGCGCCACGGGCAGCAGGCCGAACACCGCGAAGACGTACGGCCAGACCCTGACCAGGCCGGTGAACGGGCTGCCGAGCCCGGCGACATGTTGTTCGCCGTACCGGATGTGGCCGATCTCGTGCAGCAGGACCGCTTCGGCCGCCTCCCGGTCTCTCTCCCACAGGCTGACCAGCGGGCTGAAGACGCCGACTCGTGTGGTGCGCCAACCACCGGGATAGACACGGGCGAGCAGGTCGCGGCGCACGGTGACCCGCAGTTCGGTGCTCGGTGCCTGGAGGGTGAGGAAGCGCCGCATCTGGTCGTAGACGTGCGGTGTGCCGTCCGGTTCGTGCTCCGGCGACTGCAGCTTGTAGCGCCACTCGACCCACCAGGTGCGTGGCTGGGGCGGGACCACGGAGAGCGCGCCGGCCAGGAGGAAGACCGCGGGGAGCAGCTGCACGAAGGTCAGTGCCAGTACCGTCAGCAGGGCAGGGCCGCGGCCGTGCTCGGTGCCGCTCCAGGACGCCGTCCACGCCAGCCAGTCGACCAGCAACGGGACCTGACCCGCGAACAGTCCGAGGGTCAGCCAGAGCCAGGGCGGAGGCCCCCACAGCCGTGTGGGCCGGCCGGCGGGCCCGGGTGCCGGTTGGGCCGAGCGACCGGGATGCGCCGGGCTCATGCGCCGTTGGTCTCCTCCGAGGTCGTGGGAGGCCTCCCCTGCATC
Organism: Streptomyces sp. NPDC001137; assembly: GCF_040298885.1. NCBI lineage: Bacteria > Bacillati > Actinomycetota > Actinomycetes > Kitasatosporales > Streptomycetaceae > Streptomyces > Streptomyces sp. NPDC001137. The sequence continues at coordinate 182,348 of NZ_JBEPBA010000009.1, forward strand.
GGCTCGGCTGCGGGTGCTGTGCGGCGGCGCAGCAGGCCCGAGAGCGCACCGGTCAGACGGTGCACGGGGGTAGGCAAGCGTCGGGATCCGCGTACGGCCGGTTCGGGAGGCTCGTTCGCCACCAGGGCGTCGAGGAAGGCCGCGGCGCCGGCGCGGTCCCCGGCGGCGACCAGCTGGGCGGTCAGCTGGGCTACGAGTTCCTCGGCGGTGGCAGGAGCGATTCCCCGGGCGCGCAGCCGCCCGCACATGCGCAACGCGGCCAGCACGGCCTCGCCGGAGGGCTGCGGCGGCGCGCTCGGGGTGCGGCTGCCCGCGTTCTCTTCGTCGGTGCGGGCACTCGTAGGCCCTCCGTTGCCCCCTCGCGCCTGCTCGTCGGCGGCGGGCGTGTCTGGGGGATGGGACGGTGGGCGCGGCTCCTGCCCGGTGCGCTGCGCCCGCAGGCTGACCATCAGCGCCGCTGCGGAGACGGCATTGGCGAACTGCTGGCTGCCCAGGGCTGCCTTCACCGCGTCGGCGGCGTAGGCCAGGGCGTCGAGCAGGTCGGGCAGCACGGTAGTGATTCCGCCGCCGAACCCGCCGGGCGCGAGCCCGCCGGTCCGGAACAGTTCCCTGCGTGCTTTCCCGCCGGCGGCGTAATCGCGGGTGATCTGCGCGGCGAGAACGGTTTCGTCAGGTGCCGCCCATCGGGCTATCTGCACACCCCACCGGTCGAGGTCGTCACCGGCCACGATGTCCTCCGTCTCCCGCTGCCGCCGAGTGCGCCGTGCGTCCCGTCGCGCGGATCACGTCGAGGCCCCGGAGAAGTCGAAGCGGAACTCCAACTGGCCGTCGCCGGTGCTGCCTTGCGCTGTCAGGGCCGCGCTGTCGCTGTCGACCGCTCCGTCGAGCGTCGTGCCCTCGGCCACGGCGTGCGGGTATCCGCCCGGCAGTTCGCCGAGGTCGGAGCGGCAGGGGACGACGAGATTGGGCCAGTTGAGCAGGTTGAGGGCGACAGCCTGCTCGGTGTGGGGGGCGGTGAGCCGTCCGCTCAGTTCGCCGTCGTCCCACTCCAACTCCCAATAGGTGAGCAGCAGGTCCGGGTCACGCGGGTTCCCCGCCAGATCCTGGCTCGAACCGGTACTGATGGCCGACGACCCGAACGAGACCGCTCCCGCCTCGGAAGGCTGTCCCACCGCGAGCAGCAAGGAAAACGGGTTGGCCTCGGTCTCGCCCCCGCCGGAGCGCGGGCGGTGGAGGTTCAGTGTGGTGTTCATGGAGTACGTCTTGGTGTCCGCGAACCGCCGTGAACCATCGGCGCTGCAGTAGTCGTACACATCGACCGTAACCTGCGCTGTCCCGCTGTACTGCTTTCCCCACAGCGCGGAAGCACCGGTCGGCTCACTCCGCGGTGTGTCGGTTGTGGAGGGCGACGGGGGAGGGGCCGCGGTCTCGACCGCAGGGGAATCCGCGGGTGGGGAGGAGGGTTCGGTGAGGGAGGGCGACGGTGTGGCGCTGTCCGCCGCGGACGCGGATGGGCCTTTCGACTCTGCCGAGTTGGGCGATCCGCCGGCCGAGCAGCCGGTCAGCAGTACGCCGAGCAGCCCCGTACACACACCGGCCGCCACCACGACGCGGGCCCACCGTGAACGCGCCCCACAATGGAATGTCACAACGCCCCCTGCCCCCACCGGGACTTCAAACGCGACGACCCGGGGCAGCGATGCTACGGTGCGCAATCATTCAACTACACATGATCATTGCTTTGTTACCGTTCCGTGCTCAGCCGATCGGCCCGCCCACCCCTGACGCAGGGTCACACCGAGGGCACCTGTCGGCGTCCTCGTCAGCGAGGCCGTAATCACTGACACGCTGGCCTACTGGACGGTTCTTGCGGGGCCCACCTTGACGGTCGCCGAGGACGTGCACGGCTTCCACGGTCACCTGGCTTTTGGCTGCGGCCGGGCGGGCGGTGCTCCTGGGGCGTGGCTCAGTCGTCCGGGCAGATGACGAAGAGCGGGTAGGCGAGTCGGCGGGGTTGATCGCCGATCTCGTTGAGCGCGGCGCGGATTTCGCGCAGGTGGCCGGTGGTCATCTCCAGCGGGGGTTCGTGGGGCTGGTAGGTGGTGCGGACCGGGTAGTCCACGCCCGCTTCGGTGGTCATTTCGATGTGACAGCCCAGGACATGGGTGACGGGTCTGTGCTCGGAGAACTCGATCAGGCGGTCGATGGTCCGGGTGAAGGCGGACCAGTCCTGGACGTAGAGCCGGCCGGGGTAGACGGTGTCGCCGGTGAGTAGGATCCCGGTCCACGGGTCGTAGAACGTGACCGCTGCCTCGTGGTGTCCAGGAGTGGCCAGGCACTCGAGCGTGCGGCCCCCCAGATCGACCCGAGCCACGGCGGTGGCGTCCTCGTCGAATCCGAAGTACTTCCAGGCCGTGGCGAGGTCCGCGTCGACCACGGTGGTGTCGGGGCGGTCGGCGAACTGGCTGTCGCCCGCGATGTGGTCGTCGTGGGCATGGGTGTGCAGCACCAGCAGGTGGTAGTCCTGTCGGGGGTGGCGGGCGAGCCAGTCCTCGACAAGTTCGTCAACCACTTGGCGCAGGGGGAAGAACTCGGTGGACGCGGTGGCTCCGGTGTCGATCAGCACCGCCCGCGCGTTGCCGAACAGCAGGAACAGGAACGGCGCTTCGTAGTCGATCGCCATGTTCTGCCGCAGGATGACCGTGTGCTCGTCGTACGCATAGACCTGGATGTCCGGGTCGGTGTTGTGCTTGGACGACGGTGAGCCGTGGATCCAGCGGACGTCCAACTCGCGAGGCCGGGGGACCGGGCTGTCGAAAGCAATGAAGGATGTGCCTGCGGCCATGACGCCTCCTGAGTGCGTCGTCTTGGCAGGCCGGGTACGGCGCACATCTCGTCCGGGGCCGGCACCTGAGCGCCTCCGCCGTGAAGCTACCACGAGCGGCGAGGTCCTCGTGGTCGCGGACCATGTGCTGCGGCAGGGCCGGCTCGACTACACCGGCCCCGCCGCCTCACCCGCGTTCTCACCGCTGCCGGAACCAGCATCGTCCGACGCGGCGGGCATTTCCCGCCAGGCGCCACCCCGCCAGCAGTATCGATCTGGGGGGAGGTCGCGGAGGGTGACGGTGTCGTTTGATTCGAGGGCAGGTACACGAGCTCCAGGTCCGTCAGCGTTCACGCATTCTGGTCCACCACCAGCCGCACGTCGCCAACTCGATGTAGTGGGGTTCTGGCAATGTACGGCGCTCGAACTCCTCATCGATGCGCGTGATCAGTCGGCCCAGGTCTCGTTGGGCTCCCGGAGGAAGGTGCCGCATCGCCCACTCCAAGTCATCCCGGGCATCGTTTATCCCGGGCGAGCAGAACGCGGAGGCATCCAGGTACCGGCCAGGCTGCTTGAAAGCCCACTCGATACGAGAGAGCGCGTTGGCGACCGCGTTGGGCCACATCTCTTGGTCTTCGACCCGGCGGATCGCTGCACGAGTTTGCGCGGAAACGCCGTGGACCTTCAGGACCGGGCACTGCCATCGTGGCCGCCACCGCTGTGCGCGGACGGCCTTGGGATGCCTACGCGGCATTGCCCTTTCGGATCAGCATGGGGTCATCCTGCCACGGCTGGGCACCACCTGGGCCCCGTTCGCCCAGTCGACGCCCCCTGCGCGTCTCCGCCCGTCGACATCCGCGACGATGACGACGGTCCCGCGTCCGGTGCGGCCGAAAATCGGCGTCGTCCGTTCCGATTTGCCTGATCTCCAAAGCCATTTCCAGCCGATAACTTGACCGGCGCATGACACTTTGGCTGTGTGGTGTCAGTCTTCTGCAGGAAGTTCACCATTCCTTGACAGATTCACCACGCGGTACACCCGCAGCGTCACCCCCAGCCCCACCCTCACCCCCCACCTCCTTCCACCCGCATGCCGTGCAGCCTCCAGGCCGGCGCCTCTGCCGCTCTGTGCCGCCCGCGGCCCCCATGGGCCGTCATATCGAAGGAGAAACCGTTGCCCCTGCGAGACCGCACCCCTACCGGGCGCAGACGCGCCGCCCTCGCTCTCACCTCCCTGGGGTCTCTACTCGCCCTGACCCTTCCCGGCCACGCCACCGCCGCCCCCGCCGCCGACCCGAGCCCCGCGAAGATCACCGCCAAGCCCCGGGCCGGTGCCCTGCCGGCGTCCCTGTCGCCCGCCCGCCGCACCGCTCTGCTGAAGAACGCCCAGAGCACGGCCGCCGACACCGCACGCCGTATCGGCCTCGGCGTCAAGGAGAAACTCGTCGTCAAGGACGTCATCACGGACGCCGACGGCACCACGCACACCCGTTACGAGCGCACCTACGCCGGCCTGCCCGTCCTCGGCGGCGATCTCGTCGTCCACGAAAGCAGCGGTCGCACCACCGTCACCAGGCCGAGCCGGGCGGCCCTTGCCGTGCCCTCGCTCAGCCCGAGGATCCACTCAGCCGCTGCCGCAGACAAGGCCGAGGCAGCCTCGAAGCGCGCCCGGGTCAAGGGCTCCGAGGTCGAGCGCAAGCCCCGCCTGGTGATCTGGGCCGGCTCCGGAAAGCCCGTCCTGGCCTGGGAGAGCGTCGTCGAAGGCGTCCAACGGGACGGCACCCCCAGCGAGTTGCAGGTCGTCACCGACGCCACCACCGGCAAACAGCTCCTGGCGGCCGAGAAGGTGGACACCGGCACCGGCACCGGACAGTACGTCGGCACGGTCCCGCTGGGCACGACCCAGTCGGGATCGACGTATCAGCTCACCGACCCCGACCGTGCCGGGCACAAGACGTACGACCTCAACCAGGGCACCTCGGGCACCGGCACCCTTTTCACGGACGACAACGATGTCTGGGGGAATGGCCTGCCGTCGAACCGTCAGACCGCGGGCGTGGACGTCGCGTTCGGCGCCGCGGCCACCTGGGACTACTACAAACAGGTGTACGGCCGAAACGGGATCCGCAATGACGGTGTCGCCGCCTACAGCCGCGCCCACTACGGCAGCAACTACGTCAACGCCTTCTGGCAGGACTCCTGCTTCTGCATGACCTACGGCGACGGCTCGGGCAACAACCACCCGCTGACCGCCCTGGATGTCGCGGCCCACGAGATGAGCCACGGTGTCACCGCGGCCACGGCCGGCCTGAACTACTCGGGTGAGTCCGGCGGCCTGAACGAGGCGACCTCCGACATCTTCGCCGCCGCCGTGGAGTTCTACGAGAACCTCCCGGCCGACCCGGGCGACTACCTGGTCGGCGAGAAGATCGACATCAACGGCGACGGCACCCCGCTGCGGTACATGGACAAGCCCTCCAAGGACGGTGCCTCCGCCGACAGTTGGAGCCCCTCCCTCGGCGGCCTCGACGTCCACTACTCCTCGGGCCCCGCCAACCACTTCTTCTACCTGCTCTCCGAAGGCAGCGGCGCCAAGACCGTCAACGGCGTCTCCTACGACAGTCCCACCTACGACGGCCAGCCCGTCACCGGCATCGGCATCCAGAACGCCGCCGCCATCTGGTACCGCGCCCTGACGACCTACATGACCTCGACGACCAACTACGCCGGGGCCCGCACCGCCACCCTGTCGGCTGCCGCCGACCTGTTCGGCGCCTACAGCCCGACCTACCTCGCCGTCGCCGACGCCTGGGCCGCGATCAACGTCGGCAACCGCATCGCCCTCGGCGTCAACCTCGCCCCGATCGCCGACCAGACCAGCGGCATCGGCCAGGCGGTCAGCCTTCAACTCGACGCCTACACCACCAACACCGGAGCCACACTCACCTACGAGGCCACCGGATTGCCCGACGGCCTGAGCATCAGCCCCAGCGGTCTGATCACCGGCACGCCGACGACGCTCGGCACCGGCGACGTCACTGTCAAGGTCAGCGACAGCACGGGAGCGTCCGTCTCGAAGACCTTCAGCTGGCGGATCGCCTACGTGTACGCCAACGCCACCCGCGTGGACATACCGGACAACGGGCCCGCCGTGGAGTCACCGGTCACCATCACCGGCCGCGACGGCAACGCCTCTGCGACCACCTCCGTCTACGTCAACATCGTCCACACCTACCGCGGTGACCTGACCGTCGACCTGGTCGGCCCCAACGGCACCGTCTACTCCCTGCTCAACCGCAGCGGCGGCTCCGCCGACAACGTCGACCAGACCTTCACCGTCGACGCCTCCGCGCAGCCGCTGAACGGCACCTGGAAACTGCGCGTGCAGGACCGGGCATCCATCGACGTCGGATACATCGCACGCTGGCAGTTGACGCCCTGACCCCAAGACGGCACACCGCTGCCCGGACTCACCGGTCCGGGCAGCGGCATGGCTGTGTCACTTTGCGAGAGCTCTGGGCCATTTCTTGTGTGGTGCAGTCACTCTCGGTGCTGTCCAAGATTGAGGCGGGGGTCTGGTGAGGGCTTGTTGATACCGGTTCTCGCCTCGAAGGTGCTCCTCGAAGCCAACATGGAGCCACTCGCACTTCGCGGCACGAGCGTCGTGAGCTGCAGCTGCGACCAGCGCGCCGCCAACACCGCTCCGCTTGCGGTGCTGGGCGACTACCGTGTCCAGGATGAAGGCGTGGACTCCTCCGTCCCAGGCCACGTTGACGAAGCCGATCAGCGAGCCGTCTTCCCAGGCGCAGACCCAGCCGAGGCTGTGTCGCTCAAGTCGTTCTCGCCTTCGCTGCCCAAGCTCGCTGACGAGAACCGGCCCCCTTCGACCGGGTCGTCATCGACGCCGACAAGAGCAACAACCCGCGGTACCTGGAGTGGGCGCTCCGCCTCACCAGCGCGGGCAGCCCAGGGTCACCACGCCGGACAGGGTGGGCAGCGTGCCGTGATCGAACTGATGGGCATCCACCCGAGGTTGACCGGAACGGCGCTGCAGACGGTCACGGCGCTGTAGACGGTGGGCAGCAAGGGCCACGACGGCTTCGCGCCGGCGCGCCTGCCGGCGTAGCCCCCGGTCGCTCAGCTCTTCGGGGTGAGTTCGAAGGAGGGGTAGGACGGCGTGGGCAGCCCGAATCCGGACGACGGGTAGCCGGACGGTGCGGGGGACGCCGTGGGGACGCCGTTGTCGTCGCAGAGCTGCGGCGCGGACGGCGCGAACACGTGGTAGTTGACCACGCGCTTGGTGGGGAAGGTGACGTCGTCGCCGATGATCGTGTCGCCCGTGCTGATCTTGGTCGGCAGTTCGCGGTTCTTGAGCGGGGCGCCTACGTAGATCGCCTCCAGGAAACCGTCGCAGGAGCTGGCCTTGGCCGAGGCGAAGCCTTTCGGCGGCTTCACATCGTGGACCTTGCGGCCGTCGATGTGCAGTTCGGTGCGCTTGAGGGACTGCAGGACGTAGTCGTAGTTCACCTCCCTCGAAAGCGGGTCGGCGGCCGAAGTGGCGCTGGACGGGCGGTAGTTGACGCGCCAGTACTCGACCTGGACGGTCACCCGGCCGCACAGGGGCCCGTCGAAGCCGGGTATGGACTTGGGGAACCGGACCTCTCCCGGGCCCAGGGCGGGCGTGCCGATCTGCCCCCAGTCGACCCAGTCAACCGCCTTCGCCGTTTTCCACTTCGCGTTCGGATGGCAGCCGGCCGCGTTTGTGGGGTAGGCGTTTGACGGCTTGACCGCAGGGGTGGGCGAGACCGTCGAAGGGGTGGTGGCCGGGGCCGTCGCGGTCGTCGTCGCGGAGGGGCTGGAGGCGGCGTCGTCACCGCCCCCGTCGGAACAGCCGGCGGCCGCCAGCACCGCCCCAACGATCATGGCCGCACGAACCCGTCTGTGCGCAGTGGTCATCCCGCATTCCCCCCGTCCACCCGATGGGCAATCATGCTCCCAGGTGAAGTTGCCCGTCGGCCATGACGGAAAACTCACGTTTCGCGGGGTTCGAAGCGGGCGGAGGGTCCTGAGAGAGCTTTTTCTCCTGATGTTTCGTCACTAGATGCGGTTTTGATGAGGGATTAGAGCCCTTGCCGGGTTGGGGCGGATCTCTGGTGAGTGGGCTGGCCATCAGAGCGATCAGCGCAAGGTAGATCGTGGCGGCAGAGCGGACCGTGAGCTTCGTAGTCGCGGGGCAGCCGGCGGTGGTACACACCATCGCCGGCTCTCCGTAGAAGACGGGCAATGCACCCTGCACTGGTACTGACAACCTGGCGACGTGTCAGTTTCCGCCGCGGGACCGGCGGGAGAGCGCTACGGCCACACCACCGGCCAGCAACAGCGCGCCGGCCGCCCAGACGATCCCGCCGCCGCCGAATCCGGTGTCGGCCAGCGGTCCGGACCCTGCGGAAGGGCCGCCCGAAACGGAGCCGGACGCTCCGGCCGAGCCCCCGGAGCCGGGCCCGCTGGGCGTACCGCCGCCCGCGGAGCCGCCCTGCGCCAGCCGCAGGGTCAGCGCCGCGCTGTCGTTGGAGGCGTCGGGGTCGAGCCCCTTCATGACCTCCAGCGTGCGGACCTGGCCCGTGGAGACGGCTGGGGTACGGGGGCCGATAGCGACGGTGAACGACAAGTCGTGTCTGTCCCCCGGGGCGGGGTCGCCGAAGTCGCACTGGTAGGAGGACCGGCCCATCCGGGGGCCGGGGTCCGACCCGTCGTCCGTGGGCGGCGGCTGGCAGTTGTCCGGGATCTTCGTGGCCTTCGTGCCCGGCGGCAGCTTGACGAGGACCGGGAGCCATGCGTCCTCGTCGAGGAGGTCCTCCACCACCGCCGGTCCCCGGTCGATCACCGTGGCGTGCAGCGTGGCGTGACCGCCGCGCCGCCCGGTGACGGTGTCCCCGGTGACGGCGAAGTCGGCGTGGTTGACGCTGTTGACGTAGGTGGTGAAGTACGGGGCGCTGTTCCCGTCGGACGGCATCGCGCCCTTCGGGACCAGGGTCAGCGGGGACCCGGGGCCGTTCGCCGGGGCGGCGCTGCTCAGCGGGGTGAATTCGTAGAAAATCTTGTCGCGCAGGGCCTCGTCGCCGACCTTGACGCGCAGCGGCGAGGACAACGCGTACTGCCGGCCGGGCTCCACCGGGGTGGGGAAGTCGCACAGGGTCGAGCGCACGATGTGCCCCCCGCGGCCGCTCGCGGGCACGTCGCGGCAGTTGGCCCAGTGGCCCTGGAGGTGCAGCCCGGCGGTGGTGTCGATCCGCAGCTCCACCCCCTTGGCCGCCGGGAGTTGGCCGTTGTTCCACACGTCGAGCGGAAAAGTCAGCATGTCGCCCGGCACCTGGTCCAGCTGCTCGGCGGACGCGCTGACCTTCAGCTGCGTCTTGCCGTTGGTCAGGGTCAGGTGGTCGCCGGTGACGGTGGCGTCCGACGCCGTGCCGGAGACGGTCACGGTGCCGCTGCTGCCGATGGCCGCACCGGGCTTCGGCACCAGCCTGAAGGCGTGGAAGTCCGAGGTGGCGGATGCCAGGTCCAGCGTGCAGAGGTTGCCCTCGCAGTGCTCCGACGGTTCCGGCTCGGCGAAGTCGGCCACTTTGGACAGGTCGACGGTCAGGTGGACGTGGTGTGCCGTGCCCCCGCCGGCCACCTTCCACCGGTAGGACAGCGCCACGCTCGGCGGCTCCGTCCCGATGAAGAGCTCGTGCTCGGCGAACTTGACCGTCATCTCTCGTGCGGCGTCCGCCGTGTCGGCGCGGGCCGGAACCGTGCCGAACACCCCCGCCACCAGCGCCACCGCGCCCGCCGCCGCCGTCGCGACCGCGCGTACCCGTGATCGTCGTGCCATCCGACCGAACCCTTCCCGTGCGCCGGGAGGGTCCCGACCCGCCGTGCTTCACAGGTTGACCCGCGAGGTGCGGAAATGGTTGTGGTCGCCCGGACTCAGGTGTCCGCGCTGCCGGGTGGCGGCGCCACTGCACAACCAGCCACGGTGACTTCGCGGCCCGACGTCCCTCCCAGCCGGAAGGACAACCAGGAGGGGTTGTCGTTGCCGGATTGACTCAGCTACGGCTACGCCTCCTGCTTTCCGCCGTCCGTGCCCATGTCCGCGGACACGGACACGGACACGGGCACGGACGGCGTGCCTGGGACCGCTGCGGGTGTCCGGGCGTTCCGGTTCGGAGAACGCGCTCCAGAAGCCGTGACGCTTGGTCGACTGGCACAACTGGGCCGGGCTGCCCCGGCTGGCCTTGCCTCCATCGGCGCCTTGCGCGCCGCGTCACCCGGACATGGGCGCGTACTCCTCGCCCGGCCATCGCTACTGGTCCCGCAACAGCTGGGCGAGGGGCTCGTCCAGATCGGTCCGGCCGGTGGCCACCGCGGTCTCGATCCAGCCGGTCGTCGCCCTCAACTTGTCTAGCGCCGACCCGAGATGCCGGCTTCTCCGGGGTGTGCCCGCGTGGCGAGCGCGAGGCGAGTGGAGTCCACTTTGTGCAGCTCAGCGCCGGTGCAGTCGACACTGTCGCGTGCAACTCATTCTGGTGCTACCGCGGGTCATTGGGCGCTTGCGGCGGGACGGACGACGATTTCGTTGACGTCGACCTGCGGGGGCTGGGAAAGGGCGTAGGCAATGGCGTCTGCGATGGCGGCGGCAGGCAGTGCTACGGCGCGGTAGGTCTTCATGGCCTGCCGGGCTGCAGCGTCGGAGATGCTGTCGGCGAGTTCAGACTCGGTCACGCCCGGGGAGACGAGGGTGACTCGGATGTTCCCGGTGGACTCCTGGCGTAGTCCTTCGGAGATCGCGCGGACAGCGAACTTGGTGGCGCAGTAGACGGCGGCGGTGGGAGAGACCTCGTACGCGCCGACGGAGGCGATGTTCACAAAGTGCCCGCCGCCCTGAGCGCGCATCGCGGGTAGGGCGGCGGCGATACCGTGCAGGACCCCCCGCACGTTCACGTCGATCATCCGGTCCCACTCGTCGACCTTCAGGGCTTCCAGTGGCGAGAGCGGCATCACTCCGGCGTTGTTGACCACCACGTCCACTCGGCCGTAGCGCTCGCGGGCGGCGGAGATGAAGGCCCGGACATCGGCGGCATCCGTGACATCCAACCGCTGGAACGCCGCGGTGCCGCCCGCGGCGGTGATCTCCTTGGCAAGCGCATCGAGACGATCGGTTCGCCGTGCTCCCAGGAGCAGGCTGTGGCCGTCGGTGGCAAGCCGACGGGCGGTCGCCTCTCCGATGCCGCTGCTTGCCCCGGTGACTGCCACGACCTTGGCTGTGTCTGTCATGCCTGCTTTCCCTCTCGGTAGAGCACGAGGTGCTCGTGGTAGAGCACTCCACCGCGGATGTCGCCCGTCGCGGTGAACCCGGAGTCGTCGACGTAATCGAGGTGGCTGCCGGTCACCGTGTAGCGGCCTGTGTACGCGCTGCGCCGGTTACCGCGGGCCTCGTCGTACCGGCCGTCCGCCCGCAACTCCTGGCGGATGTGACCGTCCGCGGTCACCCACATACCGACCACGTCGGCGTTGCCGTCCTGCGTGTTCCCTGTCATGGCGGACTCTCCTTGTCCATGGGTGCGGATCTGTCCTGCCCGACCGAGTCTGGACAGGTCGAAGACCGCCGACCAGGACGTGTTCTGCCTGGGTGCGCCACACCCAGGCAGCATGTCGGCCCAGCGGCCTAGCCTGGGGGCATGACCGACAACCACCTGGGAGAGTTCCTACGTGCACGCAGGGCAGCCGTGCGGCCGCAGGACGTCGGCATGGCGAGCTACGGCGTGCGCAGAGTCAGTGGACTGCGCCGCGAGGAGGTCGCCGTCCTGGCCGGGGTGAACGCGGATTACTACACCCGCCTGGAACAGGGGCGCGAACGCCACCCTTCGGCCGAGGTACTCGACGCACTGGGCCGCGCCCTGCGACTGGGCCCCGACGCACACGCGCACCTGCACCAGTTGGCCGGGACCGTGCCAAGTAACCAGTTCACCCACACCACGGACCGCGTCAGTCCCGCCCTTCGCCAGCTGATGGACGGCTACCCGGGCGCCCCGGCGTTCGTCATCAACCGGACCTTGGACCTCCTGGCAACCAACGCCCTGGCCGAGGCCCTGCATTCACCCTTCGAGCAGGCGGACAATCTGGCCCGCATGGCCTTCCTCGACCCGGTAGGCCGACAGTTCTACACCCGGTGGAGCCACACGGCACAGGCCACCGTGTGCCACCTGCGCCAGGCGGCCGGCCTCGACCCGGACAACCCACGGCTGCGCGAACTCGTCCGCACCCTCACCGAGCACAGCGCGGACTTCACCCGCCTGTGGGACTCCCACGCCGTGCGTGGCAAGACCCAGGACGCCAAGCACTTCCTCCACCCGGACGTCGGACCCCTGACCCTGACCTACCAGGCCTTCGACGTACGCGACGCTCCGGGCCAGCAACTCGTCATCTACCAGGCCGAACCCGGCAGCCCCGGCGCCCAGGCCCTTGACCTGCTCGGCTCCCTCCACGCCAGCTCGAATCGGACCGTCATGTAGTCGAAAGCGATGGCCGGGGCCTGCCGGACAATCGCCTCAACCGGCGCTCACGTTCGGACACCACCTTGAGCAACCCCCGGAAGCGCCGAGATCCCGCTCGATCTATCCGATCGGGCGGGAGCTCGGCAATGCGCACCCCCATATGAGCGCATCGGTTCGATCTCAAGGCCGCGCGCCGGGCCGCCACTGGGCGCTGTTCATGGTGGCGACCCAGTCCCGCCCCCGCTTGACCAGCTCGCCGTAGCGTTCCCGGGTCACACTGCCGATCATCGCGGGCATCCGGACACCACCGCTCCGGGCCCGGGTGCGGCGTCCTGTATGTGACGTCAACTTGCCCTGGCGGCCCATCACTTCGCACCGTCAGATGACCGGAGGCCGTCGGAGAGGGCGTGCGGTCCCGGCGCGTGGAGTGGCCTCATGACCGTCGGACGTCCGGCCTCACACCCCGCGCGGCTGTGTGCGCCGCCCATTCCAGGCCTGGTTTCGGCAGCGGGGAGAGCAGTACGTTGCCGAGACTGGACGTTCGACTCCGAGCGTCCAGAGCATTCCGCACTCCGGGCAGCCGACCGCCACGCTGGCCCGGATTGCCTCGGTCCTCGCCCGCGTCCGCCGCGTCCGCCGCCAGTGCCGCGACCGGCACGCCGACGAACAGAACGCGGTCGTCGCCCTCGCCGTCGGCATCAGCGGACTGCCGACTACGGTTTCGAGTCGGCTTGAGGCCACGCGCGCAGTCCGAGTGGCCGGCCGCGGTATCGCTGATGCCGGCAAGAGGGGCGTCGATGCGACGGCCCGGGCCTGGGCATGAGCCGGCCGAGCTGCTCGCGTGTTGTGAGGCAACTCGGCCGGACTGTGAAGCGTGTCGTCGTCAGCGGGTGCCCGCCTCGGCGCGCGCGTAGAACGCGGCGAGTTCGTGGGGGTTCTTGGTGTAGACGTCGATCTTGCGCACCGTGCCGTCCTCGACCTGGTGGATCTCGACCATGGTCAGCGGGAAGTTTTCACCGGTGGTGTGGGCCGTCAACGTTCCGGTGAGTGTTCCGACGACGCCGGCTGGGCCCTCGAAGACGTTGGCATCGGTGATGGCGACGTTGGCGTAGCCCATCATCGCGCCCAGGATCGACTCCACGAACACCTCGCGGCCCTGGTGCACGCCGCCGTAGGGGAGCTGGTTCGGCTCGTCGACGATCACGTCGGCATCGAGCTTGGCCAGGACGCCCGGCACGTCGCCCTTGCCCAGTGCGTCATACAGCCCGCGCACGACATCCGCAGGACTCTCCGTCACCGTCTCGGTCTGAGTGCTCATCGTGTGTGCCCTTTCAGTCTTGTTCAGGTACTCAAGCCCTCATGCGGAACTCGGTACGGGAAAGGTCGGCCGACCGGGACGTGTGCTTCCTCGCACCGGTCGCGCCCCGGGGTGATCGGGGCACGCACCATGCAACGGGAGACGGCCGTGACGGGGGAGTCCTTGCTGTGAGAGGTACTGGCAGGGCCCCCCACCCGTCGCGCGGCCCGCCTAGCCTGTCCTCATGGACAACCGGGACGCAGTCAGCGCATTCCTCCGCTCCCGACGCGACAAGATCACGCCCGAGCAGGCGGGTCTGCCGGCGTACGGCCAGCGGCGAGTGCCCGGTCTACGCCGGAGTGAGGTCGCCCTGCTCGCCGGGGTGAGCGTCGAGTACTACACACGCCTTGAGCGCGGCAACCTCAAAGGAGTCTCCGACAGCGTGCTGGACGCCCTCGCCCACGCCCTGCGGCTCGACGACACCGAGCGCACGTACCTGTACGACCTCGCCCGCGCCGCAGGACCGGCGCCCGGGGCGCGAACCCGGCAGCGGACGGTTCGGCCGACGGTGCGGCCGAGCGTGGCACGGATCGTCGACGGCATGCTAGTGGGGCGCCGTGACCATGCATTCGGCGACCTTGGCCATCAACGAGACACTCCGGGCCCGCCGGGCGGCGGGGGAGAGGGTGTTGCACCTCGGGTTCGGCGAGGCGGGGCTGCCAGTACCGGATTCGGTCGCGCAGGTGTTGTCGGCGGCGGCCGGGCGCAACGGATACGGGGCCGTCGTCGGGTCGCTGGAGGCCCGCGAGGCCGCTGCCGGGTGGTTCGGCCGGCGTGGAGTGGAGACGGAACCCGAGCAGGTGCTGTTCGCCCCCGGCAGCAAGGCGCTGCTGTTCGCGCTGCTCGCCGCGCTGCCGGGGGACGTGGTGCTGCCGTGCCCGGCATGGGTCAGCTATGCGGCCCAGACGGCACTGGTGGGCAAGAAGACCATCAGCGTGCCGATTCCCGCGGAGGCGGGCGGCGTTCCGGACCCGGCCCTGCTGGAGCAGGCGCTGGCCGACGCCCGCGCGGCCGGGGCAAACCCCGGCGTCCTGGTGGTGACGGTGCCGGACAATCCCACGGGGACGATCGCCCGCGAGGAGCACCTGCGTGCGGTCTGCGAGATCGCCGAGCGGCATGGTCTCGCAGTGGTCTGCGACGAGATCTACGCCGAGGTGTGCCACTTCGGCAAGGCTCCCAGCGCCCTCGACTATCTGCCCGAACGCACCGTGGTCACCAGCGGGTTGAGCAAGTCGATGGCTCTGGGCGGTTGGCGCATCGGGTTCGCCCGGGTGCCGTCGGGTCCCTGGGGCGAGCGGCTGATGGGCGAGCTTGTCGGGGTGGCCAGTGAGGTGTGGTCGAGCCTGGCCGCGCCGATGCAGGCCGCCGCCACGCACATCCTGCAGGATCCCCCCGAGGTGCTGGCCCACATCGATGCCACGCGCGGGCTGCATGCCACGGTCGCAGCGGCGGTGTACGAGCAGTTCACGGCGGCCGGTGCGGTCTGCCGCCGTCCCGAGGCGGGCTTCTACCTCTACCCGGACTTCGAGCCGATACGGCCGGTGCTCGCCGCCCGGGGCATCGACACCGGTGCGGGGCTGGCCGCGGCCCTGCTGGAGGAGCACGGGGTCGGTGTGCTCGCCGGTGAGGCGTTCGGGGACGCGGTCGGCGGACTGCGCGCCCGGGTGGCGACCAGCCTGCTGTACGGGGAGTCCGAGGCAGAGCGCTGGGAGGCGTTGCGCAGCGACGACCCGCTGCGGCTGCCGTGGATCGCGGCCTCCCTGGAGCACCTGCGCGGGGCGCTCGCCGCGCTGACGGCACGCGGCTGAGGCGGGCTGCCGCCGGGCGGGCCGCGGACGGTGTGCGGCGCCGGCCCGGCGGCTCACGGCTGGGGCGACTCCGGGACGTAGGCGCCGAACTCCTCCAGCAGTTCTTCCTCCTGCAGCAACGTCGAACGCACCTGGTGCCCGCGCAGTTGGGCGACCCCGGTGGCGAGCGCCTGGACCAGTGCGGTGAACGCGGTCAGCGAGCGCAGCACCGACGGGCTGGAGGCATCGACGAAGAAGACCTGCTCGGCCGAGGACGCCAGCGGTGAAGAGGGGTTGTCGGTCAGCGCCACGCAGCGGGCTCCGCGTGCTCGGGCCCAGGCCGCGGCCCGCACCGTCTCGGCGCTGTAGCGGCGGATCGCGATGGTCACGAAGCAGTCGCCCTCCCGGACCCGGCGCAGGTCGTCGGTGAGTGTGCCCGTGCCCAGCGTGACGGTTTCGACGTCCTCGCGCAGCATCCGCAGCAGGTAGCCGAGCAGATAGGCCGGGGCGTGGCACTTGCGCAGGCCCATGACGTGGACGCGGGGCGCCTCGGCCAGCGCCTTGACGGCGGCCTGCCAGGTTTCGGGGTTGATCCGGGCGAAGGTGCGGGCGATGTTGGCCCCTTCCGCCGCGGCTGCCTGTTCGAGCAGGTTTCCGCCGTCGGCGCCCAGCTGCTCCAGGTTGTCGTAGCGGCGTAGCAGGTGCACCTGTTCGCGCAGGTGCTCCCGGCACAGTCTGGTCAGCCCGGGGTAGCCCTCGAGGCCGAGGCTGGTGGCGAAGCGCACCACGGTGGCCTCGTTGACACCGACGGCGGACGCCAGCTCCGAGATGGTCATGAACGCCACGCCTTCCGGGTCGGCCATGACGCGCTCGGCCAGGAGCCGCTGGGAGCGGGTCAGCGACGTCGCCGGGTTGTGGAGTGTGGCGACGAGCGCGTCGTAGGTCTGCGGAGGTCGCCGCGATGCTGTGGCCATACGAGGAATTCTCTCCCGGAGCGGCCGTGCCGCGGTCGCGGGGTCACCCGGTGGCGGCGCCGGCACGCCCCTGCGAGAAGTCCGACAGCGCCATCTCGGCGCTCTTCCCGACCGGTCCGCGCACCGTGATCCGGTCGTCGGTCAGGTCGGCCACCACTGAGCACAGGGTCATCAGCGGGTCGGTGCCCGCGGCCGTGCGGTGCACCCCCTGGGGCAGCGGCGCCGAGGTGAGGGCGTCCAGGAACCATTGCGCGCCGGGGTCGTCGGCGGGGACCGGCAGACCGCTCAGGACCTTGCCGCGGGCGACGCTCTCCTCGAACTGGCCCAGGCTGTGTGCCGCCCGCGCGCCGTCGTTCGCGTCCTCGGCGGCGCTGGGCGCGTCGGCCGGGTCGGGCAGGTGGCGCAGGTGGTTGGTGTGCCAGTGCAGGGGCGGGTGCGCAGGTGGTCGACGGCGGAGTCCAGGGTCGGGGCCTGCTGGAGGGCGCGGGCGACGAAATGCCGTCCCGGGGCGTCAGCCGGACGCGTCGCCTGGACGTGGTTGATGCCCCAGACCAGGCCGTGGCCGGTGGCCGTGAAGGTGTTGGCGGGCAGGAAGCCCGGATACCACTGGACCGTGACCGGCACATCCTCGTCGACGAGCAGGGTGAGCAGCAGCCGGCCGTCGAGGGCGGGCGCCCCGTCCTCGTTGTGCGCGACGTACGAACGCGTCCGGCGCGAGCCGAGGTCCGTGCAGCCGGTGCCGTCGTCGACCCCGAGGTCGCCGCGGAGGTTGGCCAGCAGCAGATCGTGGAAGTCCGCGCCGGCGCCGGCGGCGAGGGCGCGCAGCTCGGCCAACTGCCGCCCGCACGCGGCGTGCGTGGCGTCGAGCAGTCGGCCGACCCGCCTCCGCCCCCGCTCGGTCGCCGCCCAACGGCGCAGCGCGGAGCGTTCGGGCAGGGCGTCCTGGACGGCGTGCACCTCGGCGGGTGCTGCCCGGCCCAGGGCTCGGAACACTTCCGTCCGCTCCCCGGAGACGACCAGCCACCGCAGCCCGGCGAGTTCCTGCTCACGGATGCCTGCCGCCATCCTCCGACCTCCTGCCGGTGGGGCTGCGCCGGCCGCTCACGCGGACCCGCTTGCCGCAACCCGTGGCGTAAATTCAATTGCAGCAATACTAAATCCTGCAATTCTGATTGCATATCGTGTGGTTCCCGCCCCTCTCCCCAAGGTCAGGAACCCTGTGAAACCTTCCGCTCACACCCACGGCTCCACCCCACTGCGCGGCGCGCTGGGCAACCGGCAGATGTCCATGATCGCGATCGGCGGAGTCATCGGCGCCGGGCTCTTCGTCGGCAGCGGCAGCGCCATCCGCCAGGCCGGACCCGCCGTACTGCCGGCCCCGCCGTACTGGTTGCCTACGCCGCCGTCGGCGCCCTGGCCGTCCTGGTGATGCGCATACTGGTGAGCCGTTCTGCGATGAGTGGGTGTCCGCCGTCGTGGCGTTGAGGGCGGCCGGGTCGAAGCCGGCCTCGGTCAGGACGTTGGCGGCCAATCAGCGACCGACCTGGGCAAGGCCGATCAGCAGGTCGTCGCAGTCGATGTGCTCGGAGCCGTTCTGCTCGGACCGCGCCTCCGCGATGGCGATGGCCGTGCGGGAGTAGGGCGTCCATGCGATGCGTTCGGCTGTTTGGGAAGCGCCCATGGAGCCGCTTCAGCTTCCCCCGCGTCCCCTCGATCTTCGCCGTCACCGACGGCAGCCCGATCCGCGGCACGATCTGCTTCGCCTGCATTGGAGTCGACGCGTCCGCCATCACCTCCACGATGGCCCGGTACACATCCGGCAGCGCATCCAGCGACAGCACCTCCCGTCAGTGCGGCACCATGATCGCCCCGACCACTCGCACCGGCTGGCCACCGCCGCCGGCTCCACGGGCTGCTCCGCGACCGATGCCCCGTCCGAACCGGACATCTCCGCGACCACCTCGGCCACCGTCGCCCGCGTCACCTGCAACCGGGACCACGCCTCCCGCTCGGCCTCCAGGCGCACCGTCAACTCCGCGATGGGGGACTCGAGTTCCTCGACTCGCACCCGGGCCGCGGCTTCCCGCGCCTCCAACTCCTCGATCAGCGACACCATCGACACCGCCTCCTCCACCGTCACGGTAAAAGGAGCACTTCGACGCAGGAGAGCTGTGCCTATCCTCGTTTGAGGCGCTGACATGGCGCCCTGACGACAGTTGGCACTCAACGGACCCAGGAAGCGTGGCGGAATGACCAGCCGACTCATCGCACTCTCCTTCGACGCGCACCAGCCGGAGCGCCTGGCGCATTTCTGGTCCGGGGTCCTGGGCTTGGCGAGAGCCGACGATTCCTACGACGGCGTCGCCCTGATGTCCGGGAATGACGCCGGCTACCGCCTCGGCTTCCGTCCCACCCAGGCGCAGAAGGTCGCCCAGAACCGGCTGCACTTCGACCTGACCAGCTCCTCCCTGGAGGATCAGCAGGAGACGGTGGCCAGGGCGCTCGACCTTGGCGCGCAGCACGCCGACGTCGGTCAGGGACCGGACGCGTCCCATGTGGTGCTCGCCGACCCCGAAGGCAACGAGTTCTGTGTCATCGAGCCGGGCAACAGGTTCCTCTCCGGCTGTGGCTTCATCGGAGCGCTCGCCTGCGATGGTTCGCAGGCCGTGGGCTACTTCTGGAGCGAGGCGCTGGGCTGGCCGCTGGTCTGGGACCAGGACGAGGAGACCGCCATCCAGTCGCCGAACGGCGGAACGAAGATCACGTGGGGCGGTCCGCCGTTGATGCCGGACCCCGGCAAGGACCTGCACTTCGACCTCGCACCGGACGGCGATCAGCAGGAGGAGGTCGAGCGTCTGCTCTTCCTCGGAGCCAAACGTCTCGACTCCGCCCACGGCGAAGACGGCGCGGTGCTGCTGACCGACCCCGACGGCAACATGTTCCGCGTGCTCACACACCAGTAAAGCCGGAACCCGCGGGAGCCCCGGTCGGCGGTGGCTGCGGCGGGGAACGCAGCAGAAATTCAAACAGGTAACCATCACCAGACTGGCAGTTCAACGCGTCCCACGAGGAGGGCCACACCCAGCTCACAATGGCTCTTCCGCCACGGCGCCCACGCCCTCTGAGCCGGACTCCGTGTGGCCCGGACCCGGCCCTTTGTGCCACGGCAAGGCGCCAGGGGCGGTGCCCGGTATCCCCCTCCGGGTCGGCGATCCCACACGTGTGACCTCAACGACCACGGGCAGAAGCCTGGCATGCGGCGGGCTCGGGCCTGCCGCAGAATTCGCCTCAGCGAAGCTGCATATGGTGGAGAGAGGATGGAAACGTGGCCGGTGCCGTGTCCGACGGAGGGTCCGATCCGAGGCCGGCGCAGGTGTCGAAGGCGGTCGCGGAACTGCCCCGGCAGGTGCGCGAGGAGCTCACGCGCAGGCTGCGGCGCAAGAAGTACGCCTTCCGAACTGACGACGTACAGGTCGTCGAGCCGCCGCTGCTGCGCCGCGCGGTCGGCGCCTCGGCGCTCGGCAATTGCATGGAGTGGTTCGACTTCGGCGTCTACAGCTACCTGGCCGCCACCATCGGCAAGGTCTTCTTCCCGGGAGCCTCTCCGGGCGCGCAGGTCGTCTCGTCCTTCGCCACGTTCGCGGCCGCGTTCGTCGTGCGGCCACTCGGCGGTCTGGTCTTCGGCCCTCTGGGCGACCGCCTGGGCCGCCAGAAGGTACTGGCCACCACCATGATCATGATGGCGATCGGCACCTTCGCCATCGGTCTCATCCCCAGCTACGCGACGATTGGCATCGCCGCGCCGATCCTGCTGCTCGTCGCCCGGATGGTGCAGGGGTTTTCCACCGGAGGCGAGTACGGCGGCGCCACCACGTTCGTGGCCGAGTACTCACCGGACCGGCGCCGCGGATTCCTTTCCAGCTGGCTCGACTTCGGCACCTTCGTGGGCTACGCACTCGGCTCCGCACTGGTGACCGTGCTGAACCTGGCGCTCACCGACGATCAGATGCTGGCCTGGGGCTGGCGGCTGCCGTTCCTGATCGCGGGACCGCTGGGTGTGATCGGCCTCTACATGCGGCTCAAGCTGGAGGAGTCGCCGGCCTTCCAGCAGCAGCTGGATGAGCACGAGAAGAGCGTGGCCCAGAAGTCGGCGGGCAGCGAGCTCAAATCCATCGTCACGAAGTACTGGCGGCCGCTGCTGATCTGCATGGGGCTGGTGCTCCTGTACAACGTCACGAACTACATGGTCACCGGTTTCCTGCCGACGTATCAGACGGAGACGCTGAACCGCTCCAGCAGCTCGGCCGACGTGCTGGTCCTGACCGGCATGGTGTGGATCGTCGTGCTGATCACCTTCATCGGCCGCCTCAGCGACCGGATCGGCAGGCGTCCCGTCTACGGGGTCTCGGCGGCCGCGATGATCGTGCTCGCTGTGCCGTCCTTCCTGCTGATCAAGATGTCCGGGACGTGGCCGCCGATTTTCGGCGTGCTGATCCTCTCCACGCTTCTTGCCTGCTTCGCGGCGCCGAGTGCCGCCACCTTGCCGGCGCTCTTCCCGACAGCTGTCCGGTACGCCGCGATGGGCATCGGTTTCAACATCGCGGTCGCGGCGTTCGGAGGCACCACCCCGCTCGTCACCGAAGCCCTGATCAACGTCACCGGCGACGACATGATGCCCGCCTACTACCTGATGTTGGCCGGGGTGATCGGCCTGGCGACGGTGAAGTTCCTGCCGGAGACCGCACAGGTCCCGCTCAACGGCTCACAGCCGATGGTCGGATCGCGTGAGGAGCGCAAGGAACTGATCACCATCTCCCAGGAGCTGTACTGGGTCTCTGCCCAACAGCGCGAAGGCGCCCCGCAGTCGGAGCCGTCATCCCACTCCCGCCGGCCCTGACGCGGAGAACTGCGCGGCAAGGTACAGCGGCGATCCGGCGGGGTTCACCCGACCCAGTATCGAGTGCAACAGGTGTGGCACCGTCGCTGATTCGGGCGATGGCGGGCTCGGCTGTGTACGACCGGTGAGGGATGCCAGGGCCCCGATGCAAGCCGGATCTTCGGCCTGCGCTTCGCTTCGCCAGTAGGAGAGGATGACGTCTATGACGGACGACGGGCAGGACCTGGCCGATGCCCAGCGGGAGCACTGGCAGGAAACCTACACCGCCCATCCCGGCATGTACGGGGCCGAGCCGTCTACTCCGGCCGTCCATGCCGCCGCGGTCTTTCACGCAATCGGCGCCCGGGACGTGCTCGAGCTGGGCGCCGGGCACGGCCGGGATGCGCTGCACTTCGCCCGCGAGGGCTTCACCGTCCAGGCCACCGACTTCTCCGTCACGGGCTTGGAGCAGCTGCGCGACGCTGCCCAGCGGCTGGAGGTGGCCGAACGGGTGACCACCGCCGTGCACGACGTGCGGGACCCGCTGCGGATGCCGGACGCGTCGGTGGATGCGGTCTTCGCGCACATGCTGCTGTGCATGGCCCTGTCCACGAAGGAGATCCACGCCCTGGTCGGCGAGGTACGGCGCGTACTGCGGCCTGGCGGTGTCTTCGTCTACACCGTCCGGCACACCGGCGACGCCCACTACGGCGCCGGCACCGCCCGCGGGGATGACATCTTCGAACACGGCGGCTTCGCCGTGCACTTCTTCGACCGCGCCCTGGTCGACGCCCTCGCCGACGGCTGGACGCTGGAGGAGGTCCACGCCTTCGAGGAGGGCGACCTGCCGCGCCGGCTGTGGCGCGTCACCCAGACCCTGCCCCGGTAACGCCAGGCGGCAGGCTCGGACGTTGGCGGACCCGCAGCCGCCGCCACGTCAGCCCTGGCAGCCGCACCCGGAGGCGTCCTTGGCCTCGGTGACGCTCAGGGCGGGGTCGGCGGATGTCTCGGTCGGGGTGCAACACGCGTTCACTCCACAGCAGCCATCGGCCGACTCCGGCACCTCGGTCCGGACGACTGCCGCCACCGGCTTGGTGGCCCGGACGATGGCGGAGTGCATGCCGTCGGCAACCTGGTGGGTCGCGGTGATCTCGATGTCCGTGAACCCGGCCGCTTCCAGACCCGCGCGGTATTCGGCGAAGGACAGTGCGCCGGCGATGCAGCCGACGTAGTCGCCGCGCTCGGCTCGCTGTTCTGTGCTGAGGGTGTCGTCGGCGACGACGTCGGAGACGCCGATCCGGCCGCCGGGCTTGAGGACGCGGAAGGTCTCGGCGAAGACGGCGGGCTTGTCGGTGGACAGGTTGATCACGCAGTTGGAGATGACGACGTCGATGGTGTTCGCAGGCAGCGGGACCGCCTCGATCGTGCCCTTGAGGAACTCGACGTTCGTTGCGCCGGCCTTCGCGGCGTTGGCGAGAGCCAGGGCGAGCATCTCGTCGGTCATGTCGAGCCCGTACGCCCTGCCGGTGGGGCCGACGCGGCGGGCGGAGAGCAGGACGTCGATGCCGCCGCCGGAGCCGAGGTCGAGCACGCGCTCGCCCTCGCGGAGTTCGGCGACGGCGGTGGGGTTGCCGCAGCCGAGGGAGGCGGCGACGGCCTCGGCGGGCAGGGCGTCGCGCTCGTCGGCGGCGTAGAGGGTGGAGCCGAAGTTGTCGTCGATCTCGACCGGCTCAGGTCCGCAGCAGGCGGCGTTGCCGTCGGTGACCTTCAGGGCCGCCGTGGCGTACCGCTGGCGGACGGTCTCGCGCAGGTCGGTGGTGGTCTGCTCGCTCATGATTCACTCCCAGGTGACGGGCCGCAGCACAGGCCCGGAACGGCTTGTATTGACGTTCGTTGATGCAACCTTGCGCCTTGGATTGAAAAACGTCAACATAGAGGCATGTCGAAACAAGAGCTTGAGGGGGTCGGCCAGGACGCCGCCTGCTGCGCGGGCCTGTCCGCCGCGCCCCTGGACGAGGACCAGGCCGCTGATCTGGCGAGAGTCTTCAAGGCCCTGGGCGATCCGGTCCGGCTGCGCCTGATGTCGATGATCGCCTCCCGCGGAGTGGGCGGGGAGGTGTGCGTGTGCGAGCTGACCCCGGCTTTCGACCTGTCCCAGCCGACGATCTCCCACCACCTCAAGCTCCTGCGCCAGGCCGGCCTGATCGACTGCGAGCGCCGCGGGACCTGGGTCTACTACTGGGTGCTGCCCGGCGTCCTGGACAAGCTCGCCGCGTTCCTGACCACCCCGCAGCCCGCCGGAGCCACCGCGTGAACGCCTCCCTCGGCCGCCGCGTCGCCGCCGAGGCGATCGGCACCGGACTGCTGGTGGCGGTGGTGGTCGGCTCCGGCATCCAGGCCACCGAGCTGTCGCACGACGTCGGCGTGCAACTGCTCGCCAACTCCCTCGCCACGGTCTTCGGCCTGGGCGTGCTCATCCTGTTGCTCGGGCCCGTCTCCGGCGCGCACTTCAACCCGGTTGTCACGCTCGTCGCCTGGTTCACCGGCCGTCGTGATCCGGACGGCCTGGCCCTGCGGGACGCCGCCGCATACGTGACCGCCCAGACCGCCGGCGCCATCGGCGGCACGATTCTGGCCGACGCGATGTTCGCCCAGCCGTTGGTCAAGTTCTCTGCCCACGACCGGTTTGCCGGTCACCTGCTGCTGGCCGAGGTCGTCGCGACGGCAGGGCTGATCCTCCTGATCTTCGGCCTGGGCCGGATCGGGCGCGCCGCGCTCGCCCCGGCCGCGGTGGCCTCCTACATCGGGGCCGCGTACTGGTTCACCTCCTCCACGTCCTTCGCGAACCCTGCGGTGACCATCGGCAGGGCGTTCACCGACACCTTCGCCGGCATCGCCCCTGCTTCCGTCGCCCCGTTCATCGCGGCCCAGCTGCTGGGAGCCGTGTTCGGGCTGGGGGCCGTCGCTGTGGTCTACGGCCGTCCTGCTCCCGTCCGAGATGAAGTCGTCGTTGCGCACGGCCAGCCGGAACCCGCCGTCTCCTGACCGATCCGTTCTCCCGAGAAAGCCCCCGCTCATGAGCTCTTCCGCCGCGCCGCGTCCGTCGGTGCTGTTCGTCTGCGTCCACAACGCCGGCCGCTCCCAGATGGCCGCCGCCTTCGTCACCCACCTCGCGGGCGACCGCATCGAGGTTCGCTCCGCCGGCTCGGCTCCCGCGGACGCCGTCAACCCGGCCGTCGTGGAGGCGATGAAGGAGGTCGGCATCGACATCTCCGCCGAGACCCCGAAGATCCTCACGGTGGAGGCCGTCCAGGCTTCCGACGTCGTGATCACCATGGGGTGCGGCGACACCTGCCCCGTCTTCCCCGGCAAGCGGTACCTCGACTGGCAGCTCGACGACCCGGCCGGGCAGGGCGTTGAGGCCGTACGCCCCATCCGCGACGCGATCGAGACCCGCGTGCGGGTGCTGATCTCGGAAGTGGCGTCCGGCTGACGGCCAGGGCACGCGCTCTGGTTCAGGGCCCTGGTCAGCTGGCCGGTTGGCTTCCCGGGCCGCATCGAGAACCGTCCAGTGCCTCTGCCCGGACGGCATCACCACAGGAAATGCCCACACCGACAACTTCTGCGGCGAGTCGTGCAGCAACCCGCCGCAGAGCCACACCCTCCCGAGAACGAGTCCCAGGAGCTCAAGCGCGTTGTCTTGATGCAGCTCAGCGCCAGCGTCGTCGGCAGCGGATGCGACATGTGTGGTGCCATCGCCGGATCGGGCGAACCGGGTTGGCCGGTGGATGATGCCACGGCGGCAGACGGGAGCGGCTCCGCGTCCCGCAAGGCTGCTGGCGCAATGCGAGCGCGGAGCACGGGCTGGGTGGCGGCCGGGCCGACGTACGCGGGCGAGGGAGCCTGTCAGTGTGTGATCACTGGCATGTGTGACTCGGCGTCGTCTGTGGTCGAGTCGGTTGCCGATCGGCTCACGTTGACGAGGGTCAGGGCGAGTGCGGCGGCGGCGATCAGGATGCCTACGGCGAACCAGATGGCGTTGGCGTAGCCGTGCACCATGGCCTGCAGTTGGACGAGTTGTTGCTGGGGCTTGGTGGTGGCGGCCTGCATGTGGTCCTTGACGTAGGCGGTGGTCGCAGAGGCGGCGATGGTGTTGAGCAGGGCGGTGCCGATAGCGCCGCCGACCTGCTGGGAGGTGTTGACCATGGCGGAGGCGACGCCGGCGTCGCGGGCCTGGACGCCGTACGTGTCCAGGGACATGGCCGGCATGAACGCCGTTCCGATGCCCAGGCCGAGGAGCAGCTGCGCGGGCAGGAGCAGCCCGGTGTAGGAGGAGCCGGTCTCCAGCTGGGTGAGCAGGAGCATGCCTGCCGCCGCGGTCAGGAAGCCGGGGCCCATCAGCAGGCGCGGCGCGATGCGGGGCATGAGGCGGGCGCCGATCTGGGTGGAGCCTGCGATCATGCCTGCGATCAACGGCAGGAACGCGAAGCCGGTTTTGACCGGGCTGTATCCCTTGACGACCTGCAGGTAGTAGGTGAGGAAGAGGAACATGCCGAACATGGCGATGATGGCGAGGCCGAGGGAGAGGTAGACGCCGCCGCGGTTGCGTTCGGTGATCACGCGCAGGGGCAGCAGCGGGGCCTTGACGCGGGACTCGGTGACGACGAAGGCGAGCAGCAGGACTGCCGAGGCGATGAACAGGCCGATGGTCAGGGCGTCGCTCCAGCCGTCGGACTCGGCACGGGTGAAGCCGTAGACCAGGGAGACCAGTCCGAGGGCGGACAGGAGCACGCCGGGGATGTCGAGGGGGGGGAGCGGTTGCGGCCGCCTTCAGGCTCGCGGATGACGAGCCAGGTGCCGGCCGCGGCGATGAGGGCGAACGGGATGTTCACGAAGAACGTCCAGCGCCAGTCGAGGTATTCGGTGAGGAAGCCGCCGAGGATCAGGCCGACGGCGCCCCCGCCTCCGGAGATTGCGCCGTAGATGCCGAACGCCCGGGCGCGTTCCTTGGCGTCGGTGAACATCACGGCGAGCAGGGACAGCGCGGCGGGGGCGAGGACCGCGCCGAACAGGCCCTGCAGGGCGCGGGCGCCGAACATCGTCGCGCCGGTGGTGGCCACGCCGCCGAGTGCGGAGGCGGCGCCGAAGCCGATGAGGCCGATGAGGAAGGCGCGCCTGCGGCCCCACAGGTCGGCGATGCGGCCGCCGAACAGGAGCAGACCGCCAAAGGCGAGGGCGTAGGCGGTGACGACCCACTGCCGGTTGCCGTCGGAGATGCCCAGGTCGGCCTGGGCGGAGGGCAGGGCGATGTTCACGATGGTCGCGTCGAGCACGACCATGAGCTGGGCGAGCGCGATGAAGACGAGCGCCCTCCAGCGGTTGGCTTCACCGCTCGGGGCGGCGGAGGTTTTGGGAGCTGTTGCGGACATGGGGGTACCCACTTCGGGACTTCGTGACGGAGGGAGAAGGAAGAAGGAGGGGC
This sequence comes from Streptomyces sp. NPDC001137, assembly GCF_040298885.1. NCBI lineage: Bacteria > Bacillati > Actinomycetota > Actinomycetes > Kitasatosporales > Streptomycetaceae > Streptomyces > Streptomyces sp. NPDC001137. Next base: position 209,184 of record NZ_JBEPBA010000009.1, read on the forward strand.
CCGGGCCTGGCGGCGGACCGGGGGAGGATCCTGCCGCCGGGCCCGGGCGGCGCGCCGGTCCCGTCCCCACGGATCCGGCGCGGCGGGACCGCCCCCGCTCATGAGCGGCCCCGGTCTGAGGTGACGTGCGTAGCAGGAAGGCGGCGGGCTGCTAGGAGCAGGAGGTGCCTGCGGGGCCCGGACGGCTGCCTCGACCAGGTCTGTATCGGTGGGACGCGAGGTGTCCGGCGTCGCAGGCAGGGCCAGGGGCAGGGGGCCGGCGATTCAGCACGCGGCCGGGGACGGGCGGGCCGCGGTGCAGATGAGGGCGGAGGCGCTGCGGCAGGACGACGGCTGCCGCCGGGGAAACCGGTGAAGGCACGGTACGGCCTGCGGTGAAGACATGAGGTTCGGTTCGTCCCGCGCCATGGTGACCGCGGCGCAGGGCTGTTGGCGAAGGCGGGCCCGGTGAGGGTCAGGTGGGCAGGCCGGTGGCGCGGGAGATGACCGTGTCGAAGGCGCGGTCGGACACGATGCGGCGCAGGGCGATGAGCGGGCGGGCGCCGAAGCCGGTGGCGTAGCGGGGCTTGGGACGGCGGGCGGTGACGGCCTTGCCGATCGCGTCGGCGATCACCTGGGGCGGGGAGTTGCGCTTGGCGTTGGCCTCGGAGCGCAGTGAGGAGGCGACGGCGTCGGCCTGCTTGGCGTAGGCACCGGCGGCGGAGGACTTCTCCAGCTGGTCGGCGGCGATGCCGCCCCATTCGGTGGCGATGCCGCCGGGCTCGATGACGACGACGTCGATGCCGAAGGGCTTGGCCTCCAGGCGCAGGCAGTCGCTGAGGGCCTCGAGGGCGAACTTGGTGCCGTGGTACCAGCCGCCGAGCGGGGTGTAGATCTTGCCACCCATGGAGGTGATGTTGACGATCGTGCCGGAGTGCTGGGCGCGCATGTGCGGCAGGGCGAGCTGGGCCAGGCGCATGGCGCCGAAGACGTTGACCTCGAACTGTCGGCGGGCCTCGTCCATCGGGACGTCCTCGATGGCGCCATAGGAGCCGTAGCCGGCGTTGTTGACCAGCACGTCGATGCGGCCGGTCTCGGCGACGATGCGGTCGATGCCGGCGCGCATGGAGGCGTCGTCGGTGACGTCCATGGCCAGCGGGCGGATGCCGCGGTCGGCCAGCTGCTGCAGGCGGTCGGTGCGGCGGGCGGCGCCGTAGACGGTGTACCCCAGGGACTGGAGCTTGAGGGCGGTGGCCTCGCCGATGCCGGACGAGGCACCGGTGACGAGAGCGGTCTTGGCGGTCATGGGGACTTCCTGTCGGAGTAAGATGAACTTCGGTTCACCATCCATCATGAACCCTGGTTCACGTTAATGCAAGCCGAGATGCCCACCGCAGGAGAGCCCATGGCCCAGACCCGAGCACCGCGCGCCGACGCGGTCCGCAACCGCAAGAAGATCCTCGACGCCGCCCGCGAACAGATCACCCTGCACGGCCCCGACACGGGCATGGACGAGATCGCCGCCGCGGCGGGCGTGGCCGTGGGCACCCTGTACCGGCACTTCCCCACCAAGACCGACCTGGTCGCCGCAGTGGTCGCCGAATACACCACGCACGTGGCCGAGGCCGCCGAGGCCGCCCGTGAACGCCTCGCCACCGGCGCCCGCGCCGTCGACGAGATCACCGACTTCCTTGCCCGCGTCACCGAGGCGATCGCCGTCAACCACGCCGTCAAGGCAGCTGCCCGCGCCCTCGGTGCCGACCCCGTGGACCGGGATGCCGAAGCCCGCGCCGGCGCCGCACTGGCCGCGCTGATCCAGGCGGGACAGGCCGACGGAGACATCCACCAGGACGTCACTGTCGACGACATCTACCTGCTCTTCAGCACGGCCCCCACCGACCAGCCACCCGCCGCCCGTGCCCGCTGGCTCAGCCTGGTCCTGACCGGCCTGACCACTCACACGCGAACCGGAGACACCGGGACTGCCTCATAAGCGTCTGCCTTCCGGTGGGGTGCGACAAGCCGGGCCGGCTCCGACTCGGGAGCGGACCGGCGTGCTGTTCGTGTGACGACCTCAGGCCGGGGAACACCCCATATTGCTGTCGCTCACCCCGTCGAATTTGGTGGCCCAACTCGTCCAGTTGTTCTCGACATCGTCGGGCCGGATCTCGCGGTACAGGCAGGTGCCGTCCGCACGGTGGCTGATGGCGAACACGCTGACGCTGGTGTTGGAGCTGAATGAATAGGCGTGCCGCTTCACGTACGGCGATGCCTCTTGGTAGCCAGGCGCCGTGTAGGTCCACTTGGTGCCCTGCTCGTTGGGGTCCGACCAGAAGCTGACCTGCCCCGGCCCGGGCTGACGAGGTGCCGCCGCCTCCGCGCCAGGTGCGGAGAAGGCGGCGCCTGTGACTGCGGCAAGCGCAGTGACTGTGGTGAGAACGCGTCGCATGAGGATCGCTTTCTGGCTGAGCGGAGCAGGGGGTTTCGTTCCCGAGTTCAACTGCCTCACGGTCAGGTCGTCACTGGCGGGTCGCCTGATCGGGGCAGGCGGTCGGCCCTCCCTAGCCAGCGGGGCCAACACTCAGTGTCCCGAGACGGCTGCTCACGGATCAGTGACAAACGGTCAACGTTCAGTGCCAGAGGACAGCCACACCGGTCTTCTCGCCCGGCTGGATGGTATTCGCAAGCGATCGCATAACGACGGGCGCCGCGCGCGTCCAATGAACCCTGGCGTTCCGGGCTTGATGGCAACTCAGATCCAATGAGATCCGACGGCGGTTGAAGACGGGGTTGGATGACACCTGGCGTCCGATGAAGGCCAGAAGCGAGGGACAACGCGGCCAATCTCGTCCACAAGCGGGTGTCGACGACCGGCAGTCGACCGACCGTCAGAACCCCGTCCTGGACGAGGCCGGGGTCGAGGACCCGGTCGTCTTCGAGGAGGACCCGGACACCTCCAGCCGCCTCCACCCCTCCAGCGGCCGAAGGTCAGCGAGCTGCTTCCTCTGCAGCCTCACCCTCGTCGGCTCACCGCCTCCCGCAGAACAACGCAGGGAGTTCGAGCGACGTGGCGGTCAGGAGACTGTGGCGGCTGGTGGGGTCCACCGGCGGGTGCGGGGCATCGCGCTGGAGATGCCGTAGTCCTTCTTGAGCTGCTCGGGGATGGCGTAGTGCATGACGCGTCCGCGGGTGAGAGAGGACAGCTCGAAGACAGTCGTAAGGTGGCCGAGACGGTCCAGGGCCCAGGCCCCGAGGGGGGAGCGGTCCTCGATGATCTCCAGGACGCCGAGGAGATGGGGCACGGCCTTGACGACGGTGTCCCACGGGGTGTGCGGCACGTCGAGCCAGTCGGCGCAGGTGTCGCCGATGAGGTAGCGGATGAGAGCGGAGACGATCGGGTCGAAGAAGGTGCCGGGCACGATCTCCTCGTAGAGGTCGATGAGCTGCCGGGTCAGATGCGCGCCCTCTTCGGAAGGCCCCATGTGCCGGATCATGTACAGGTCCAGGAAACGGCGGGCCTCGTCGAGCGTCTTGGGGGCCGCGTCCTGGTCGATGCCAAGCATCGCACCGACCACTTGCCACGCGTAGTAGTAGGCTTCCGCCCCTTCCTGCGACATGTGGATGCCGAGGCGGTGCAGGCTGTCCAGCACGAGCAGGGAGAAGAACATCTGCCCGCCGATCATGTCCTCCTGACAGATCGGCACTCCCAGAGCGTCGGTGTCCCAGCGGTTCTCGCGCCCCAGGTGGTGGCGGATGGAGGCGTGCAGGAGGCGGACCTTCTGAACGGCGGGGATGAAGCGGCTGCCGGCTTCAAAGGCGTCGGGCTGCATCAGGTAGACGGTGAACTGGCCCGTCTCCGCCATGCGTTTGGAGGGGTACTTGAGCCCGTGGGTGGCCGACAGCAGTTTCGCCACATGCGGTACGACGTAGCAGGCGGGCATGGAGGCGAAGGACAGCGCGGTGGAGATGTGCACGTTGTTGTCGATGAAGAACAGCCGGGCCTTCTCCATTTCCGACCAGTCCACCCAGGGCGGCGGGATTCGGGTGGCCTCAAGGTACTCGCGCGCCACGTCCGGCAGACCCTCTGGAAGGGGAGCGCCGGCGGTGGAGACGTAGCGCATCAGGGTGTTGAACGTGCCTACCTGGCCACGTTCGAACAGTGCGGCGACGGTGGCGTCGGCGAGTTCGTCACCGACCTGCCGCAGGGCGTCCATCGATGCCTCGGTGTATGTCATGGCGGGGCTCCTTGTCTTCCACGGGATCGTCCATGAGCGGCCGGAGACGGCAGCGGCCGGACATGGCAGCAGGGTTGCGCCACACCGGGTGCAAAGGGTCAAGAGAGACGGTCCGCCGCCGACTGCGCCAGCGCGGTCAGGGCAGCGCCGGCGTGAGTGGGGGCATCCAGCTCGTGAAGCGCGCCGAGCGCCTCCTCGACCCGTGCGCTGATCATTTCCTCGACGCGGTCGGGTGCCTTCAGTCGGCGCATCACCTCACGGACCGCGTTCAGAGCATCCGCGTCCAGACGGCGACGGCCCAGCAGGGCGTGCAGTCTCTCGCGGTCGTCGGCGCCGGCGAGGCGCCAGGTCTCTGCCAGCAGCGCGGTGGGGCGGTGGCCGCGTACGTCGTCGGCGTTGGCCTTGCCGGTGCGTTCCGGGTCTCCGAACAGGCCGAGCAGGTCGTCCCGCAACTGGAACGCCTCGCCCAGCGGCAGCCCGTACGCGGAGTAGCCCTCACGCAGCCGCGCGCCGGCCCCGGCCGGAGCACCACCGATCAGCAGCGGCTGCTCGACGGTGTATTTGGCGGTCTTGTAGCGGATCACCTTCAGTGACGCCTCGGTGTCGGACCGGCTCCGGTGCGCAGGATCTCCAGGCACTCGCCCGCGACCAGTTCGCGGGCCATCACCGACCACAGAGGGCGGGCGCGGGCGAGGTACGCGGCGGGCAGGCCGCTGGTGGCGAACAACTGCCCAGCCAGTGCCATCAGTAGGTCACCCACCAGCATCGCGAGCGACCTGGCGGCGGCATCGGTGCGCGGACGACCTCGCACGGCGCCGCGCAGGGTGACATGAGTCGTGGGTCGCCCGTGCCGCAGCGGGCTGTCGTCGATGAGGTCGTCATGCACGACTGCGGCGGCGTGCACCAGCTCCATGGACGCCGCCGCCCGCACCAGCGCGGCGCTGTCCGGCTGTCCCACCGCGCGCCAGCCCCAGTAGCAAAACGCCGCCCGCAGCCGTTTACCGTCCGCGGCCGCGGCCTCCAACTCCTCGGCCACCGGGGCAAGCAGCGGATCGATCGCGGCGAACAGATCGGCCTCCTGGGCGACGAACCGGCGCACCACCTCGTCGACACGGATCTTGAACGCGGCCTGCTCCCACCGGTCAGTCATCAGCAGCGGTCTTCCGAGCCAGGGCGTGCCGAGCCAGGACCTCCAGGTGGGCTGGCGGGACGGCCGCGTACCGGTCCAACACCAGGCGCCCACGTGCCGCGAGGTCGTGCTCGGCCTGCGCCGCCAGCTCAGCAGCGTCCGAGCGGCGCAGCAACCCCCGCACCGTCCCCACGGCCGAACCCAGCGTGCTCACCGCCAGATCGGCCAGCCCGGCCACCAGCAGCACGGCCTGCTCGTCCAAGCCCGCACGCCGTCCCACTTCTCGCGTCATGCTTTCCCCCACCCACAGCACATCCCGGCGGCACCGGTCACAGGCCGTCCGTTCGAGCATCGCGTCCCCCGGGCGCGAACACGGAAGAACTCACGATCGAGTGATCACATCGATCGGCCGTACGGGCCACGCTCGACGGCACCGACCACGTCGGCCACAAGGAGCAGGGCAGCATGATCCGCCGATACAGCATCAGGCAACATTCGCCCTCGGTAGGCTCTCGTCGCCGAACGGGAGGTTCGACTTGGGTACTCGTCGGCACGGAGCCTGGCCGGTCGCCGCGCTGGTCGTGGGAGTTCTGAGTGCTTGCGATCCGGCGACCATGGATCCCACGGACCCCACCAACTTCAGTTCCGTCGCCTTCGTCAATGACACCGGCTCCCCAGCTGTCCTGTTCGAGTGCGGTGACAGCCGTGGACGTGACTGCCATGACATGAGCGGCCGACTCGCCCCCGGAGAACGCAGCGACCAGCAGGTGTTCTGGGGGGCCGGTCTGGATCCCTGGCAAGTTCGCGACGCACGGGGGCAGATCGTGGGCTGGGTGATCGTGAGCACACAGCGTCGTGAATCCGGAGCTGTCTACTACCTCGGCGATGCCGAGTCCGAGCCCGGCAAGCCGACGACTCCGCGTGTCTCGCCGCACGCCGACCCGAGGCGGTGATTCGGTTCCCCTCGGACCCAGCCGCCAATCGGTTGAGCCCCTGTCCTCAGATCTTCGCTGCCCTCTGGGCGCGGGCCCAGGTCGACCAGAAGGGAAGACTTCGCGTGCCGTCCAGGAGAGGGAAGTTGGGCTTCCGTCATCATCCTGGACAAACCAGACGACTTGGTTCTGGCGAACGTCTCGGAAGAATGCCGCCGCCTGCGAACCACTTTGACTCATGACCAACGAGACTGACGTTCCCCGCCACGCGTTTCGTGAGAAGTTCTAGGCGCCGACATGGTGGAGCTTTGCCGGGAGTGTGTGGCCGGATTGGCCATGCGCCGCAGTCATCATGGAAGTGTGGTGACCATCGAGTCAGGTTCTCCGTAGGACTCGACCTGCGCCGGCCGCGACGGTGGTGGCCAGTAGCCAGCCGGTGCCGATGAGGACGATCCCCACCCACTGCATGGCGCCGGACGGCTCGTATGCCCGCTCCTGGCCGAGGTCGACCAGCGGCAGTAGGAGATCGAGGGTGTAGATGACCGGCTGGAAGCGCGGGTACGGTCCGCCGCCCACGGGTTCGGGGTGCCAGGTCCCGAAAAGTGCCGAGCCGGCGGCCAGCAGGCACAGCAACAGCCATACGGCCCGCAGCGGGCGGTATCCGTAGCCGACCGCTGCGTCCTGCAGCAGGCTCCACAGCCGGGCGGGGGAGGCGAGGGTCGGCCGCAGGCTGCGCTGCTTGGCGACCAGGACGGTCCGGGCGTCGGCGTCCCGGCCGTGGCGTTGGTAGACGCCGGCCAGTTGCTCGTAGGGCTGGGGCTTGAAACCCTCCGGGTCCCGCATCAACCAGGGGAGGCGTTCTGCGGCGGGCAGGGTGGGACGCAGCATGTCGTACACGGTGCCGTCCACTCTGAGGGATGTCGGCCAGTGGGCAGGGCTGTCCCGGATCAGCATCACTTTGGTTCGGCTGAGGGCAACGTGTCCCTTGGGCGACTCCGCGAACTGCAGGGAGAGTTGGGCCGCCGTCGTGCCCCGGCAGGCGAGGGCCTCCTCTGCTCCGGCCGCGTCCAGGATCGCGCCGTGGAAGGACACGTAACTGCGGACGGTGGCATACTGATGCCGATCCTGCCGTGAGCTGTGAGGCCGCGGCCGAAGTGTGCCACCCCGCCCACGTCGATCCCATTGGCGCTCAGGGCGCTCGAGTCGTCTGCGGGTGCCGTCAGTTCGGCCCCGTCCAGCAGGAGCGAGCCGCCGATCCGAGCGTCGCACAGGTCGACGGTGCCGTGCGCGGAGAGGCCGTCCCGGCAGTCGAGGTCGCCGCCTATGTGTGCGCGGGCCGCCGTGAGCGCCGTACCCGAAGGGTGGTTCAGGCGGGCGCCCTTGAGGACGACGCTGCCGCGTATCGAGGTGTCTGCGAGGGTGATCGGTCCGTCGACGACGAGCCCCCGCTCGGCCTGGATATCGCCTCCGACCTGGGCGCAGCCCAGATGAAGGGCGTACTCGCCCGCGTCCAAGCCCGGGCCCGTGAGGGTCGCGTCGAGGAGCTCCAGGGACGCCCCGATCGAGGCCCCGCAGAGGTTGACGGTTCCGGCGCAGGAGAAGCCGCGACCCATGTACAGGCCGCCGCCGACGGTGAGTTCGGACATCTGGAGATTTCCCCTGGGGGTGCTGATCGTCGCTCCCCGGAGTATGAGCAGGTCCTGCACGCGGGCATTGGTCAGGTAGAAGGTGCCTGCGCATTCCAGACCGGTCGCCGACAGGGATTCGTCCACGGCGACGGACCGGGCGTCGATGGCGGCTTCCCCGGGACCGGGGCGGACCTTGGTGCCGTCGAGGGAGAGATGGGTGCCGACGGTCAGCGAGCGCAGGTCCAGTGTCCCGTTCGCCGTGCAGCGGGTGACCTTGAACTCCTGGGCGACCCGCACGCTGTGCGCCCGCAGCCCGGGGAGCCGGCACTCGTCGAGTTCGAGCGCCTCCAACTGTGCGCCGTCCAGGCGCGGCGCCCCGTCGAGCCGGCACCGACGCAGGCGTACGGCCCCGCGTACGACGCCCTCGGACAGGTCCAGCTCCCCGCGTATCCGCACGCCGCGCAGCCGGAGCCGGGCGAGGTGGCCCGAGCGCGGGGGCGGAGTGATCAGCAACAGCTCGCGCACGGCCTCTCCCCGTACCTCCGGCACACCCTCGCACCACTCGCCGCGCCGGTAGGCCTCCCACATCCGGCGCTCGCCCTCGTCCCACCCCGTCGGCGGGTCGTCATCGTCCGCCACCCGAGTCCCCCTCTTTGCAGTGACGCCGATCGAGTACCACGTTGCTGCCCACGCGGGGAAGAAGTATCCGGGCTCCGTATGGAGGACTGGTCGGTCGCCCACCAGAAGCTGGCCCTGGCCCACCGCCGTGCCGACAACCTGAAGCAGGCTCTGCACTCCATCGACGTCGCGCGTACCACCGGCACGGTCGGGACTTCCCGATGCAGCGGGTGCGGTTGGACACTGCGTAGGGCACATTTCTGTCGGATGCGGCGACCCGGAATGTGGGCTGTCCGTCCTCGATCAGGCGGCATAGGTGGCCCGCCAGCACGGGCTGAGCCACCAGCTGCGCAATATTGAGGGCATCCGACGGGCCAGCAAGGATGAGCCAGAGGGTGCCAGCGGCCGGAGCACCAGCAGCGCCAGATCGCCGACGAGCAGTTCGACGACGCAACGCTGATTTGGGACTACCACCGGATGGGCCACGAGCTGCGACCCTGCTCGGTCAACGCCGACGGACACCGCGAGATCCTCGGCCTGGACGTGGCCACCGCCAGGACGGCGCCGGCTGGTGGCCTTCCTGCGCTCACTGATCGCCCGCGGCCTGTCCGGCGTCCAACTGGTCGTCTTCGACGCGCACATGGGCATGGTCAACGAGAGTCTTTGAACAGCCCGACACCGCCGCCGTCCAGGCCCACCTACGCCACGTCATCACCAGCTCACTGAGGAAGAGCCGCACCCAAGTAGCCGTTGCCCAGGGTGCACAGACTCCCGCAGGCGTTCCTCGGCGGGCTCGTAGCCCTCGTACTCCCACAGCAGTCCCGGCACTCGGGCGGTTCCCCTTCCGGTGTCCCTCGTCGCGGTCGTCACCGTTCGGCCAGCAGGCCGGTGAGGACGCGGTCCGGGGTGAGGGGGAGTTCGCGGAACCGGATGCCGGTGGCGTGGTGGACGGCGTTGCCGAGGGCGGCGGCGGTCCCGACGATGCCGATCTCGCCGATGCCCTTGCTGCCCATGGGGTTGAGGTGCGGGTCGTCCTCCTCGATCCAGTCGGCCTCGATGCCGGGGACGTCGGCGTGGGCGGGCACGTGGTAGGAGGCGAGGTCGGCCTCGGTGAAGTCGCCGAACGGGGCGTCCATGGTGCTGCCCTCGGTCAGGGCCATGCCCAGGCCCATGATCATGCCGCCGACGAACTGGGAGCGCGCGGTGCGGGCGTTGAGGATCCGCCCTGCGGCGAAGATGCCGAGCATCCTGCGGGCCCGTACCTCGCCGGTGACGGTGTCGACGGCGACCTCGGCGAAGTGGGCGCCGAAGGCGTGCCGGGCGTACGGGGAGTCGGCGTCCGCCCGGCCGGCGGTGTCGGAACGGACCAGGAGCCCCTCGGCGGGCAGCGGACCCGGGTGCTCGGCGAGCCGGGCCGCCAGGGCGGCGCACGCCTCGTGCACGGCCCAGCCCCATGAGGCGGTGCCGGAGGAGTCGCCGGCCAGCGACGCCGGGGGCAGGTCGCTGCGGCCCACCTCGGTGCGCACCCGGTCCAGAGACGCGCCGAGGGCGTCGGCGGCGACCTGGGCGAGGACGGTGCGCGCGCCGGTCCCGATGTCGGCCGCGTTCACCCTGATGAGGAAGGTGCCGTCGGGCAGGGCCTCGGCGGTGGCGGTCGACGGCCGGATCAGGACCGGGTAGGTCGCCGCGGCCACTCCGGTGCCGATGAGCAGTGGGCCCTCGGTCCGGGAGCGCGGGCGCGGGTCGCGCCGCTCCCAGCCGAAGCGGCGGGCGCCCTCGCGCAGGCACTCGGCGAGGTGCCGGCTGCTGAACGGCTTGCCGCTGCCGGGTTCCCTCTCCGGCTCGTTGCGGATCCGCAGCTCGACGGGGTCCACGCCGAGGGCCCCGGCGAGTTCGTCGACCGCCGACTCCAGGGCGTACATGCCGGGGGCCTCGCCAGGGGCGCGCATCCAGGACGGGCTGGGGACGTCCAGCGGCACCACCCGGTGGGAGCTGAGCAGGTGCTGGGTGGCGTACATGACGCGGGACGGCACCGCGGCCTGCTCCACGTACTCCCTGACGTGCGAGGTGTGCGTGGTGACCTCGTGCAGCACCGCGGTGAGGTGTCCCTCGGCGGTGGCGCCGAGGCGCAGCCGGTGCAGGGTGGGGGCCCGGTGGCCGACGACGGTGGGCATGTACCGGCGGGGGTAGGCCACCGTGACCGGCCGGCCGGTGTGCCGTGCGGCCATGGCGGCGAGGACGACGTCGGGGCGCGGGGTGCCCTTGGAGCCGAAGCCGCCGCCGACGTGCTCGGCCACCACGGTGACGTGCTCCTCGGGCAGGTCGAAGAGACCGGCGAGCACGGACTGGACGGTCGTGCTGCCCTGGCTGGAGGTGTACACGGTCAGCCGGTCGCCGTCCCAGTGCGCGGTGCTCGCGTGCGGTTCCATGGGGTGGTTGTGCAGGGGCGGCACCCGGTACTCGGTGTCCAGGCGGACATCGGCGGCGGCGAAGGCGCCGTACGGGTCCCCGTGTTCGAGGCGGACCGGCTGAGCGCCCCCTTCGGGCTCGTAGGCGTCCGGGTGGTCGGGGCGGAGTACGACGTCGTGGTGCTCGGTGGCGTAGCCGACGCGGACGGCCCGGGCGGCGGCGCGGGCCGCCTCCAGGGTCTCGGCGACAGCCAGGGCGACGCACCAGCCCCGGTGCGGCACGTGGCGGTTCTGCAGGACGGCGAGGGTGGCGTCGTCCGTCTCGCCGAGGCGCGGGGCGTCGCCGGGGGTCAGCACGGCGAGGACGCCGGGCAGCGCGAGCGCGGCCGAGGTGTCCACGCCGGTGACCCGGCCCCGGGCCACGGCCGCCGGCACGGGCCAGGCGTGGACGCCGCCGGGCACCGGGTACTCGGCGGCGTAACGGGCGTTACCGGTGACCTTCTCCCGCCCTTCCCGCCGCCCGGCGGGCGCCCCCAGGGCGGTGCCGGTGCGCGGGGTGGGGTGGGCATTCTGCTCCAGGGCGCCGGTACGGGGCTGCCGGCCCTCGCCGGACTCACCCGAGGCGGCGGAGACGGCGCCGGTGACGAGGTCGTCGTGCGGCAGAGCGGCGCCGGCCCGCGGATCGTCCCGGGGCAGCCCGGTGGCGGCCATCGGATCGTCGTGCGGCAGATCGGTCCCGGGCAGCGGGCCACCATGCTCCAGTGGGTCGTTCGCCATCGGTTCTCCTGGGGTCGGCCGGGTCCGGAAGAGGTCAGGCCGTCGCGGGTGCGGGGGCGAGGCGGTTCAGGACGTCCAGGGCGAGATTGCGGGCGAGGGGCACCTTGTAGGCGTTGTCGCGCAACGGCTCGGCGCGGTCCAGTTCCAGGGCCACGGCGCCCTCGAAGGCCTCGGGGGTCGCCGCCGCGCCCAGCAGCGCCGTCTCCGCGTGGTGGGCTCGCCAGGGCCGGTGGGCGAGGCCGCCGAAGGCGAGCCCCACCTGGTCCACGACGCCGTCCGCGACCCGCAGGACGACGGCCACGGAGGCCAGGGCGAAGGCGTACGAGGCACGGTCGCGGGCCTTGCGGTAGGCGGAGGGCACACCGGCCCGGGCGGCCGGCAGCAGGACGCCGGTGATCAGCTCACCGGGGCGGATCTCGGTGTCCCGCTCCGGACGGACCCCAGGCAACCGGTGGAAGTCGGCCACCGGGATGCTGCGCCCGCCCTCGGCGCCGTACAGCTCGACCCGGGCGTCGAGGGCCGCCAGGGCGACGGCCATGTCGGAGGGGTGGGTGGCGATGCAGTGCGGGGAGTGGCCCAGCACGGCGTGATCGCGGTGCAGGCCGTCGCGGGCACCACAGCCGCTGCCCGGCTGCCGCTTGTTGCAGGGTTTGCCGAGGTCCTGGAAGTAGGGGCAGCGGGTGCGCTGGAGCAGGTTGCCGCCGGTCGTCGCGGCGTTGCGGAGCTGTCCGGAGGCGCCCGCGAGGAGCGCCTGGGACAGTACCGGGTAGCGGTCGCGGACCAGCGGGTGGGCGGCGAGATCGCTGTTGCGGACGGTGGCGCCTACGCGCAGCGCGCCGTCCGGCAGTTCCTCGACCGAGTCCAGCGGCAGCCGGCCGACGTCGATGAGGACGCCAGGGGTTTCCACGCCGAGTTTCATGAGGTCGACGAGGTTGGTGCCGCCGGCGAGGTAGTGGGCGCCAGGGTGGGCCGCGTAGGCCTCGACTGCCTCCTCGACGCCGGTGGGCCTGAGGTATCCGAAGCCTTTCACCCGATCACGTCCTCCACCGCCTCGACGATGCGCGGATAGGCGCCGCACCGGCACAGGTTGCCGCTGAGCCGCTCGCGGATCTCCGGCCCGTCCAGCGGCACGGGCCGGCCGGAGGGCTCCGCCGGGTCGGTGACGTGGGACGGGTGACCGGCAGCGGCCTCGGCGATCATGCCCACCGCGGAGCAGATCTGCCCGGGTGTGCAGTAGCCGCACTGGAAGGCGTCGCGTTCCAGGAAGGCCCGCTGGAGGGGGTGCGGTTCCTCGCCGTCGCCGCCGAGGCCCTCGATGGTGGTGACCTCGCTGCCGTCGAGGGTGACGGCGAGCAGCAGACAGCCGTTGACGCGGCGCCCGTCCACCAGGACGGTGCAGGCGCCGCACTGGCCGTGGTCGCAGCCCTTCTTGGACCCGGTGAGGCCCAGGTCCTCACGGAGCAGGTCCAGCAGGACCCGCCGGTGGTCGACGAGCAGGGTATGGGGTTTGCCGTTGACCCGGAGGGTGATCTTCGAGTGCGGGTCGAGCGGTTTTTCGCTGGTCATGGCAAGGAGCGTCTTCCGGACGGGTCGTGGTGTCCGTGCACACCGCGTATCCAGGCTGCGACGCCTCACACGTCCCGGCCACTCCAGGGCACCTCGCGGCCCCCATGCCGGGCCGGTCGGCCGGCCCGGCGACGGGGGCAGGAAGGGCTCGGTCATCGTCCAGCGGCGACGCGGCGGACTCGACCTCGTCCCTCGGCCCGATCTCCGTCTAAAGCGCCCGCCACATCGCCGCCGCGTCCAGGTCGGCGCCGTGCTCGGTGACGAGGTTCAGCCGCCTGATACTCCAGCCGTAGATCGTGATCTCCGTTACCGGGCTGTTGCGGTGGCCGCTGGCGCCGGGGTCAGGCCGACGCGACTGTCAGTCGACCGGCTATCTTGCCGGGCATGCAGGCAGTGAACTGGGATGAGGTGCGGGATCGGACCGTCACTCTCTATGCACGCCAGAGCACCGGTCTCGGCAGACAGGAGCTCCCGCAAGTCCTGAGCGAGACGCAGGTGCGCCAGGCTGAGGAACAGTTCGGCGTGGAGTTCCCCGAGGACTACCGCCAGTATCTGCTACATGTCAGTGCGGGCGGCCGGGTGCGGAAGCTGCAGTTCAACGGGTCGCGCTGGGATTGGGAAGGCGCTCGGTATGGGGACCACGAGAAGCTGCATGTCCCCTTTCCTGACCACGACACCGCGTTGGCGGCAAGCGAGGAAGCGTGGGACCGCCAGCCGAAGCGGGAGGACTACCTGTCCGATGCGGTCTACCAAGCCGATCACAACGCCTGGCAGGAGGCCGCCGATGCGATCGAAGCCGCTCGGGTCACCGGGGCCGTCTTTCTCCACGACGACGGCTGCGGCTTCTACACGCTTCTCGTGGTCAGCGGGCCCATGCGAGGGACCGTGTGGTTCGACGGGCGTGCAACGTGCGATCGCCTGAACCCGCTGCTCAACGATGACCACCGAGCCGCGACATTCGCGGAGTGGTACCTCGACTGGCTCGCCCACGAGGAGTCGCTGACGACGCCCGAACAGCGCCGTGCCGCTCACGAGAGCTGGCACGCAGGCGTAGGCACGCCCATCTGGTACCGCTGGTTCGACTCGTAGATCCAAGACCCATAGTGGTCTCGTGATCTGGCTGGTGGAGGCCGGCGCGGGGACGGGTGCGGCCACCGCTGATCATCGGTTTGTGAAGACTGACAATCTTGCGGTGGCCGCGGGGGACAGCGTGGTACCTGCCAGATGGCAGATGGTGTTCGAGGACCTGATGGCGCGGATGGCGGGCGGGAGGCTGTCCGCTGCCGGGCGCTGCTGGTCCCTGGGACGGGCCGGGATGCCGATGAGATCGTCCGCGTCTGGGCCGGTCTTGTCACCGGCTGTCGCCTCACCCACTGAGCAGCGCAGCGCCGTGCGCCCCGGTCGGGGCGCACCAGGCGTGAACCGGGGCGGCTCGGTGAGTGCGCTGGCGGCTTTGAGCGGGGGTAGCGGACGGGGCCCGCCCGCGACCGCGCTCTCCACCATGCTGCCGGGCAGGCAGGACCTGGGCACCGAAGGGCCGTGATCCACTGGGCGCTACGTCCGGTTCAGCGCCGCAAGGACGGCCAGGCACAGTGTCAGGCTCGCGGCGAAGGTGATGCCGCTGCGGGACAGTGCGGTGGGCAGTGCGGCGCCTTCCCAGCGGGCGAGAGCGAAGGCGATCGCTGCTGCGGCGGCGGAGGCGAGGACGGCGACGGCCAGCGCGAGGAGCAGCAACGCCGACAGGGTGGGTTTCATGAGGGCACCGCCTGGTTCGTGTGGGGTCGTTGACGAATTACGAGGATCTCCGGGCGGACGCGCAGGTGGGACGGTTGGATGTTTCTTCAGTGACAACAGGGGGTTGTCCGGCGAACAAATGCATGGGGGAGAGCGAGTGGCCGGCGAAGGGAAGCGGGCGGGTCGGCCGTGGGGGCCGGCTCGGGGCTCGTGCGTTGAGATCAACGAGCTGGTCGTGCTGGTGCGGTCCTGGCTCGACGAGTCACGGGTGTCGGTCCGCCAGTTGCACACGCGGCTGATGCCCGAGCACTTCCTGGCCGGGGTGGTGCCTGAGTTACGTCGCTTGCGTGACCAGCTGGCTGGTCAGTCGCTGCAGTGGGATCTCGTCGAGGCTGTGGCCGACGTGTGTTTCCCCGATGAAGAGGCCGGCCTGTCCCAGCGACGTCTTGGTGAGGCGAGGTCGTGGTGGGACCGGGCGGCCGCCAGCCCCACAGCGGTCGGGGACACGCAGGAGCTGGTGCCCGCCGGGGAGCTGCTGGCGGCCAAGGACCGCACCATCGAGGTTCTTCAGGAGATGCAGCGTGCCCGGCAGGCCTATGAAGCCGGCGAGCAGGGGCGGCAACAGGCGCTGTCGATCGCTACCTTGCTGTTCGTCATGCTCGGTCAGGCCCAGGCCAAAGTCGCCGAGCTGACACGCCGTGCTGACGCGCTGGAGGCGGCGGCGATCGGGACCCCGGGCGGCCAGGGGGTGGTGGAGCTTTTGTCCCGGGTGCAACGGCAGGAGACGGAACTGCGTGAGCAGCTGGTCCGTGCCGAACGGGAGCGGGGGATTGCCCAGCAGGTCGCCGACCACGCGGCGCGGCGCATCCATGAGCTGGAAACCGAGCTGGCCGAGCTGAGGCTGCGCATGGGGGAGGACGAGCCCGCCCGGACGCAGACGCAGACGCAGGAACCACTGCTGTCCGGGCCCGAGTTGAGTGCTTTCGGCTCGGACGGTGCCGCGCTCGACGACGTGGACCGTGCGCTGGACAAGGCGCGTGCCGTGCTGGACGAGGGGCACGAGGCCGTTCAGCAGGCCGCCGACGAGATGGGCTACTGGTCGTCGTCTGCGATTCCCTCTGCTGTTGTGCCGGAAGCGGGACGAGCGGTTGACGCGTTGTCCGGGACAATCCCGAACAACCCGCCGACCAGCCAGGACGCATCCTTGCCTGCCCTCGAATCGCAGTCTCCGCCGGCCGGCGCGCCCGGGGGCATCTCCGAGGCGGTCCACCGGATCTCGGAAGGACGGGATGCGGAGGACATCGCGATGCGGCTGGGCCGGGCCGTCGTTCCCGCGATCGCCGACTCGGTCATGGTCTATCTACGGGACCCGGCCTCGGTGGGCGACGCAGAACACGAGGGCCCGCTGGTGCTGCGGCTGCAACAGGTGTACCCGCTGCACGCCGTAGCCGGTGCCGCCTTGTGCGAGGTACGTCCCGGCAGCGCGCTCTTCGACGTACTCAACGGGGCCCTGCCGGTCACCGCCGACACGCCGGTCGGCGGTACTGCCCTTCCGGAACTGCTCGGTGAGGGGGGCGAATTCGGCGGGGGCCACACCGTGCTGGTACCGCTGCACGGTCGCCGCCGCGTCATCGGCATGGCTGTGCTCCTTCGCGATCGCGCCGGCCAGGCCTTCCAGGAGGCTGATCTGTCGGTGGTCGCCGAGTACGGCGTGCGCAGCGCGTTCGCCATCGACAAGAGCCACGATCTCCAGGCCGCGGTACAAGACCTCCATCTCGCCCGCAGTTTCCCGGACACCCTGCAGTCAGTCGCTGATGGCGTCGTGGCTCATCTGGGATATCAGCTGGCGTGCGTCAATCTGGTCCGCCCGGACGGCGACCTCATCGTCGCCGCCTTCGCCGGCAACTCCTCCGCCGAGGCACTCATCACCGGCCGGGTCGGCTCCCGCGAATCCTGGGAGCGCCGGCTGTCCATGGGCCGGCAGTGGGGCGGCCTGCGGTTCATACCCCACACCGAGGGCTGGGTCCTGGACGATGACGACGTGCCGCAGTGGTACACCGAGGGCCCCGAACCTCAATTCGAGGACGAATGGCATCCCTCCGACCGGCTGTTCGCACCCATGTACTACCCGAATGCTTCCGGCGTCCCCAGCGATGAGTTGATCGGTGTGATCTCGGTGGACTTGCCCCTCACCCGCCGCCGCCCCAGGCCGGACGAGCGCCGGAACCTGGAAGAGTTCGCCCTGCAAGCCGCCATCGCGATCACCAACACGCGCCTGCGGTCCGACATGCAGCGCGCACTCGTCCGGCTGGAGGGGGAGCAGAAGGCCCTGCGCGCCAGCGAAGAGGGCTTCAGGCAGGCCTTCGAGTACGCCCCCAACGGCATGGCCGTCTCCGAGATGGGCGGCGACCACGGGCGCATCCTCCGGACGAACGACGCACTGTGCCGCATGCTGGACCGCCCCGCCGCGGCAATGCGCCGCTACTCGTTTTCCGACTTCATCCACCCCGAGGACATAGGCACCCTCCTCACCACCAGCCCCGAGGGCGGGTACGCGGAAGTGCGCCTCGGCCGCCGCGACGGAACCTACCTGTGGGTCTCACTGCGCAACAGCGTGGTCGCGGACGCAAGCGAGGGGCCTCGACTGCTGCTCACCCACATCGAGGACATCGATGACCGCAAGCGCCGCGAGCTCGATCTCGCCCATCGCGCCTCGCACGACGCCCTCACCGGCCTGCCGAACGCCGCCGAGCTGCACGCCCGCATGGAGGCCCGGCTCTGCACACTGCGGGAACTAAGGCCCGAGGCCGCCGCGCCAGGATTCGACGGCCCGTTCCTCGACGACGCCGACCCTGCTGGGACCGCGCACCGTCACGTAGGGGCTCCCGTGGTTGACGACCCCCGCGGCCTCGCCGTGATCTTCTTCGCTCTCCGCGACTTCAAGGCACTCAACACGCATTTCGGGTACGACGCGGGGGACAGCGTGCTCATCGAAGTCGCCCGGCGGCTTCGCCAGGCCGCACGCGAAGGCGACACGGTCTTCCGGTACGGCGGTGACGAGTTCGTCGTCCTCGCCGCAGAACTCGCGCCCGCCGATGCGCAGACCACCGCGGTCTCGCTGCAGGCCCAGATCCACCTGCCGATCACTCTGGACGACCAGGTCGTGCGTATGCACGCCGGTGCCGGCATCGCATGGGCCCAGTGCGGACAGGCTCCCGCAAACATCCTGCGGACGGCCCGCGAGCACGCGTCGTGAGCTTGTCGCACACCCCGCGTGCGTTACTGACGTTGTTGCCGTGATGCCGTCAAGGTGAGGCCGCTTTCGGCGAGACATCCCTCCACGAGGCTGCTTGCGGTACTGGATCTGACGGAGACGGTGCCGAAGCGTGCTCGTGAGGTGGTCGGGGTCGGTGAATGCGGTGTTGGCCTGGCTGCTGCGTCTCAGCAGTGACCAGATGCCCTCGACGGGGTGGGAGATCGGGTGCGTAGGACGGCAGGAAGTAGCAGGTAGCCCGTTCGTGGGTGGCGATGAACTCCCGCAGCCGGCGGTCTCCAGGCTCGTTGAGGTTGTCCCGCACGAGCACGATCGGTGCGCCGGGTTGCTGGTGGGCGGCGAGGAGCAGGTCGCGGTGGTCGGTGCAGGTGACGCTGTGTCTGCCGCCGCGCTTGTGGTCGGCGTGCCGCGTGGGCCGGTAGATCAGGCGTGAGCGTTGGCCCTTCTTGGAGCAGGCCAGCGGCGATGGAGAAGCGGCGCTGGGTGCGTCCCCGCCCCCGGTGAGCCACTGCCTGCTCCCGCAGTGAAGTCCGTGACCGTCAAGCGGGCTAGGGGTGCGCCTTCCGATAGCTGTGCCGAGCCACGATGGTTGGCACCGCTCTTGCTCGTCTGTGCCAAGATTCGAGGGTGGAGATCAGCGACGTCACGCGTGCGATCGCGGCTGCGACTTCGGTCGCCGCATTGCTCGACCTGTCGGCCGACGACGCGATCGTTCTCCACAACTCGAACAAGCTGGCACTGCGGCTGACTCCATGCAACGTCTTTGCCCGGGTCGCCCCTGTGGGACAAGAGGTTGCACAGTTCGAAGTCGAGCTCGCTCAGCGGCTCACCGAGGTCGGATGCCCGATGTGCCCCTTGGAGCCCCGGGCGGGCCCGCGTGTGTACACGCGCGATGGATTCGCAGTGACGCTGTGGACCTACTACGAGCCCGTGGCACCGCACTTCTCACCGGTCGACTACGCCAAGGCGCTGGAGCAGCTGCACGCCGGCATGCGTAACGTCGATGTGCCGAGCCCGAGGTTCACTGACCGGATCAGGGAGGCGCAAGACGTTGTCGCAGACCCGGACCGCTCCCCGGCGCTCGCCGGCGCAGACCGCGTCTTCCTCAGCGGCAGGCTAGCCAGTCTGCGACGCGCGATCGAGGAGCGCGGCGCCGTAGAGCAGCTGCTCCACGGCGAGCCGCACCCGGGCAATGTGCTCAGCACGAGGAACGGCCCTTTGTTCATCGACCTTGAGACGTGCTGCCGCGGACCCGTCGAGTTCGACCTCGCCCATGTTCCCGAGCCGGTCTGCGAGCACTACCCGAACGTCGACCAAGGGCTTCTGGAGGAGTGCCGACAGCTCGTTCTTGCCATGGTCGCCGCGTGGCGTTGGGAGCTTCGCGACCAGTTTCCGAACGGGAGGCGTTTTGGAGAAGAGTTCCTGAGCGCACTGCGCGGCGGTCCTCCTTGGCCGACACTCGACACCATGAACAAGCGACTGGGCAGCCTGTAGAAATCGCCGAAGGTCCGCTGCCTGTAACACGGTTCGGCTGCGTGAGAGCCGTGCACACCGAATGGGTGGACGAGTCGAACTACCCTGGGGGTACGGTGCGATGGGAGGGGGACGATGGGTAGCTGGCGGCATCGGTCGCGACACGTGGTGCTGTCCCGGACGGCGGTGAGCCTGGACCGCGAGGTCGCCCGGATCCTTGGGACGCGCGGCTTGCGCGAGCTGTCCGTGATGGTTCCCCGCGACGGGACATTGGGGCTGGTCGCTCTTGGCTACAACCGCTCGATGCGCTGGCGCACGGTGCGCCGCCGAGTAGCGGAACGCTGCACGTACTGTGCCGTAGAGGGCCTCGTACGAAGACTGCCCGCGGAGGTCCTGGAATCCACTCCAGGCCTCGCCGACCGGGTGGTTGAGGACTACCGGCAGGCACTTGCGGTACAGCCTGGGGCCGTCCGGATCTTCGTCCGCGAAGGCTTCGACGGTTGGGTGATAGAAGGCGAGCCAGTCAGTAGCAAAGTGCCGCGGTACGAACCCGAAGACTGCCTGGTGCACTCCAACCTTGGCAGTACGGGTCGGACGGACTAGGCGATCTCTAACGACGGAGGGGATGGACGCCGGTTATCGAAGTTCGCGGCAAGGACGGGCTCCCCCATCGCGTCGCCCCCGTGGAACTGGTACATCAAGAACTCCACCCTGTGCCGCAGCAGATTCCCCGTCTCGTCGAGCGCGCCACCGACCCAGCCGGACACGGCCCGATCTCACCGTGGACTCGATCGCCGCCGACTCCCTCGGCGCACGCCGAACCTCCCGGATGACCCTGCATGCCGCCCGACAGGACCGAGTGCACTCCGTACTCGTCCCGGACGCAGAGATCACCCGGGCCCGACAGGCACTGTGGAATCACCGCAAGGTGGCAGTCGAATTTGGCTCCGCTACCGCCCTCGCGGCCCTCAGCTCACCCGACCAGAACACGCCCGACCGCTCCACCGTGCCGGCCCGCAGCTACCGCGGCCCGGCAAGGGCGAGAAGGCCTGCGTCGTCCTCTGCGGGGCCAATCCAAGCGACCTCATCTGAGGTGGCCGCGCATATTGTCGCGCTCAGCGCGGAAAAAGTACCTGGCTCACGCCCTGGAAGCCGGCATGTCCCTCCCGACCGCCGACCGCCGACCGCCGACCGCCGACCGCCGACCGCCGACAGCCGACCGCCGACCGTCGGTCCATTGGCCACCTGCTGACCCCGGTTGGCGAGAAACTGCGGGAGCAGGGCCAAGGACAGTGCCGTTACGGCTGGCCCTTAGGACACGGTGAAGAGGACCTTGTCCTCGTCGGCG
This sequence comes from Streptomyces sp. NPDC001137, assembly GCF_040298885.1. NCBI lineage: Bacteria > Bacillati > Actinomycetota > Actinomycetes > Kitasatosporales > Streptomycetaceae > Streptomyces > Streptomyces sp. NPDC001137. The sequence continues at coordinate 230,285 of NZ_JBEPBA010000009.1, forward strand.
GCGGGGTCCGCCTGCTTGAGCCTGGCCCTGATGCTGGATCCGAGCTGGAGATCCAGGCCGTTGGTCGAGACGACCTTGGCCAGCACGGCGGGGTCGGCCAGGAACACTTTGCCCTCACGCGGCCTGCCCCGCTCCGCGTCGGTGTCGATGACCGCGGCGTCGAACACCTCGCCCACGCGGTCCTTGAGCACCGCGGCCTCGGCCAGGTCCACGGTCTGCCGGTCCGCCAGGCCGCCCTTCCCCCGTGCCATGTCGCACGGGATGCAGGACAGGGCGTCGAGCACCCAGTTCGGTGGGGCCTTGTCCGCGCACGCCATCACGCACAGCTCACCGGTGTACCGGTCGACCAGGCGCCGCAGCGGAGCCGTGCAATGGGCGTACGGGGCCGCGATCGCTGCGTGCATCGTGTACGCCGGCTTCTGGTTGTCGCGGAAGACGGTGTACTCCGCCTTGAGCATCGTGCTCGTGGCCTCGGTGAGGAAGGCCATGTGCTGCTGGTTCTGGGGATCGAGCTTGCGGACCAGCGTGGCGTACGAGATGCCGGGACGCCAGACGATGCCCAGGGCCTTCGCGATGTCGTGCAGGCGCTTGATCACGTTTTGATCGGCCTGCTCCTTCTGGGTTCGCAGGATGCCGGTACCCGTGTCGAGCATGATTTGGGCCGCGGACATCCCGGTCATGAGGGAGATCTGCTCGTTCCAGCCCTCGACCGGCAGCGTCGCGACGTAGCGCAGATGGAACGATCCGTCCTCGAGGGTGACCTCCTGGTCCGGCAGATTCACCGAGATGCCGCCGCGCGCGACCTCGACCGCCTCGCGCAGTTCGCCGATCTCCCGCAGCAGCTTGAGGGAATCCCCGGCCGTGCCGTTGTCGAGGGCCTGCTGGGCGCTCGCGTAGTCGAGCTGCCTCTGGCTGCGGATCATGGCTCGACTCACGGACGAGTCGGTCAGGTTGCCGTGCGCGTCGAGGTCGTGCTGCCACAGCAGGGCGGGACGCTTCTCGTTCGGCAGCAGGCTGGCCTTGCTCTCGGACAGGACGGGCGGGTGCAGTGGCACCTTGAGGTCGGGGAAGTACAGCGTCTCGACCCGGTCGTGCGCCTCGGCGTCCACCGGGCCGCCGGGCTTGACGAAGGCCGCCACGTCCGCGATGGCGTAGTACACGCGGTAGCCGCCGCCGGGCCGCCGTTCCAGGTGCATGGCCTGGTCGAGGTCCTTCGAGGTCGGCGGATCGATCGTGAAGAACGGCAGGTGGGTGGCGTCCTTGTCGGGCAGGCGCGCCTCACCCGCGGCCTTGTCGGCTGCTTTCAGTACGCGCTTGGGGAAGCTCAGGGGGACCTTCAGCTCCGCGCGGAGTTCCTCCAGCGCGGTGCGCAGAGCGTCCTGGGCCTCAGCAGACATGTGCATCAGGCGGCGTTGCATGCCCCGAGCGTAGGGCGGCGGTCACGAACCGGCGCGGCGAGCAGGGCCGGATGGTGGAGGGGACCGGGACGACGGCGGCCCCGCGGGGAGCCGGAGGGCTGCAATGCGTCAACTCCAGGGCTCCGGCGAGCTCGAATCGGCTGCGGCCGGGCGCCAGCTGCCGTCCTAGTTTGGTCCATGCCTTTGGGATCACCGTGAAAGGCATGGACTGAGGCTCGGCGCCGTCGGGGCTACGGGGGTCGCAGGTCGTGGGGATCCGGCAGATGGCGTTCGCCGAGGTGGGGGTGGTCTTCTGTCCTTGGCTGTGGCACAGAGGTACGCGCTGCCTCGCTGGGGGCGAGTCCCTCTCCACGACGATGTCCTGGATGCGGGGCCAGGCCCACTTCCGCACCCTGGGTGGGCTACTTGGCGGCCCAGTAGCCCAAGTTGTTCCGGTTCCTCTCCGCCGCACGGCGCGGCGCGTCCGGCGATCCCAGCACACCGTACGGCAGATACCCGGACTCGACACCGAGTTCCCACCCGTGGACCTGGACGGCGAGGCAGGCCAGGGCGAGGGTGCCGAGGGGGAGGAGGGACCGGGGAGCGGGATCACCGGCATGGGCCTCGACGCTCTCCCGGTATGCCACCAGCCGGGCGACGAGGGCGTCCTCGAAGGCGTGCTGGTCGTCGTCGAGGAGTACGCGGAGCAGCCGCTGGTCCGCGCTCAGCGCGTCGCCGACCTCGTCGAGCCGCCGGGCGGCCTCCGTGCGCTCCTTGGCGTCCGGCTTTCGCAGCGGAACCGTGGGCCAGTCGCGGGGCAGATGGCCGGCCGCCTCGGTGAGATAGGGGCACAGGGCGTCCATGGCGGCGAGGTCGGCGGGCTCGGAGACGGAGGTGTACTGGTTGTAGGGCACGCCGTCACGGATGGCGGGCGCGTAGTCGCCGCGCAGCAGCAGCCCGGTGACCCTCTCCCAGTCCCACACATGCCCGCTGACGACACATATCTCGAACATGTCGAGCCAGGTCCGCGCGGTGGGCGCCTCCGTGACGACGTCCCGGAAGGTGAGGGGCCCGTCCCCGAACTCGTCGTCGTCCGGGTCCGTGCTGATCATCTCTCCGATGAGGGGGAACCGGATCTCCTGGTCCCCGTTCGGGAAGCACATGATGCTCAGCACTCCGTGCACGCACTCCGCGGCGGTGACGGCGACCGTGCCGGCCGCAGCGTCGAGCCCCGGCTCCGTCACCGTTCGCGCGGCGACATGGTCGAGCAGTTCGTCCGCCATGGCCCGGATCAGCATCGGCGAGATGCTGCCGTACCGCAGCGAGTGCCACCGCGTGTAGGCCCGCCCGTTGATGTCGTCGAGCGCCTCGGCCAACCGCTGCTCGGCGACCTGATGGGATGTCACATTCCGCACGTACCGCGTCCCTTCATGAACTCCACGACTGGACGAAGCACGTTATCAACGGGCACGGACAGCACTAGAGATCTCTAATGGTGTGGGTTACGGCGGTTGGCTGTGCCTGAGCATGTCGACGGCGCGGGCGAGGCGGTTGGTCTTGGCGTCGACGGGCGGCTCTGTGCGCTGGTATGTCAGTAGCGCCGGTCATGTTGCTGAGCGTGACAAGTTGGATCGAGTGTGGCGTCATAGCGTGGATGGAAGGCGGCCGGTACAGCCCGCTGAGCAGCCTCCCCGAGGTTGTGCCACAAATGCCAGCGGTCGGCGACCCGCGTCGCCTGGGGTGCCCCGGCTGTGGCGCCTTCCGCGACGAACGGCGAGCGGTCCTGGCAGACGATCTCGATCCCGGGTCGCTACGCCAGCCATGCGGCCAGGCTGGACACCTCCCGGTCAGGCAGCAGATCCACCGGCCGACGGGTCGCGACGTCGACGAGCACCGTGCCGTAGACCCGTCCCTTGCGAGTGGCGGACTCATCGACACCGACTACCCGCGGGGTCGAGACTTCGGGCTCGGGCAAGGCACTGACCAGCCGTAAGAGTGTGCTGCGGCTGATGGACACCCCGAAGGCCCGCGCCATCCGGGCGCCGGCCCGGCCGGCGAGGGCGAGCCCCACTGTGGCGAGAGTCGACCGCAACCGCTCCGTCCACCTGCTGTACCGCCGGGTCAGCCCGGGCAACTGCTCAGCGAACGTCTGCCGAGCACACGACGACTGCGGACGGAAGAACCGCCGAACTCGCCGTTGCAGGATCACCAGACGTCCCTCGCTCGGCACGTCCGCGGGAAACCGCAGGTAAGAGCTGTGCACCCGGGTCGACTCGCTTCCACAGTCCGGGCATGCCGCCCCGGCCGACGTACTGCTGACGTTGACGCGTATCGCCTCGTGGCTCACATCCAGACGGCACCGACATGTGCGCGATGGACGGTAACAGCAGGCCCTCCGCGGGAGGCGATGTCTCTTCCACGACGCTGCACTGTCGACCACACCAAGATCGGCCCCGGTCGTTTTCAGGCAACTTCCCGAAGCCTGATTGGAGCAGCGGCCGTCACTCAGCGTGCGCGCTTCACGGAAGTCGTACCAGAACCCTTCGAGTAGCAGCGTTTGTCCACCGGTTCGGGAGGCCGTCAGGAGACCGCGTCTCCGCGGATGTTCACCAGAAATGACGGCACTCCTGGCCGCTGCGCGTGACCGTGCATGGTTGGAAGCGGGCCGGTGATATTGCGTTGTAGGCCCCAGCTGGGCTGCGAGAGCATCCGGGGCATGGAAGAACCTTCCGAAAATCTCAGTTCTGACCGGGTTGAACTGCGCCGGTGGCGCATGACCGATCTCGACGCCCTGGAACAGGCGATCCACGAATCCCTGGACCATCTCGTGCCGTGGATGCCCTGGGCGAACAACCACGACAGGCGGCAAACCGTCGACTTCCTGGCCCGAAGCCACGACGAGTGGGAGACCAAGCAAGCCTTCGGTTATGCGATCACGTCAGGTGCCACGGTGATCGGCAGTTGTGGCCTGCATCGCCGCATCGGTGCGGGCGGCCTCGACATCGGCTACTGGATTCACCCTCGTTGGACGGGACAAGGCCTCGCGACGATGGCTGCATCGGGTCTTGTCAGCCAGGGCTTCCAGCTGGCGGGCATCGACCGTATAGAGATCCATCACGATGCAGCCAACTCAGCCAGTGGAGCCGTCGCCCGCCGCTTGGGTTTCACTGAGATCGAACGCACACAAGCGCCTGAAGGCCCTTGCGCTCCTGGCGAAGTGGGGATCGATGTCGTCTGGCGGATGACTGAAGACCAATGGCGGGCGGGGGCACCTGAGCACGCTCCACGAGCGACTTGAGCAAGGGCTGGTGCGAGGTTCCCATCCTGGTGGCTCGCCCGCGAAAAGATGATGGGTCACCAAGATCTTTCACCCGGCAGCCATCTGCTGTTCCGTGCGCTCTCGATGGAGGCCGTAGAGTGCCTGCATGGAGATCCCCGGCCTCGGCCCTGTGACCGCCGATGCTGACTTTGGCGACTACGTGAGTCCGCCGCTTCCGGTTCCCGTCTTCGGGGACGCCCTGTGCCGGTTCGTCGTCGCCGGCTATGACGATGACGACGCCAAGGTCGACTTCGAGGCGGCCATCAGCGCGTTTCTGGGGCTTGACGAGTCGGCTCTGAAGTCCGCGTCGGTGCCGGTCTTCCAGTACTACCTGGATGTGAAGGCCGAGGTGAGCGGCGACGAGGACTTCGTGTCCGTCGCTGGCCCGGACGACGTCTGGTCGCATGTCCGGCCCGGAGGCGAGGTGTCGGTCCAGCGGGAGGACGCCCATGGCGACCGGCAGGTGTATGTCTCCGTGGAGTGCGAGTGCGCTTGGGAGCCCGAGCACGGTCTTCAGATCGTGTTTCGCCGCGGTTGCTCGGTGTCGAAGGTGGGCCCGTTCGACAGCCACCTGACCAATGTCTCCGCCTCCGACCGTGCGGATCTCGCTGACGTCGTCTATCACCGGTTCGGCTGAGGTTCCTGCTTTCTTCGCCACCGCACCCTCCTCGGATAGCGGTACGCTCCGTCACCACCGAATGTGAGACAGGGCGCGCAAGTTGACACTCCCTCGCTCTCGTAAGCGGGGGTCTGTAAAGCGAGCGGGTCTGGCCCGGTGAGCGTACAGACCCCCTCGCGCACTTGGTCAGCCGGATGCGAGGCGGTTCTTGAGGCCCTGCCCGTAGGCCGTCGGGGTTCCGTCGTAGTCGGTGATGAGCGACGGGCCGGACTTGCAGTCCCACGTGTTCCAGGTCCAGCCCAGGTAGCCGAGATCCCGGCTGTCCAGCCAGTTCATGAGGGTGTCGACGTAGGCATGGGCGCAGTCGTCCTCGCCGATCTCGCCCACCACGAGCGGGTAGCGGGTGGCGACGGGTGCGATCTGGGAGTCCCAGCAGCTCTGGGTGTTGCAGCTGTTGAAGTTGTACGAGTGCCAGGACGCCACGAGCTTGCCCTCGGGATCCGAGGGCGCGTACGTCAGCCAGCCCGACAGGTCGTTGGCGTAGTTGATGCCGCCGACCATAATGTAGTTGGTCGCGCCCGTCGACCGCACGGCATTGACGAGAGTCTGCATACCGGCCACGGGGTAGAGGAAGCCGATGCAGGCCGAACCGCCATCGCGCCAGCACCTCCACGAGGCTTTGGCGTCGAACATCAACAGGTTCGGGAAGGGCTCGTTGAACAGGTCGAAGACGACGGCCTGGTCGCTCTTGAAGGTGTTGGCTACCGACTTCCAGAAGTCCGGGGTGTGGTCGCTGTTGGGCATTGGCTTCTGGCACCGCGAGGCATACGCCCAGCAGTTGGAACCGATGCCTATGTGAAGACCGCTGCTCCAGTGCAGTTCGAGGATGACGTAGAGGCCGGCCTGGCGGAGCCGGGAGACGTAGTCGGAGATGGCGTCACGGTAGTTGGCGCCGCTGTAGGCGGGGTTGGCTCCGTTGATGCCCAGCCAGCAGTCCTCGTTGAGCGGCACACGGACGACGTTGGCCCGCCAGTTCTTGATGGCCTGGATGGAGGCGTTGTCAGCGGGGCCGTCGAAGATGCCCCGGTTCTGCACACACATGAACTCGGTGCCGGAGCGGTTGACGCCACGCAGCTTGGTGGGCAGCGACGCAACGGCGGCATGCTCGATGGCGGACGTGCTGGGGGCCGCCTGTGCCGCGGAAACCGGACCAGGAGCGAGCAGTGCTCCGATCAGGCCCAGCAGCATGGCGAGAACGCGTGCTGCCCGGCGGCATGCGGCAGTGGAGTGACGATCTCTCATCGTGTCTCCCAGTGGGGGGTGGTGCGTGAGCGCATCAGCCGGGCGCGGAGCGCAGGCATCGGATCTCCTGTTGGGTGCGGGTGCCACCGTCGGGCGGAGGGGGATCGGGGTGGCGGGGAGCTTGGTTTGGGAGGGGGCGGGACAGGACCCGGGCACCGCGTGGGCCGGAAGGGGGGATCCGAACGACGGTGTTTCATCGCTTCGCCCAGGGCGCCGTGGTGACGGCGGGTCAGGGCATGCGAGCACGTGCGTCCGCCCGGGTGGGGCGGTTGCGGCGCGGGCCGGTGTCTGTGCTTCTCAGCGCCCGTAAATGCGTTTCAGATGGGTGGCGCTTGGGCCGGAAGCCTTCTAGCCAACTCGCTGTCCAATCAGGCATGTTGACGATATATCGAACTCTGTTCGTGAAATCGGGCAGAGGCTAATTCCGGGAAAGAGAGCGCGTCAATACATCCGACACATCCGCCCCGTCTCCAGTGCATGCGCGCGACACGACAGATCAGTCGGCGCACCATGCTCAAGACCACGCGTCGCATCCGTCGGCCTCGCCGGCGTCGCCACCCCCGCGGGGCCGCGGGCGGAGCCTTGGCACACCCGGCCTCCTCCATGCCGGCGCTGACCTCGCCCGCATGGCCGCCAAGGTGAAGGTCGGCGCCGCGCCCTACACCGCCGGTTACGCGAAGCTGACCGCCAACCCGCATGTGCAGAGCGGCTGCACGGCCCTTCCCGGGCCATCGTGTACCGGGGAGTGGAACTGCCCCCGCAGCACGTGGCCGCAGAACTACGGGACGACCGACAGCCGGCAAGAATTTTGTGTCACACGGCTAGACACAAGCAACGTCCATATCCCTTAATCCATCCCATGTGTCAGCGAAGATCCTTGTTCTATATTTCGGACGCCGTTCGAAAAGTCGAACCACATGCGGAAGATGTCGTCGACCTGTCGGCCGTAGGGCGCCGCGTCGGCAGCACACAAGCCCGTGAAGCGCCACGCCCACCGTCGGACGTGTGAGCCGGCACATCAAATGTCCAAGCAGTCGCTCTGCCGTATCGAAAGGCTCAAGATGTCTTCCTCCGTCAGCAGGCGTCGTCTCCTGCAACTGACCGGAGCCACCGTGGCCGCCTCTGCCACCGGATCCTTCCTCGGTGCGTCTTCCGCCCGAGCGGCCATCGCCCCCGCGAGGACCGACATCGGGGTTCTGGCGCACCCCTTCGAACTCGGCCAGGTACGGCTCACGGCAAGCCGGTGGCTGGACAACCAGAACCGCACCCAGAACTACCTGCGGTTCATCGATGTCGACCGGCTGCTGTACAACTTCCGCGCCACGCACAAGCTGTCCACCAACGGTGCGACCGCCAACGGCGGCTGGGACGCGCCCAATTTCGGCTTCCGCACCCACATCCAGGGACACTTCCTCACGGCATGGGCACAGTCGTACGCGGTGACCGGGGACACCACCTGCCGGGACAAGGCCACTTACATGGTCGCGGAACTGGCCAAGTGCCAGGCCAACAACAGCGCCGCCGGCTTCAACCCCGGGTACCTCTCCGGCTATCCCGAGTCCAACTTCACTGCTCTCGAGCAGGGAACCAGTGGCGAGGTGCTGTACTACACCATCCACAAGACCCTCACCGGTCTGCTGGACGTATGGCGTCACATCGGCAGCACCCAAGCCCGGGACGTGCTCCTCGCCCTGGCCGGATGGGTCGACTGGCGCACCGGCCGGCTGACCACCCAGCAGATGCAGACCATGCTGCGCGTCGAGTTCGGCGGCATGAACGCCGTGCTGACCGATCTTTACCAGCAGACAGGCAACGCGCGGTGGCTCACCGTCGCCCAGCGGTTCGACCACGCCGCGGTGTTCGACCCGCTGGCGGCCAACCAGGACCAGCTCAACGGAATTCACGCCAACACCCAGGTGCCCAAGTGGATCGGTGCCGCCCGGGAGTACAAGGCCACGGGCACCACCCGCTACCGGGATATCGCCACGAACGCCTGGAACATCACTGTCAACGCGCACACCTACGCCATCGGTGGCAACAGCCAGGCGGAGCACTTCCGCGCCCCGAACGCCATCGCCGGCTACCTGACCAACGACACGTGCGAAAGCTGCAACACCATCAACATGCTCACCCTCACCCGGGAGCTGTTCACGCTGGACCCGAACCGCGTGGCGCTGTTCGACTACTACGAGCGGGCATGGCTGAACCAGATCATCGGCCAGCAGAACCCGGCCGACGACCACGGCCACGTCACCTACTTCACCCCCCTCAAACCGGGAGGGCGGCGCGGTGTGGGCCCGGCGCTGGGCGGCGGCACCTGGAGCACCGACTACGGCACCTTCTGGTGCTGCCAGGGCACGGGCCTGGAGATGCACACCAGGCTGATGGACTGCATCTACTTCCACAACGACACGACGCTGACCGTGAACATGTTCGTGCCGTCGGTGCTCACCTGGACGGAGCGCGGTATCACCGTCACCCAGACGACGACCTACCCTGTCAGCGACACGACGACCCTTCAGGTCACCGGCAGTGTCAGCGGAACGTGGGCGATGCGTATCCGTATACCGAGCTGGACCACCGGGGCCACTATCAGCGTCAACGGGGTCGCGCAGAACATCACCACCACGCCCGGCAGTTACGCCACCCTGAATCGCTCGTGGACCTCCGGCGACACGGTCACCGTCCGCCTGCCCATGCGGATCGGCATCCGACCGGCCAACGACAACGCGAACGTCGCCGCGATCACCTACGGGCCGGTGGTCCTGGCCGGCAACTACGGCGACACCGCTCTCAGCTCCTTCCCCACGCTGAACACGTCCTCGGTCAAGCGGACCAGCAGCAGTTCGCTCGCCTTCACCGCCACCGCGGGCGGCTCCACCGTCAACCTGGGCCCGTTCTACGACGCGCACGGCTTCAACTACACCGTCTACTGGAACACCACCGGCAATACCGTCCGTCTCGCCAACGTGAGCAGCGGTCTCCTGCTGGGTATCCAGAACATGTCCACGTCCAACGGCGGCCGCGCTCTGCAATGGACGGACAACGGCACCGCCGACCACGACTGGGAAATGATCACTGATGGAAGCGCGGTCCGCTTCCGCAACGCCAACAGCGGCAAGGTGCTCGGCGTCCTGAACATGGACACGGCAGACGGCGCGACCGTTCTGCAGTGGTCGGACAACGGCACCGCCGACCACAAATGGACCCTGCTCGACCAGGGCGACGGGACCTACAAGATCCGCAACGTGAACAGCGGCAAACTGCTCGCCATCGCGGGCAACTCCACCGCGGTCGGCGCGTTCGCGGTCCAGGACGCGGACGACGGCACCGCCGACAACCGCTGGCGCATCGTGCTGAACTAGCGTCCGTCGCGGAAGGACGGCTTGGTCGTTCCCCCTGTTCGCTGCCAAGGTGACCGCGGCTTACCTGTCGGCGTGTGGTACGCCGGTAAGTGCTGGCCTGGACAGCGTTGTGCCGCTGACCCGCGCCGCCCGGGACGGGCTTCCGGTCCGTGAGGTCGCCGCTCAGATCAAGGCCGTGGACGGGCTGATCCGTACCTCGGCGGGATCGAAGGCCTGCTGAGGTGCGGGGATGTGGGGAAGGCGGTGCCCGAGGGGAGTGGCTGTGCCGGCGACGGTCCGCTCGTCTTCACGCCGGCTTCCGAGATCGAGAACGTCGCCGATCTCGCCCGGCAGCGAGGCGTCGAGAGGGCACGGCACCGCCTTGCCATCCATGAGAGGTTCGACCAGGGCGAGCCGTGCCTCGCACCCGCTGCCGGTTGTTCGCAGGGTCGCCGGTGAGGCGTGGGTATATGCGCGGGGTGACAGGGGTGCCCATCCCGGCTCGGCAGACCGGCGCACGCCTGGGCTGGCAGGCCGTGGCGGTACGGGATGCGGTGGGCGGTGGAGGCTGCGATCCCGCATCGGGCGGCAAGCCGCACCGGTCCGATGCGGTGCTCTCGTCGCAGGCAGACGACCTGCTGCTTGACCACGGTGGGGTGCAGGGGCGTCAACCCGCCTCAGTGCCTGTTTCTGAACCCGATACCAGCACGTCAACGGCCAACAGCCCGGAATGAGAGCTTTGGTATCCGTTCGGGGAGCGGTCACTGTGACCGCTCCCCGAACGGATACCGGTGGGGCTCGCGTGACAACGCGTGACAGATGCGGCGTACGTGCTGTGGCAGCTCATCAGAAGGGTCATCCAGGGACCGGGAAGCCCGGCAGCTCTGCGACGGCTGGCTCCCGCTCCGCTGCTGGCCTCACCTTGTCTGAAGCGAATGGATGGTGTCGATGACGTCCTGAACAGTGACCCACTTATCGAAAGCGACGTCCTCGACGCCGTACATCTGCTCCAACCTCGCAGCCAGATTCACCCTGCCAAGATCGTCCGTGATCCAGTCAAGCGTCGCGCGGTTGTTCAACGCGTCCCCGAGGTGATCCACATCGAGGGCCAGTTCCTCGATAATGGTCTTCTTCATGTCGTCGTCGATGCCTTCCAGCATGTGAGCCTCTCCCTACTGAATCCGGACGCCGATCAAGTGATCGCTCTGAGTGATCATTGCGGACCAACGCCCGAGGCGGAGGGGCGACGCACGGAAGACCCCCTGAAGAAGCACCCCATGCGCCACGTGGTTTTTCTGCCACATCCTCAGCAAGGTGCAGAGGGAGGGGCCGCAGCGGCCCCGGTGTAGAGGCCCCGGGGCCGGTTCAGAAACAGGCACTCAGACGTCCAACTCCCTGCATCGCGCTGTGTGTGTGGGGGGGGGGGGACAGTGCCGTCGCAATGTCGTAGGCACGGCCGGGGTTCACAGGTCGGTGAAATTGACGGCGATGATCGCGGGATGTTGCTGCTGGTGTAGCCGTCATGCACCGGCAGTTGAGTGTGGAAGGTGTCCGGCGTCCACCACAGCCGCTCGTCGCTTCCCGCCCCCTGCCGTGTCATGACGATGCGCTTGTCCAATCGTCGCAGTGCGGGGCCGTGGCGACCAGCCGCCGTTGCCGTAGCCGGCCCGCGAGAGGTGGTTGTCGTCGCCGGAACCCTTCCGCGCCATCACGAGAGCCGCGCCATTCGACGCCAGTGCCGGGCCGTGGGTCGAATCGCCGGAAAACGTTGTCGACCGGTTTCAGGACTGGCGGCCGTACGTGCACCAGTAGGGGTTCTGGTTGCCGTCCCTGGAGTTGGGCTGATGTTGCTGATTCGGGGCACTCGGGAGCCAGCAGATCAGCCCACGCCAGGAGGTACGTGATGATCGCTCTCGGCATCATCCTGCTTGTCGTCGGTTTCCTCACCGGCATATCGATTTTGTGGACCATCGGCATCATCTTGGCCGTGGTCGGCGCCGTGATGTGGATCATGGGGTCCATGGGTCACGCGGTCGCTGGCCGACGCCACTACTGGTGACCAAGACAAAACCCGGCGGCCCCGACCCGACCACCGACCACGAACCCCCGACCATGGTCACGATGGGGACACGAAGTCCATGGTCGGGGTCGTGGTCGGCCCGACCATGACCCCGACCACCGGTCCGGCGCCGGCGGCAGGCCAGCGTGTCCGGCGCTGAAGTCCCGGACCGGCGCCGGCTGTGCGATCACGTGCCGCCGGGCCACAGGGCCCGGACACCGATGCGCAGACGCAAGCCGGCCGGGCCGCATCAGACCCCTGCGCAGTGCGCCAGACGGACCTGCGCAAGAGAAGACCGGGAAACCCGGGTCGACTGCGCAGCCGCCCCGGCACAACTGGACTGCGCAGGATCCCCGGGCCGGTTGCGCAGCCCGATGGCGCAACGCCCGTGCGGGGCTGCGCAGTCGGCTGCGCAATCCCTGATTCCTAATGTCGTCTGTCAAGCAGCGAGGGCGCGTGTCGGGGTGAGTTCGTACGCGGCGGTACTTCTGTCGCTGGTTGCTGCGGGGGGACGTGACAGGCTGGGCAGCTCATTGGATCAGGTCGGTGTGCGGATGCTCGGGGGAGGCGGGGCAGACGTAGATCTGCATGTTGTCGGTGCTGCCGACTTCGACCTTGGTCGGCTGCGAGGGGTCCTGGCCACAGCAATGACCGGTGGTGTTGGCGGCGTAGGCGGCGGCCTGTTCTTCGTGGGGTGCCCAGCTGTGGCCCTCGCCGCCGTCCCATTCGTAGGAGGCGATGGTGAGCAGTGGGACCATCTGCGCATCACAGACAGTGCAGTATCGGGGGTTGGGGTCGGTGCGGCCCCATGGAGGCCAGCCGCCGACCTTCCATCCGGGCGCGTCTGCCAGATGGGTGTCATAGAGGTTTCGCGGGTAATCGGCATAGGAGCTGTCCACGTCGGCGCCGGCTGCTTGCCATCTGCTCCAGTCCGCCAGCATCAGCCGTGTCTGCGGGCTCAGATCGAGGCTGTTGGGGTAGTCGGTGATTGCTTCCGGTGCCAGCGTGCACGGCTCCGGCACATAGCCCTCATGGTTCACCTCGTACGGCTCCGGCGGTGTGGCGAGGATGTCGACGACCGCGGCGGCGGATCGCCAGAACAGCGAGGTCGACGGCTTGTAATCCGGATCGTGGTCGTAGGGACACCACAGGACCTGAAGCAGATCGGACTGTCCGGGCGGCTGCAGCAGGGGTATGTCGCGCAGATACAGCTGGGCCACGGGCAGCATGGGGACCGGGCAGTCCGCGGGCGGAGGGCCGGCGTCGAGGCGCTCCGCGAGCCTCGCGGCGTTCCGCTCCTTGATCGCCTCCTCCTCGGGCGTCATCCCACCACGACCATCGTGATCACGGTGCCACCGGGTCTGGCTGCGCCTCATGAGCCGCACGTCGGCAGGCGACTGGCGGAACCCGCTGTCCACGTGCAGGTGCGAGGCTTCGCAGTGCGGCCACGGCTCCTCCGCCGGCCACAGCAACGGCCCCCCGACCGAACTCTCCCTGGCCGAAGGCGATCCGGGACGAGGGTGCAGGCGCATCGCAGGACGTGCCAACGGCACCAGTTCGGGAAAGACCGCGGTCACGTCCACGGGCCGCGGCGGAGTAGTACGTACGAAAACCATGTCGGTGATCCTGCCACCAGCCACTGACAGCCCCTGGCCGCCTCAACCAGCTTCGGTGACATCGGTGATCAGCCGGTCAGGTCCTACGCATGCAGCCTCGGCGACATCGACAGCAAGCCTGCCTATGGGGCATCCAGCGTGTTTCGGCCCAGCCATCATTCGATCAGTGGTCACTCTGAAAGAGCTCACTGAGCGCCCGGGGTGAAGGCGCCGTGGTCGGCCCGGCCATGAGCCCGGCCATGGCAGCTGGTGGTCTTGTCTGGCGTCGTGGGCCGGGTGATCGATGTGCTGGCCGGTGGTCAGGGGATTGTCTGCAGGATCTTGTTTGGTGTTGGTTGTGGGAGGTGGCCCGAGTTCGTGGGTCGGCTGGTCGGCAGGGGGGAGGGCTGCCGTTTGCAGCGGATTGGCGGGACGGTGAAGGGCAGCTGCGGCGGGTGATCGTGGTGCTGATGTCCGCTCGGGGCGGCAGTCCGTCAGGACATGATCCTGCCGGGGGAGGGGTGTTGAGCTGCCGGTTGCTTGATCGAGGCTGTCGTGGGGTGGCCGCCCTCCTGATCCGGGTTTAAAGGAGTGTGGCGACGCGGACCAGGTCGGCGACTGCGCGAAGGCGGCTGTTCGGCGGCCAGGCAATCACCGTGGTTACGGGCGGAGCGTCCAGGACCGGTACGGCGGTGAGGTCCCGGCGCAGGTCGGTGCCGGCTGACTCGGGGATGACCACGGTGGTGCGGCCGAGCGCGATCAGCTGGAAGATTTGTGTCAGGTTGCGTATCTCCGCGCCCGGTCCTTGTGGGTAGCTGCCGTCGGGGCCGGGCCAGCGGGCCATCGGGAGTTCGGGCAGTGTGGTGATGTCGGCCATCCGGAGGTGGGGGCGGTTGGCGAGCGGGTGTGAGGCCGGCAGGATCGCGACTTGTCCCTCGGTGCGCAGGGTTTCGGTGTCGAGCCCGGCTGCCGAGTCGAAGGGCAAGTGCAGCAGAGCCACGTCGGCTTGTCCTTCCTGCAGCAGCTGCCGGTGCTGGTGCGCCTCGCAGATCAGCAGATCGACGGTGGCTGCGCCGGGCTCGGCGGCGTAGGCGTCGAGGAGTTTGGTCAGCAGTTCACCACCGGTGCCGGATTTGACGGCGAGGACGAGGCTGGGGTGTGCCGTGGCGGCTCGTTGGGTGCGCCGCTCGGCCGCGGTTACTGCGCTGAGGATTGCGCGTCCTTCGGCCAGCAGCACGGCTCCGGCCTCGGTGAGCGTGACCTTGCGGCTGTTGCGTTCCAGCAGGGCGATGCCGAGCCGCCGCTCGAGCTGGGTGATGGTGCGGGACAGCGGCGGCTGGGCTATCCCGAGGCGCTGGGCAGCCTTGCCGAAGTGCAACTCCTCGGCGACGGCGACGAAGTACCGCAGCTCGCGTATGTCCATGAGACCAGGCTAGGACGGCAGACCGCCGAGACCGATACCGCTCGGGTATCGCTGCACTACCGAGTGGGTGTTGGTGCCCGGCTGCAGCGCAGGCATGCTCGTTTTCATGAGTGAGAAGACGATCGCGCTGGTCACTGGCGCGAATAAGGGAATCGGGTATGAGATCGCGGCCGGGCTGGGGGCGCGGGGCTGGAGCGTCGGGGTCGGCGCCCGGGACGAGCAACGCCGCAATGACGCGGTGGCGAAGTTGCGTGCGGCTGGTGCTGACGCGTTCGGCGTGCCTTTGGACGTGACCGACGCCGGGAGCGTGGCCGCCGCAGTCCACCTGATCGAGGAGCGGGCAGGACGGCTGGACGTACTGGTCAACAACGCCGGCGTTGCCGGCGGCTGGCCGGAGGAACCGACGACCATCGACCTGGAGACCGTGCGGCGGCTGCTGGAGACCAACGTCCTCGGCGTCATCAGGGTCACCAACGCGATGCTCCCCCTGCTGCTGCGTTCGACGCACCCGAGGATCGTCAACCAGTCCAGCCACGTCGGCTCCCTGACCCTGCAGACCACGCCCGGCGTGGATCTTGGGGGGATCAGTGGGGCCTACGCGCCGACGAAGACCTACCTCAACGCCGTCACCATCCAGTACGCCAAGGAGCTGAGCGGCACCAACGTCCTGATCAACAACGCCTGTCCCGGTTACGTGGCCACCGACCTCAACGGATTCAGCGGCACCCAGACCCCCGAGCAGGGCGCGGCGATCGCCATCCGGCTGGCGGCCTTGCCGGACGACGGCCCGAGCGGCCAGCTGTTCGACGACAGCGGCGTCGTGCCCTGGTGACCTGACCTTGGATGCGTTCCTCGCCGGTCAGGCCGTGGCCGCCCGTCCGCCCATGCGCATCCGGCAAAGATCGCTGTCGCTGGGCAGGGTCACGCGGCTTCGGCCGGGTCATCGGTCTGCTGGCGGATCGGTGACCCGGGCGCGAAACGGGTCTTGGTTCGGCGTGGGCGTTGCGCCGGCGGATGGAGGCGGCGAGGGCGGCGTTCGTTCGGCGTGGGTGCGGTGGTCGGGGCCGTGGAGGGCGACGCAGCGCAGGGCGGCGAACTCTGACTCGATCGCGTTCAGAAAGGGGCTGTGGGTCGGCAGGAAGACCCGTTCGACGTCGTGGTCGGCGGCCCAGGTGCGGACTGCGGCGTGCTTGTGCGGGCAGAGGTTGTCCAGCACCACGCACAGCTTCTGCTCGGGCCGGCGTTGTCGCAGGGTCTTGAGCGGGCTGAGGAACGCGCGGACATCGAACGACTCCTGGTCGTCGGCCCGGAACTGGCCGACGTGCTGTCGACGATCATCTGCAGATTCAGCGGCGCCGGCGGCACGGTGCCGCTGATCCGTGCCTGTGACTACCACGAGCTGGTCTGGATGGATCCGGCCCCGTTGGTGTGCCAGCATCGTGTCGGCGCCGGACCGCACCGGATCGGCCGCGAACGCATCTCCACTCTGCTCGACCAAGCTCTGACGCGGACCGGGCTCGTCGACGCCGACGGCACACCACTGCACTGCACGCCGCACGACTTCCGAAGGATCTTCATCACCGACGCCATCATGAACGGGCTGCCACCGCATATCGCCCAGGTCATCGCCGGCCACCAGGACATCAGCGTCACCATCGGCTAAAAGCCGTCTATCCGGAGGAGACCATCAAGTCCCACCTGGCTTCCTGGCTCGCCGCCGGGCACTGCGGCCCAGCGAGGAATACCGCACCCCGACTGACGCCGAATGGGAGGAGTTCCTTGGTCACTTCGAACGGCGCAAGGTCGCCACCGGGCTCTGCGGACGGGCCTTCTCAACCCCTTGCATTCATGAGAATGCCTGTCTGCGATGCTCGATGCACTGGCCCGACCCTGCCCAACGGGCATGGATCGTCGATATCCGGGACAACATCATCGCCCGCATCGCGGAGGCCGAGCGAGAGGGCTGGCTCGGCGAGGTCGAAGGACTCCAGGTCACCCTCGCGGGAGCGGACGACAAGCTCGCCCAGATCGACCGGCGGGTTCCGCGAACCGTTGACCTTCCCATGCCTACTGCCACGACCGGACCCCGGAGTCGGCTGTCAGCGCCAGGTGAGAGGGTGCGGCCATGAACATCGACGAATTCTGGACCGTCATCGAAACGGTACGCACCGACGCCGCTTCGACCTCCGAAGACCCGGGCCAAGCGTTCGCATCGACCCTGGTCGAGCGGCTCGCGGCGACTTCGAAGCAGACGGTCCTCGAATACCAGCAGTGCTTCGATCAGCTCCACGGGGCGCTCTACCGCTGGGACGTGTGGGCTGCCGGCTATCTGATCGGTGGAGGCTGCTCCGACGACGCCTTCATGGACTTCCGCGCCGGCCTCATCGCCCAGGGCCGAGAGTGGTACGACCGGGCCGCTGTTGCACCCGATGTTCTCGCCCAGCATCCGGACGTCATCGCTGCGGCGGCCGCAGGGAGCGACGAGGCGCTGTTCAACGAGACGGTCAACTACGCGGCCTCCTACGCCTACGAGCGCATCAACGGTGACGAGGACGACTGCACTTTCTACGACGACTACGACGAGTTCTGCGGACCCCGAGCTGACCACGGGCCAGCTGATATGGGCGAGAGCTTCGATTTCGACGACGCCTCGGAGATGCATTCCCGTCTTCCCGGACTGGCCCGGCTCTTCCTTGATCACGGAGACGACTGAGTTCGCGGAGCTCCTCACCGCCAAGTTCATCCCTGAAAGGGCGGGGCTGGTCCAGTGCCGTGCGTGTCCGGGTTTGTCGGATGGATCCGGCGTGAGGCCGTGCTGAATCGCGGTGCGGGGATGTCCCCGTTCCTGGGTGGTGTGCTGTGGCCCCGCCGGGCGGGTGTTGTGGGGTGTGCTCTTCACCAGGTGTGATGCTGAGTTGGCGGCGCTCCGGCTGCCGTTCATCCCTTCGCCGCGCCCGTGTTGGTGATGTTCGGTGCGGCATGGTGTCGTTCGGCACACGACCGACGGAATCAATTCAGAGAAACGGCCCTGCCGCAGTGCGGAGGCCAGAACTAGCGGCGATCGCGCGTCGGTCGCGGTCCGGATGCTAATCACGCCTCGTCCGCGCGGGCCAGGAAGCGGACTTCGCCGTCGCGCAGTCCGTAGTAGACCAGGGTGAGCAGCTTGCGGGCCGCGGCGGCCTTGGCGAGGTTGCGTGCCTGACTACCGCGGCGTGCCTCGATGCGGTCCCTGTGGGCGCGCATCGGGGTGTTCTCGGGGGCGTGCTGCACGGCCTCGACGGCCGCCCAGCGCACCAGTTTGGAGCCCTGCTTGGTCAGCCGGCCGCAGGTGACCTTCAGGTCGGACTCGCGGTGGCGCGGAGTGAGCCCGGCCCACGAACACAGGTACTTCGGGGCGGGAAAGCGGGTCACGTCGCCGATCTCGGTGACGAACACCGCGGCCAGCACCGGCCCGATTCCGCCGATCTTCTGGATCGCACGGTAGCCCACGTCGTCAGCAAGGCGGGTCGATATCTCCTGGTTGAGCACCGCGAGTTGCTGGTCGAGGGTACCCATCACCTCCCGCAAGGCCCGCAGCCGGACTGCGTAGCCGACGGGCAGCGGCAGCTCGACGACTTCACCATGCGCCGGCTGTCCGCGGCCCAGGCCGACGACCTCCACGAACTCGTCTCCGAGCGGCAGTGACGGTCTCTGATCATCACCAGCAACAGGGCGTCCAGCGACTGGTATCCCCTCTTCCCCAACCCCGTCGTCGCCGAGCCCCTCCTGGACCGGCTCATCAACACCAGCCATCAGGTGATCATGAATGGGCCTAGCTACCGCCCGAACAAGCGTGCTTAGAACTCGTAACACGATCTTGCTGAGGGACGCGGTGTGCCCAAGCACGTCAGTTGGTGCTCGGTCAGTTCAGGTGGCACTTTGGGCGCTGGTCTCGCACGCGATGCAGGACACCGGGGATGGCCATTTGAAGGGGTGGATCACGTGAGCGCAAACGGGGGACGGGAGAACTGGCAGTTGCTGCCCGGAGCCGGGCTGGGGCCACTGCGGTTCGGGATGAGCCCGGCCGAGGTTGCCGACGCGCTCTGGGTCTCTGAGCCGCAGAAACGGGTGGGCGGTCCCTACGAGCAGGAAGATTTCGCCAGCGGGGTGAAGGTGTTCTACGACGCGGGCACGTTGGCGTGCATTGCCCTGGATGCGGTCACGGGTCCGCAGGTCTCGCTGGCGGGCTTTGCACTGGCCGGCCGGGATTCCGAGGAGGCGGACCAGTTCCTCCTTGACTACGCCGCCGAGCACGGGAGTTGCTTGTTGTACACCCTCGATGACTCCCTCGCCCTGACCGATCTGGGGGTCCTTCTGCGCTCACAGGAGGTCGGCGGCGTGCGGATGTCGCGGCCGGTTTTCGTGAGGGAGGACTGGTTGGAGTCGGAGTACTACCGCGATCGCCTTCCGTTGGAAGGCGCCCCGGCCGCCGATGAATCGCCCTGGCCGTCGTAGATGCGCGTTCCGCTGCCGCAGCGGGACGGGCGTGACCGGTGTGACGATTCGGCCGTTTGGGAGGGTGTGAGTGTTCGACCGTGGATTTTGGGCGATGACCTCTGGGCGTTGATCGAGCCGTTTCTGCCGCCCTGGCCACAGAAGGCACCCGGTCCGAAGCCGGTGGATGACCGGCTGTGTCTGCAGGGCATCCTGTAAATGCTTTACAGCGACGTCAGCTGGCAACTCCTGCCCTTGGAGCTGGGGTTCGGCTCCGGACAGACCTGCTGGCGCCGACTGGGCCGGTGGCACGAAGCCGGCGTCTTCGAGACGCTGCACCACACCCTGCTCGCCGAATTGCACGCGGCCGACGCCCTGGACTGGACGCGGGCCTGCGTGGACGCCTCCCACATCCGCGCGAAAAAGGGGTGAGGCCACCGGCCCGTCACCGGTCGACCGCGGCAAGACGGGCAGTAAACACCACCTGATCTGCGACGGGAAAGGTACCCCGCGCAAGGTCATCACCACCGCGGCCAACGTCAACGACGTCACCCAGACCCTCGCCCTGGTCGACGGCATCCCGCTCGTTGCCGGGAAGCCGGGCCGTCCGCGCAGGCGGCCCGACGCGCTTCTGGGCGACAAGGGCTACGACAGCAACCCCAACCGGCGTCAGCTGCGCAGGTGGCGCATCCTGCCGGTGATCTCCCGTAAGGGCGCCCCGAACATCAAGGACCTGGGCACGCTCCGCTACGTCGTCGAGCAGACTTTCTCGCTCCTGCACCACTTCAAGCGCCTGGCCGTCCGCTGGGAAAGACGCCTCGACTTGCACGACGCCCTCGCCTGCCTGGCCTGCGGCCTCATCTGCTGGAGACGCCTCAAGAAGGTCCGCAGCAGATCAGAAGGGCAGCGGGTCGGAGCTGAGTGACTCGGTGTATCCCAAGGACCACCGCCCAGGAACGGCGGCGCAGATCACATCCAGATCGGCGCGGGTCCGGCCCCGGACGTGAAGCCAGCTGTGGACGCCCAGGCCATCTTGGCGCAGCAGCCTGCCCGGGGCAGAGAACCAACGCACGGGGGAGTCCTCCGGACCTGTCCACATTGGGTAGTCCGGCAGTTGGACCCGCTGAAAGCGTTCGGGCACCGCACCAAGCAGGTCCGCGGGCAGCTCGCACGCGTTATACAGCCGTCCTCCAGCGCCGAACAGTGCCTCGCTCAGTACGAGTTCGACGCAGGCCAGGGACACCCGCTCGAAGAACGGCACCCAGCCGTGCCGCGCCTGAACGAGCACCGGAGGATCGTCCCGATCAAGGTCGGTAAGGCGCACGCCCCAGAAGGCACAGCCCTGGTTCTCACTGCGGAAGACGAGGACACCGCCACACTCGTCATGCACGAACACCTCGTGAGGCGGCAGCAGCGGATCCTGGTTGGCGACCAGGTCGGTCCGGCCACCCGCGAGCGTATAGAACTCGTGCAGCGCCGTCGGCAGGGAGCAGCCGAGCATCGCCTCGGCCTGCGCCAGTTCCGCCCTGGGCGTGCCGTCGTCCTCGGCCAGCGCATCGCCCCAAGCGGCAGCGAAGCTGCGGATGAATGTCCAGGCCCGCTCCTGGTCGGCAATCCCGCCGTCCAGAGCGTGGGCCACGTCGAAGCTGCCACTCATGCCACGAAACGTATCGGAAGCCCGAGCCGCATCGCCAAGAGACCAGCCGGCCTTCAGAGAGCGCCGCTCTCCAGGACCAGTCCGTAGCCTGGCAGCTCGCCGGAGCGGCCCAGCATGGATCCGACCAACGCGATGCCTCGATGACACCACCAAGATCGTGTTATGAGCTCTTAGGACCCCACCGACAAGACCGAATAGGAAAAACCGGTGGACGTCGTCGGGATACGTGGCAGTAGAGGCGGTCGCTGGCGGTCCTTCATCCGGACGCGGCGTTTCGGCAATCAGTTTGGATGGCTGTGCCTAAAGCGCTCCGCAGTGAACACGCCCTTGCCGGCCGCGGTCCCCATCGTGGCCGATGGGGCGCCGCTGCAGTGGGGATCTGCGTCGGTGCGGCGTGCCGCGCTTTCCCACGAAATCCGGTGGAGTCTCAGCGGCCGGAAGTGGTTGGGTCCTGCTCAATGCTTCGCTGACACGGCCCGGCACAGTGCGAGGCGCAAGGTCCGAATCGCAGGCGCGGTCTAGCCCGCGTGTCGCGGGTGATGGAGGTTATCGCGGTGGCTGGTTATGGGGCGCTTTCCGACGTATACGAGTGGCTGATCGGGGACGACAGGTTGACCCCCGCAAAGGCAGCCGCGGTTTACTACAGCGATGTCGTGGGCTCTCTGCCGCCCAACGCGCGCGTCCTCGACTGCGCGTGTGGAACCGGCCAGCTCGCCGTCGGTCTTGCGGGCCTTGGCCTTGACGTGGTCGCCGCAGACGCCAGCAGTGGGATGGTTCGCCGGACCGAAAAGGCCGCCGACGAGCAGGGTGTCTCGCTTCGAGCCTTCCGCGCGAGCTGGGACGAGCTGCCCGACCACCTGGAGGACTCCACGTTCGATCTGGTGTTCTGTGTCGGCAATTCGCTCGGGCACGCCCAGGGCACAGCCGGGCGCCTGACCGCACTGGACGCGATGTCGCGGCTGCTGAAGCCGGGCGGACGCCTTGTGCTCCACTCACGCAACTGGGAGCTCGTGCGCTCCGCCGGCTCACGGGTAGACGTCCGCGATCGACTCATCCGCCGCAACGACCGCGATGCGGTCGTCAGCTACTACTGGCAGATCGAGCAGCGCTGGGAGCAGGAACACTTCCTCGAGATCGTGGTCGCCCAGATCGAGCGGGATGGGGCAGTACGAGCCTGTTCGGAGCGGTTGTCCATCTGGCCCTACCGGTACGAGGACCTCGTGGCGCAGATGCGGAGCGTTGGGCTCACGGTGCAGTCCACCAACTTCGACCCCGAGAGCGATGGATACCTGGTGGTCGCCAGCCGTGACCAGGTGCGAGGCACGTCTGAGCCGGCGCGCTGATCCGTCTTTCGTCGTCGTTGTTAGCGACCTGCCAGTTCGCGACCGCCTGCAGCGCTTCGCGAAGTGTTCAGCGCTGGAAGCGGTTGCTGCGGGTGCGGTCCTCACCTTGCATCTGACCTGCTCAAGCTGAGGTTGGAAACAGCTTACGGTCTGCCTCACCATCAGCTCACGTCAGTAGCTGGGGAATTACGTGAACTTCCGCCTGGGAATTTTCGCGATCGTCCACACGCGGCCCTGGTGGAGCTGAAGGGCGCCCTGCGCTACCACGGCGCCGGCATCCGCCGCCTGGGCCGCATCCCTGATGCCCGTCCTGAGACGTACGGCGCGGTGCTCGTGATCGTGCTGCACGACAGCGGCAAGTACCCGGATACCGCCATGTCGGTGGTGATCGGCGACCCGATCCCGTGCACCGCGGTCGCCGTCAACATCACCGGGTCAACCGGTTCGAGGGCGCGAAGCTCCTCGGCTCCGTTGCCCCTGGGGCCATGGCCCGGGTGGACCAGGTCCTGCGTGCCGTCCAAGACCTTTGGGCCCACGACCAAACACGGCGCCCGCCCCGGGGCGGCATCCCGGGGCGGGCGCCGTCGTTGTTCCGTCAGGCTGCGGCCCACTCCAGACCGAGGCCGGCGAGCGCGGCAAGCTCTTGTCGGCGGTGAGCTTCGCCCGCCGGTTGCGGTTCACGGGACCTACAGAGCCGTGCGCTCCCTATATTCGGCCTGCGCTCGGCCTTTTCGATGACGGTCGTGGAGCTGAGCTCCCTCGGTCGCCGGTCTGGGGTGCCGGCAGCGTGCGCGTCCCGTACCGGTCCAACCCGGGGCCACGGCATGGCTTTGAGCGATGCACGCTGCGTGAGGTGCGAGAAAGGGGGAACCGTCCACGGCGTGCGACAGCGCGTATGCCCCTCATTCCTTGGAAGTAACTCATATTTTGTGTGCTTGTAGGGCTGGAGTAAGGGCATCCGGTTGCCAGGAGGTTGATAACGATGGTTCCCCTGCTTCTGGTTCTTCTGCTGGCTGTGATCCTCTTCGGCGCGGGCTTCGCCCTGAAGGCACTGTGGTGGATCGCGGTGATCGTGCTCATCGTGTGGCTGCTCGGCTTCGTCGTGCGCTCCGCGGACAGCGCAGGCCGCAGGGGCCGCTGGTACCGCTGGTAGACGAAGGACACCGGCGCGAGGAGCGCGCCACGCACGAGCCATGAGTGGGCCCGGCCGATACGGCCGGGCCCACTGGCGTGAAAGAGAGGCCTATGTGCGGCAGTTGGGAGAGATCCGGCTTATCGGGCGCACCGCAGGGTACGTGAGTCATGCACCGGCCCCTCAGACTCAGCAGTGGAACCCTGCTCCTCCTGTCTGCGGGGCCGATGCGTATCGCCTCCAGCCACTGACCTCACGCCGGGTGTTCCGTCCGATCGCCCGTGGCCCCGTCAGGCCACGGCCCATTGCAGTCCAGGGATGAAGGCAGTCGGACGGGGTAGCAGAGCTGCTGCCGCGTATACCCCGTTCGAGGAGGGCTTGTGACCGAGCCGGCAGGTCTGAGTGTAGAGGTGTCCGTGATCAGCTCCGACGCCGCGATCATCACCATCAGTGGGGAGCTGGACGTCGACACGGGCCTCGTCCTGCAGCACCAGCTCGCGGGCCAGGTAGTGCATGGACGCCGTCACCTGGTGCTGGACTTGGCGGAAGTGCCGTTCATGGACTCCGCTGGACTGGGCGTCATCATACGAGCCATAAATGAGGTTCGGAGCATCGACGGATCCGTGTCCCTGGCCGCTCCCAGTCAAGTGGTGCGACGTCTGCTCGATCTGACCGGGGTCGGTATGAGCTGCCGGATATTCGACAGCGCGGACGCGGCCTGTCAAGCGCTCCTCGGTCAAGGCGGTGAGACCGTGAACACCACGACGGGCAAGGCGGCTCGATAGCAGATCAACCAGAGTCAGACGATACCCACAGGGCCTGATCGCGATAGTTCCTCCCCCCGCTGCCGGGAGGAGTTACGCGAACAGGCGCTGGTCGTGAAATGCACCTGATCGACTACCTCGCCGTGGCTGGCTACTGTTCCCGATCTTGGCCTCCGTCGCCGCCCTGTCGAACGCAACTGGCCGACTACACGGTCAGGTTGGGGGGCGCGTAGCACCCCAGCGCCGACGCCACGTTCCAGCGTCCCGCCAGCCGCGTCCTGCCGAAGGTGGAGGCCCGCGTCTCGAGGTCGTCGTACCGGGCCGGGTGGCAGCGCCTCGTGTTCCGGATGACCTTCTTCAGCGTGCCTGACTCGGGCGGCTGGTGGGCCTGGGAGAACCAGGAGAGGGCCCGAGACACGATCGAGCACCGGGAGACCACTCTCCACACGGTCCGCACGGGAAGAATCGCCGCGGCCTCTGCCGTGGCCGTCGGCGCTTGGCGTACGGGCGCTGACCCGCGAGCGCCGGTTCCGTGGACACCCTGCAGCCCCTGCAGGTCTCCGTCTGATTTACCCCGTGACAGGGCCACTCCGCCGCCTATCGCGACGTCACCGGCGCCCTGAAGTACTTCAACCTTCTCTTGGGGCTCTTCGGGGGTCCTGCTCCCGTGGTCGGCGGGCTGCGCACACAGGTCAGGGGCCCATGAGCTGGCCCGCGCGGGTGCCGCATGGGAGTAGCCCCCGAGTCAGTTCACTTTTCTGACTCACTGGGGTACCGTTGAACAAGAGAGTTCGAAAACGGAACTCACTATAAAGTTCGAAAATCGAACTCACCATTGATGCGGGCGGCCCGAGGGCTGTCCCCGCAGTGTGAACAAGGAGCACGTCATGACTTCGATCCTGATCACCGGAGCCTCGAAGGGTGTCGGCCGAGCCACCGCTGCCGAGCTGGCCAGGCGTGGCCACCGCGTGGTCGCCACCGCCCGCGACCCGCGCACCCTGGACGGCCTCGATGTCGCGCAGCGTCTGCGCTTGGACGTCACCGACCAGGCCAGTGTGGATGCCGCTGTCGAGCAGGCCGGCGAGGTCGACACATTGATCTCGAATGCGGGTGTGATCTTCCGTGCTGCCGTTGAGGCGAGCCCGCTCGAAGAGATCGAGCGGCTGTACGCCCAGAACACTGTCGGCGCGCTCCGCGTCGTGCAGGCACTGCTGCCTCAGATGCGCCGGCGAGGCAACGGCCGCCTGGTGCTCGTCTCCAGCATGGGCGGACGCATCGCCATGCCGGGCAACTCCGCGTACGCGGCCAGCAAGTGGGCGCTGGAAGCGTTCGGCGAGAGTCTCGCCATCGAGCTGTCCAAGCTGGACATCGACGTCACGCTCGCCGAGCCCGGTCCCATCAGCTCCGGCGCACTGGACAACATGACCACGTACGCCCTGGACGACGACCCCTACGCGGCCCTGCTGGAGGGTGGCATTCCGCCGGAGATGATGAGCAGCCCCGAACAGGTGGCATCCGCTCTTGCGGACCTCGTCGAGGCAGGCACCGTCCCGCTGCGGGTTCCCATCGGGCCCGTCGCCCAGCACGTCCTCGGCGCCAGGGACGCCGCGCGCTACGACGAGCCCTTCCTCCCGGCCTGAGGCTCAGCCCGTCGTCGGGCCCCCTGGCAGGGGACCCGACGACTTCGGTGGTGGCGGCACGCCTGCGCGCCAGATGGGAGGGGTCAGTCGGCTTCGACCGGCGTGGCCGCAGTGGCCGGCAGGCCGTTGCTCGCTATACGGGGCGGCGCGTGCCGCTCTCCCCACTGCCGCAGCATGGACAGGATCGGGATGAGCTCGCGGCCGGCAGCGGTGAGCAGGTACTCGTAGCGCACTGGCCGGTCCTGGTACTTGCTGCGCTCGACGATGCCCACGTCCTCGAGTTTGCGCAGGCGAGCGGCGAGCATCTGGCGCGGGGCCCCGGTGCGGGACTGGATCTGGTCGAAGCGGCGCACGTCGAAGCCCAGCTCCCGGATCACCAGCAGTGACCACCGGTCACCGACGAGTTCGAGGGCATCGGCGATCGAGCAGACGCGCGTCCCATCACTCGCGAAGATGTCGAATTCGGTTACCGTCACCGCCGCCTCCTTCTGCTCGGGCTGCTGCCAGTGTAGTCCGTATGTTTTTCGAACCCACAGCGTGAGCAGGCGACGAGCGGACCACAGGACTGCAGAGCGCATGCTCGCCAGGAGCTGCACATGACTACCCTGCAAGACTTTCAGACCCTGGCCGCCTCCGCGGACGGCCTCGGAGTGGTCTCGACCCTGCGCGCGAACGGCGCCGTGCACGCGTCAGTGGTCAACCTCGCCGTCATGCCCCACCCGTTTGACGACGGGAGCGTCGTCGCCTTCGTGGCCGCCGGCAAGGTCAAGCTCAACAACCTCAGGGCCCGCCCACGGCTCGCGGCGACCGCGCGCGTCGGCTGGTCGTGGGCCACGGTGGAGGGCACGGCCGAGATCATCGGCCCTGACGACCACCACCCGGCCTTCGACGCGGAGCGCACCCGCATTCTCCTGAGGCAGATCTTCGTCGCCGCCGGCGGGCGGCACGGGGACTGGGAGGAGTACGACCACGTGATGGCGACGGAGCGTCGCGCCGCTGTGCTGGTGAGGCCGCACCGTGTATACGGGGTCGGCTGACGGCCGGCCCCACGGCACGAGCGCCTGCTCGACCATCGCCTCACTCGCTTCGCTTTCATACCCGCAACACCATATTGACGAATAAGTCTCAAAATCGAACCCTGTGCTGGGGGGTCGACCTGCGCGCCTCGTCACGTCCAGGCCGGCACCCCGATCCTGAGCTCGCTGTCCCTTGGGAGACTTCCATGCAGTACACGACTTTCGGCCGCACCACTGGCCTTCGCGTGTCCGAGGTGGCGCTCGGTGCCGGCACGTTCGGCACCACAGTCGCCGCCGGCACAGACCGGGACGAGGCCCGCCGCATCCTCGACCGCTTCGCCGAGGCCGGCGGTACGTTCCTCGACACAGCCGAGAGCTACCAGGGCAGCGAGTCGGAGGAGATCCTCGGCGAACTGCTCACCGGCCGGCGTCACCACTTCACCCTGGCCACCAAGTTCACCTACGGGGTCGGCGTCGACCCGGGGGTGCTGGCCGTGGGCAACAGCCGCCAGAACATGCGACGGGCCGTAGAGGACAGCCTCCAGCGGCTGCGGACCGACCACATCGACCTGCTGTGGGTCCACATGCCCGACACCGTGACCCCCATGGACGAGATCGTGCGGGGTCTGGATGACCTGGCCCGGCGCGGCCTGATCCTGCACGCCGGACTGTCCAACTTCCCCGCCTGGCGCACCTCCCGCGCGGTCACCCTGGCCGAGCTGCGAGGCCAGGCACCGGTCATCGGCGTGCAGTTCGAGTACAGCCTCGTGGAGCGCACCGCGGACCGTGAGATTCTCCCCATGGCCGAAGCGCTCGGGCTCGGCGGCGCACTGTGGTCGCCTCTGGGCGGCGGGCTGCTCACGGGCAAGTACCGCACAAGCAGCGAAGGGCGCCTGAGTGACTGGGGTCGCATCGTTCACACCGAGGACACCCAGCGCAAGACGGCCGTCGTGGACAGCGTCCTCGCTGTCGCCAAGGAGACCGGCCTGCCTGCCGCCCAGGTCGCAGTCGCCTGGGTCCGCGAGTTCGCCTCTAGGGCCGCCACCCCGCTGGTTCCGGTGATCGGACCGCGCACCCTGCCACAGTTGGAGGACTACCTGGCCGCGCTCGACGTGCAGCTCGACGCTGCCCACTATGCGCGCTTGGACGAGGTCAGCGGCGTCTCACTGGGCCAGCCCCACGAAGTGGCGGCCGCATCCCTCCCGAGGCTCCTCGGTGGCGATGCCAGCCAGTTCCGCGTCCCGATCGTGCCCGTGGCCTGAGGCGATCCGCCTGGCGGCCCAGGGGCAGCCCTGCTTAGGGACCGCCCCTGGGCGCAGGCCGGCTGTTTGGCTGCCTCAGAGGTCGTTTTCTCCCGTTATTTCATCCCGGGATGCGGATTTGATCCGGTGATGTCGGGTCACGCCAGGAGATGGTGTTCTCGCCGGTGAAGCGGCGGGCCATGAGGTCGGTCATGGCCAGGTGGATCATTGCTTCGGAGCGGGCCGGGAGGGTCTCGTAGTCCCGGGTCAGGCGGCGGTGGAGCATCAGCCAGCCGTAGGTCCGCTCCACCGCCCAGCGTTTGGGTATCGGGGTGAATCCCCTGGTCCCGGGGGCGCGGGCGGTGATTTCTATGTCGATACCCAGGGTGGCGGCATGCTCGACGAAGTGCTTGCGGTAGCCGCCGTCCACCCAGGTCTTGCGGATCGTGGGGTGGCGGGCGGCGACATGGTCGAGCAGGCGGGTTCCGGCGTTGGAGTCCTGGACGCTGGCCGCGGTGACCAGGACCGCGAGCAGGAGGCCGAGGGCCTAGCCCGATGGTGGCGGGCCGAACGCCATCGCCGCTGGCCGACCAGAACCAACCCCTATCTGCTCGTGACCGTGTGCACCGCCGTCGACGACACCCACCCCGCCGTCAACCCGCAGGCGATCACCAAACCACTGCGCCGACTGGGCCTGCAGGTCGGACGCCTGCGGATGGACCGCATTCTCGACGAGGCCAAACACACCTCCGACCCCGTCCACCTCATCCGCCTCTTCGGCCTGTCCCCTTGCACAGCAATGCAGTACGTCCGGGCCGCGCACCCATACGGCGGAGACCCGAGCCCACTGTGATCTGCACGACGGGTGTTTACCGACTTGTGCGGTGTATCGGAAAACAGGCCGGTGAGGGTTGCGGGTGCGCGTGGCCGAGCAGCTCGCCGGCCGGGCGGGAAGGCTGACGGGTCGGGTCGGCCCTCTCGCGCTAATATCACTGTAGGTGATTATTCGATCGCTGTGAGTCATGAGAAGCGAGGTGCCTGAGCATGTCTGTCACTCCCATCACGAGCCGCACCCAGTTCAAGGAGATCGTCAACGGCTCCAGGCCGGTCGTCATCCACTTCTGGGCAGCCTGGTCCGGCCCGTGCAGGAAGATCAGGCCGGTGCTGGAAGAGCTCTCGGAAGATCCAGAAAACTCCGGCGTCGTTTTCTACACGGTTGACGTCGACAAGCTGGAGGACATCAAGGAGGAGGTCGGCGTCGCAGTCGTGCCGACCTTCATGGCCTTCCAGGACGGGAACAAGCTCGGCGAGCTGAGGGGAGCCAACCCTAAAGGCCTGAAGCAGCTTGTCCAGCAGGCGGTCGAGACGGGGGCTTAAAGGCGCGGGCCCAGGCACAGAACTTCACCCCGAAGGCCGCCCAGAGCATGGCCGAGGACAACACAGCGTTGAGAGACGCCCTGGCGAAGTCCAGGGCTGAACTCGCCGCAGAACGAGAGCGGGTTCGCGCCCTCGTGAGCCCCGCAGCCGAGCTATCACTCGAACTCGACCAAGCGCGCGAGGAACTCGCAGCTGCCCAGCGGGTGACCTGGCTGCCCGGGGTGGCGAAATGAGCGAGAGCGTCCCGGTTCTGGTAGGTGCTCGGATGCGCTTGTCCGTAGTGTCAGACGGGTCAGGCGGGACCGCCTAACGCGGTCGCGGGTAGGCCACATCCCGGATGAATCTTCTGCCTGAACTGGCGACCGCTGCCCCGGCGCCACCTCGCGCGTAGCGCATTGCTGATGATGCGCCATCCGTTCGATTACGTCGTCGGCTGCCCGCGTCCGTTGGCGACCACGTTCCAGATTGCTGGAGACCTGGCGGACTGCCCTCACACCAGCAGAACGCCACGCGGCCCAGCGGTTCTCAGGTGTGTACCAAGAACGGATCCGCCCTTGGTACACCGCGACCAGCCATGCATGAGCTCGTTAGGCATCAGCGGCACGTTCAAGCCAATCGACAGAAGCATATAGAGAGTGCATACAGCCCAGAAGCCCCGCTCGGCATCATCCAGTTGAACCGCGCCATCCGGGCGCGCCAACCGTCGAAGTCTCTTGCATCCACGGCGACTTGCGGCCCAACCTTTTACACCCTCATGCATTTGGTAAACATTTCACTTGACTCTAACCTTACCCTTACTTTGCACTTAATGCCCCCGAGAGGCTTGCAAACCCCCTGCCGACATCGATCGATATGGCACATACCGGCCAGCCCTGACCAGCTCCGGGCCGACTGACTCGATGCCGGGTGCACTCACCGCGACTTGGCCGGGATACATCTCTCCTCCTGATCTCCACACGGAGATCACATGAAGGAGGGGCAATGGGTGTTCGAAGGACAGGTGCGCCGCCGGGCGTATCTGGAAGATCACCTCTGCGGGGGCGGGTGCGTCGGATCTCCGGCTCGCTCGCATTCGTGCTGATCGCCGAGGCCGCACTGTTGGCTACCGCCGGCACAGACACCACCGCGGTCGCCGACGACGCTGCCACCATCAGCAGTTCGTCGGCCTCGTCGCTCGGCGCTGCCGAGGGGCATGACGAAGCGTCGGCTCTGCTCATGGCCCGGTTGCAGAACCGGAAGATCGAGGTGCTCTCGGAGCGCACCAGCGCGGCGACCACCTGGGCGCTGCCGGACGGGACGTTGCGGACCGACACGTACGCCGGTCCCATCCGCGTGAAGCAGGACGGGAAGTGGCAGGACGTCGACACATCCCTGTCCGACACCGGTGACGCTCTCCAGCCTCAGGTCGCCGCAGCCGACATCGCCGTGTCCGACGGCGGTGACCGGCAGCTCGCCTCGGTGGCCAAGGGCAGCGAATCCTTCGGCCTGGGTTGGCAGGAGAAGCTGCCGAGCCCGAAGGTAAAGGACGACACGGCCTCCTACGACCTGGGCGACGGTCAGACGCTGAAGGTCACCGCGCTGGCACAGGGCTTCTCGGAGAACATCGCCCTCACTCAGCAGCCCGACGCGGCGGTGTCCTACCGGATCCCCCTGGATCTGCAGGGTCTGAAGCTGTCCCAGGCCGACTCCGGCCACCTGCTGCTGAAGGACGGCGACGGGAAGCTGGTGGCCGAGGCCCCCGCACCCATGATGTGGGACTCGTCGCACAACGACTCCTCCGGCGAGCCCGAGCACAACGAGCGGGTGGACACGAGGATCGAGACCGCGTCCGACGGTTCGCAGACCCTCGTGCTTAACCCGGACAAGGACTTCCTGGCCACCGCCACCTATCCGGTGACCGTCGACCCCACCTCGACGCTCGCGGTGACGACGGACACGTGGGTACAGACCCCCGACTACCCCGACTCCCAGGTCTCCTCGGCCGAGTTGAAGTCGGGCACGTACGACGGCGGAACGGACAAGGCCCGCTCCTACCTGAAGTTCGACGTGTCGAAGTTCAGCGGCAAGCACATCCTGGACACCAATCTTGCGCTGTACTCGTACTACTCGTCGACCTGTTCCACCTCCGGTGCGGGCACGCAGGTGCGGCGCATCACGTCGACCTGGTCGTCGTCGGACGTGACCTGGTCCACCCAGCCGTCCACCACCACGACCGACGCGGTGACGAACAAGGCGGCACTCGGCTACTCCTCGTCCTGTGCCGCCGGAACGATGAACTTCGATATCGACGGCATCGTCCAGGCGTGGGCGGACGGGTCGGCCAACTACGGCCTTCAGGTTCGGGGCGCCGATGAGGCGGATTCCACCACCTGGCGCCGGTTCCGGTCGGCGAACTACGTCTCCGGCGACAATTCGGTGGAACCGCACCTGACGGTCACGTACAACTCCTATGCCGTGAACGCCTCGGCGGCCATCGCTCCCTCCGTGGTCAACGCGTACAACGGGAAGCGGTACGTCACGTCGCTGACCCCCACGCTGACGGCCAAGGTCACGGACGCGGACGGGAGTTCGGTCAAGGGGCAGTTCGAGGTCACGGCCGATCCCGCGTACGCGGACACCGCGTACTCCTACACCGCCACCTCGTCGTCGGTCTCCTCCGGCTCGACGGCGAAGCTCACCGTGCCCTCCGACTCCGCGTTCCCAGCGGCCAAGCACCTGCGGTTCAGGGTGCGCGGCTACGACGGCACGGACTACGGGGCCTGGTCCGGCTACACCGCCTTCGCCCTCAACACCGGCCTGCCCGCCGCTCCGGCGGTCTCCTGCGAGACCTACGACGAGCAGACCTGGACCGCCAAGGCCGCCTCGGCCGTGGACTGCACGCTGGACACCTCGTCCGCGGACGGCCAGGGCTACTACTGGAGCCTGGACGACTCCAACGCGACGAACAGGGTCGACGACACCACCGACGGCAATGGCGGTGACGCGCTCACGGTCAGCATCAGTCCCGACAACGGCTGGCACACCCTCTACGCCAAGACGGTCGACTCCGGCGGCAACCTGTCGGCGGCCACCACGGCTTACACGTTCGGTGTGGGTGCCGACGGCGCCGCCGTGACCTCTCCGAAGGAGGGCACCAGTACCGCAAGGCGCGTCACCCTGAGCGCTCGCGGCAAGACCAGCTACACCTCGGTGACCTGGTACTACCGCCCGGACGGAGTGGACGACTGGGTTCAGGTACCGGCCGGTGACGTGGTGACCGCGAGCAGCGGCACCGCCATCACATGGCCCGTGTCCGTCACCGACGGCAAGGCCACGGACGTGATCTGGAACGTCGCCTCGACGCTGGGCGTGGACACCGACCTGGACGTACGAGCCACCTTCACGGACGGCACGACCCCGGGCAATACCCAGAATGTCGGGCTGACGCTCGACCGGGCTGCGGGCGCCGCCCCGCAGAAGAAGGTCGGGCCCGGGCAGGTCAATCTGCTCACCGGCAACTACACGATCTCCGAGACCGATGTGTCCCTGCTGGGCCTGACTGCCCAGCGTACGGCGGCGTCGCGTGTCCTGAGCGACGACGTCGATTCCGACACCCTCGTCCCCGTCTTCGGTAACGGATGGGTCGCCGGTCAGGGAGCCGACGTACAGGCCGCCCGGTACTCGCGCATCGACGAGCTGAGCACCAGCAGCATCCGGCTGACCGACATGGACGGTGAGACCGTCGACTTCACCAAGGGCACGAGCGGCTGGACGTCCAGCGATGTCACCGACGTGACGCTGACCGGCTCGGTCACGGGAACCAGCTTCACCCTGACCGACGACGTCGGCACCGTCGCGACGTACACGCAGCCGTCCGGCTCGACCACCGCCTGGCTGCTGGATACCGTGGCCGACACCTCCGCCACCGACGAGATCGACGTCTCCCAAGCGGTGATCAGCGGTGACTCCGTTCTCGCCCGCCCGAAGTACGCGATCACCGGCAGCGGCACGGTCTCGGCGAAGGACTGCTTCACCGACCGGACCGTCGCGGGCTGCCGTGCACTGGAATACGTGTACGCCGACTCGACCACGGCAACCTCCAGCACGGACGGCGACTACACCGGCCGGGTCAAGAAGATCAACCTGTGGGCCGCCGACCCCGGCGCCTCGACAGCGACCTCCACAGCGGTGGCCGCCTACGCCTACAACACGGCCGGACGCCTGACCCAGGCATGGGATCCACGCGTGACATCCGCGCTGAAGACCACCTACGGCTACGACTCCGACAGCAGGGTCACCTCGTACACGAAGCCGGGCCAGCTCGCGTGGACCTTCACCTACGGCTCCGTGGGTGACAGCGCCACCGCCGGGGCCGGCATGCTGCTCACGGCCTCCCGTCCCGCGCTCGCCGCGGGCTCGGCCTCGTCTACCGCCGGCACGAGCGTGACGACCGTCGTGTACGACGTCCCGCTCAGCGGCAGCAGCGCACCGCACCAGATGACGAGCAGCGATGTCGGGTCCTGGGGACAGAGCGACCGGCCCACCGACGCCGCCGCCGTGTTCTCCGCGGACAACGTGCCCGCCTCCAGCCTGGGTTCGGACCTGAGCTCGTCGAACTATCGCCTGGCCACCGTCTCCTACCTGGACGCGGCCGGCAACGAGGTCAACACCGCGACCGACGGCGGACATCTGAGCAGCAAGGACTACGACGCCTATGGCAACGTGGTCCGCGAACTCAGTGCGGCCAACCGCGAACTGGCCCTCGGCACCGCCGACGGCGCCGACATCGAACTGGCACGCCTCGGTATCTCCGGATACTCGACCGCCGATCGGGCCGAGCGGCTGTCCACGCGCTACGTCTACAGCGACGACGGCACCGAGGAGAAGGAGGAATACGGCCCGCTGCACCGGGTCACCCTGCAGAACGCCCTCTCCGGCGGGGTGTCGGACGCGAAGCTCGCGGCCGGTACCGAGATACCCGCGCGCAAGCACGCCACGTACACCTATGACGAGGGACGCCCGGCCGGATCCGACACCCAGGGTCTGGTCACGAGCACCACCACGGGTGCTTCCGTCGACGGATACCCGGCCGACGGCGACAAGGTGACGGTGTCGACGGAGTACGACTGGAGCAGCGGGCTGCCCACGAAGACGGTCACCGACGCAAGCGGCCTGGCCCTGACCACATCCGCCACCTACACCTCGTCCGGGTCCACCGCGACCAGCACCGTCCCCGGCTCAAGCGCCTCTCAGGGAGTCAAGTCAACGACGACGTACTGGAGCGGCAGCGGCAGCGGAGACTGCTCAGGACATGCGGAGTGGGCCGGGTGGACGTGCCAGGTCACCACGGCATCCGTGTCCGGCAGCGCGTCCGGGGAGGCCGTCACCAAGACGGTCACCTACGACCGCTGGGGCAACCAGGCCAAGGCGACCGAGACGTCGTCCGCAACGTCCCGGGTGACGACGTACACCCATGACGGTGCCGGACGTCTGACCAATACGTCGGTCTCCGGTGGCACTGGGACGACGACACCCGACACCACGCGCACGTACAACGCCTCGAACGGTCTGGTGGCCACCATCACCACCAACGGCAAGACGGCGGCGTACGGCTACGACAAGCTCGGACGCGTCATCAGTTATGACGACGGTTCGGGCAACACCGTGGCCACCTTCTATGACGCCCTGGACCGCAGGACCAAGGTCAACAACAGCGTGCCCTCCAGCACCAGCTATGCCTACGGCACCACTACGGCCGGCGACTCGGTCGTCACGGTCACCGACTCCATCGCGGGCACCTTCACGCTGACGCACGGAGTCGACGGCCGCCTGGAGTCGGGCACACTCGCCGACGGCAGCACGCTCGCCGTCGCCTACGACGAGGCCGGCAACACGACGACCCGCGCCTACTCCGCCTCGGACGGTACGGCGGAACTCTCCGACAACGCCTCTTACACGGTCCAGGACCAGCGTGCCCACGAGAGCAGGACGGCGGGCACCACCGCGGTCCTCGACTACAACTACGACCGGGCCGGACGACTCACGCAAACGGCCGTCAACGAAGGCACTACCTGCACGACGCGGGCCTACACCGTCGACGCCGCCGGAAACCGCACCCAGTCGCAGACCACCACGGCGAACTGCACGGACGGAACCAACTCGACGTCATCTACGGCCACCGCCTCGTACGACGCCATGGGACGTGCCGGCGCACTCACCTATGACGCCCTGGGCGAGGCCACGCAGCTGGACGACGGCACCGCGGTCGGCTACTTCACCAACGGCACCGTGTACCAGTCGACCAAGGGCACGGACCGTGTCACCTGGTCCGTGGACGCCGAGGCCCGCCCGTCCGTCGCCACGCTGGCCAGCAACGCCACGGGTACGTGGACGCAGGCGTCCGTCACGAGCACGCACTTCGGCGCGGGAACATCGCTCCCCTTGTGGAGCACCGACGGCACCACGGTGGTTCGCTGGGTGACCGATCCCGAGGGCAATCTGCTGGCCACGACCGGAGCGACGAAGAACGTCGCCTTGCAGCTGACCGACCTTCACGGCGACGTCGGCGTGGAACTCTCGACGAGCGATGGGAGTGCCACGGTCCACTCCTACACGGAGTACGGAGCGACGGACGCGTCCGCCCGCTACGGCTGGTTCGGCAACACGCTGCTCGCCGACCGCCAGAGCAGCGGCCTCGTCCTGGTCCGCGGCAGGCTCTACCAGCCCGCGGCCGGCCGCTTCCTGCAGCCTGACATCCACGGCGCCGCCTACACGACGTACACCCTGGACGACGCGGATCCGGTGAACGCCATCCGCCCGACCGACACCCCGCAGTGAGTGGCTGATCGCCGGCCGGCCGCCCACGTCCTGAGCACGGACGGCGGGCGGCCGGCGGCCACGTCAACGTCACCGCGATCACCGGACAGAGAGACAACTTTGCGCACGAAAAGACTCGCCGCGCTCCTGGCGGGAGCCCTGGCATTCACCGCGGTCACCACGGGGCATGCGTTCGCCGCGGCACCCACCATCGTCACCGCCTGCGATCCGGGCAGCAGCTGGACAGCCTGGAGCTACACGCACAAGGCGTACGTGATCACACACGAGAACGACAAGTACAACAACACCGGCATCACTCGGTCCTACTCCATCACCGAAGAGGTCGAGACCGTCGTCACCGCGGGCGCCGAGGCAACGTTCAACACGTCGGAGAAGACCAACGTCGTCATCGGGAAGATGGAGGTGGCCGTCGGACTCAATCTGCACTACGAACACGCCTCCACAAAGAAGTCGTCCATTACGTCGAGCTTCACGATCCCGTCGAGCGACCACCTGTACATCTTCTACAACGGCACCCGGAAAGCGTGGGGCAAATGGTCGCACTTCCACTGCGACTCCGCGCAGAGCTGGCACATCACCGCATACAAGAAGGTGAAGAGTTTCTCGGGAACCAGCGACGGATCCATTCGCTGTGACAAGTCGACCACCAACGGGCTGGCCAAGCTGGCCAAGAAGAAGTACTGCTTCTGAGGAGGAGGCTGTCGTGAAAAGCAGATCATTCCAACGGCGAGCTGCGGCTTCCCTCGCCGTCCTGAGCGGCCTGGCCACCCTGCTCGCAGGATGCGCATCCTCGCAGGATGCGAAGAGCACGACGAGCGCCTCGGCCACGCCGAAGGCGGAGAACCCGGTACACGCGTGGACGTGCGCCGAAACCACGTTCCACTGGGGCAGGTTGTCCGAGAGTACGCCTCTCGTGGCAGCCTCCCAGGTGGTTCGCGTGACTTCAGGCAGCCATCTCGGTCTCACCACCTACGCGGCCATTCCCGTACGCCACGTCACAGCCTCGGTCGAGTCCAGCGGGAAAGTGGACGCCCATGCGGTACTCGCGTCACTCCGCGCAAAAATGGGCCGTTCCGACCTCGCCGAATCCGGAAAAACCCTGCCCATCCCCGGGAAGGAGGGATTGTTCAGCACCGACCCGGGGAACACGAAGGGCGACTTCGTCGGATATCTCGGAGTCCATGTCGTGACAGCGGACTTCGCCTACGGGTGCGTCAGCAACAAAACCGGAAAGAGCGCCCCGGCGTACGGCACCGTGACGACTTGGTATCGCCCCATCCAAGGCGAGTTCAAGTGCGGCATCAATATGAAACTCAACGACGCCGCACGCGAAGCACACGCTCTCCTCTGTGGCGAAAAAGCCGCACAAGGTGAGTGACTAAGATTCCTGAACAACAAAGAAAATAAGGCCCGATCGGGCGTCGCCATTCAGAGTGGTTCCGGACGCTGACACAGCGTCCGGAACCATCTACTGCACTTGCGCCCGGGCTTCGATCACTCGTCGGGGAGCCCGTTGGACAGTCAGCATCGCGGGCCCGATCTTGCCGCGCAGCATCGCGCCGGTCAAATGAGTGTTGGAGAACGGTAGGCTCGGTGGCCATGAGTCAGAGCGGTTCGCAAGCGGCGGCATTCTTCCGAGACGTCCGCCAGAGCAGCGTGGTCTGGCTTGTCCGGGATGACAACGGAAGCCCGACACACCTCTCTGCGGACGGCACGCGGAGTCTTCCCTTCTGGTCGACCTCACCCCGCGCCCAGAGGGCAGCAAAGATCTGGGGGCATGGACTCCGCGTTGAGTCCGTGCCCTTGGACACCTGGTGCGATCGCATGCTGCCCGACGCCGCCCGGGATCGACTCGTGATCGGCATCAACTGGAGCGGGCCGCGCCTGGTCGGCTGGAGCTTCACCCCCGACGAAGTTCTCAACCGGCTGTCGGCAAGTCACACAAGGACCTGGGTTGTCGGTGGGTGATCAGGCAGCAGGCGAGCTTGAGGAAGGCTGCGTGGATGTCGGCTCGCCGTTCCCAGCGGACGCGCAGGCGACGGAAGCCGTGCAGCCAGGCAAAACTCCTCTCCACAACCCAGCGGTTGGTGCCCAGTCCGGTGCCGTGCAGGGTGCCGCGGCGGGCGATCGCGGGCACGATGCCGCGGGCGCAGACCTGGTCGCGGTAGATGTCGTGTACCCGCGGTCGGCGAACAGCGAGTCCGGCTTCCGGCGAGGACGCCCGACCTTGTCGCGGACCGGCGGGATCGCGTCGAGCAGGGGCAGGAGCTGGGTGACGTCGTTGCGGTTGCCGCCGGTCAGCAGGACCGCGAGCGGGGTGCCGTGTCCGTCGGTGATCAAGTGATGCTTGGAGCCGGCTCGTCCCCGGTCGACCGGCGACGGGCCCGTGTGCTGCCCCTTTTTAGCGCCCTGACGTGCGAGGAGACGACCACGCAGCGGGACCAGTCCAGACGTGCGGCCGCGTTCAGTTCGGCCAGCAGGACCTCGTGCAACCGCTGCCAGACGCCGGCCTCGTTCCAGTCCCGCAGCCTGCGCCAGCACGTCATGCCCGACCCGAAGCCCAGGTCCCTGGGCAAGTACTCCCACTGGATCCCGGTGTGCAGCACGTACAAGATCCCGCACAGCACCGACCGGTCCGGCAACGGCTTGCGACCTGGATACCGGAACCTGCGCTCACGCCGCGGCAGCAGCGGCTCCAGACGGTCCCACAGTTCATCCGACACGATCCACGGCGACGTCCCCACACCGGACCGAACGCTCAACTCCCGTCCCGGACACGGCAGCCAGAACTGATCCACCTCATTGTGTTAGCCGCTGTTAGCCCTGCCTGGCCCCGTCGCCGTCCTCCTCTCCTTTGACGTCGAGATACGCAAGGTCATCTGCAGCACGAACGCGATCGAGAGCGTCAACGCCCGCATCCGCAAGGCCGTCCGCGCCCGCGGACACTTCCCCAACGAGGCCGCCGCCCTCAAGTGCATCTACATGGCCCTGATGAGCCTGGACCCGACCGGGAAGGGCCGCAACCGGTGGACCATGCGCTGGAAAGCACCCCTGAACGCGTTCCAGATCGCCTTCGAGGGCCGCCTCACCCCGAGCAACAACTGACCACTCAACAACCAAGATCAGCCGTTAAATTGACACACCCCGCTATAGACGCGATCAGGAAACTCGAAAATATCAAGAAGGACCCACTTGGAGAGATTAATTCGCAACCGAATCACAACCACTACAGCGCTGCTCGTCGCGAGGCACAGGGTGAAGTCGTGGCGCGGAAAGCGGATGGTACACCATTCGATCACATTGCAGACCTGAAGGGAGCGCGCAATGGTTTGGAAAATGTTCGGATGGCTCTTGAAAGGGAGTTGCAAAATCCGCCTGCCTCGATAACGGAACGCGGACTTGAGGTCCTTATGAAAAAACGCAAGGAAACCATTGAAGAGCTCGATCGACTGAACGGATTTCTGCACTCCATAGGACATCGGTGACAGCGGTGCGCGATGTGAGCTCAACTGACATCATGTAGAAATTCCCGGTGTGTCACAGCGGGCGCACCCTGAAAGGATCCCAAGATGACTCAGTCCATCGATCGCACCAAGTCGCTGGAGCAACTGGACGGCGAGCGCTGGGGCGACCCACCCGCAGACGCGACATCGCTAGTCAGGACCGTCCACGAGTGGCGCCGACGTCCTATCGGGACTCTGGAGCCTCATGAGCTGGCGCGTTTGATCGGCCAGAACGTTGGCTTGCCATGGCTGCTCCCCCTAGGCGTGGAGATCCTTCAGGAACAGGCAGCCAAACAGGCAGCCGACGGCTTCTTCGACGGCGACCTGCTGTATGCAGTCGTCACCAGGAGTCCAGAGGTGTGGACGGCCAATCCCGAGCTCGCCGGTGAACTCAAGACCACACTGAGCATGCTGACTGGACTGTCACGCTACGTGAAACAAGAGGTCGAGGCATTCCTTGCCTCTCTCCCCGAGGGAATCTGAGATATCACCCGGGAGTCGATATGGAACAGCT
This sequence comes from Streptomyces sp. NPDC001137, assembly GCF_040298885.1. Classification (NCBI taxonomy): domain Bacteria; kingdom Bacillati; phylum Actinomycetota; class Actinomycetes; order Kitasatosporales; family Streptomycetaceae; genus Streptomyces; species Streptomyces sp. NPDC001137. The sequence goes on from NZ_JBEPBA010000009.1 coordinate 270,819, forward strand.
TGAGATATCTGAAAAGCGATGGACGGAGAATTTCATTCAGGCCACCGGCTGGCAAATCGCTGCCTCAAGGCATGAACCAGAAGGGCCGGGTCTCCCTGTTCAGTGACCGCGGGGAACGCGGCTACCAGCAGCGGCTGCACCCTCGCCTTCGGCCATCCCTCGCCTTCCCCGAGCCGTTCGCCTTCGAGCTGGACACCGCGGACTTCCTCTGACCGTCCTCACAAAGGTCCGGCCCGCACGGTTGCGCGGGCCGGACCTCTGCACGGATGGACTGACTACGCACCCGCGGGTTCCAGCACCTCCGCCTCCTCGGACTCCCGGGACTCCCGCTTCTTCGCCATCATCACCGACCTTGTCGGAACCCCCACCGAACTCCTCGACGAGCACGGCACGATCGCGTGGCACACCCTGATGACGCCGTGAGGCTCGACGGCATGGAACCGCGACGCCACCAGCTACACGCCGCTGCGCTTCCCCGGCCAGTACCACGACCCCGAGACCGGCGTCCACTACAACTACTTCCGCCACTACGACCCCGAAGTCGGTCGCTACCTCGTCGGGCCCGTGCCCTGGGGTGATGGCCGTGACCCATCTGGTGCGCCTGCAGTTCGTGGCCGGCCCGGGGGAGTGGGCCGAGGATGCGACCGCTCGCCGGGCCCTGGCATGAGTGGGTCGGGCTGTACGGCAGCGGCGAGCAGGCGGTCATCCGGCTCGCCGAGGAGAGCGACGGGAGTGAGCGGGTGCGGCTGGCATGGGAGCAGGGGCGACTTGTCGAGGCGGGATCAGGCACCCAGCACCGGTCCTGAAGCCGGGGAGCCGCGATGCCTTCGCCCGATGAACCCCCGTCGGCCTGGGTGGTCTTGACTGGTCGTCAGAAGGTTGCCGGCCGCGCCTCCACGCGCGCCGGCAGACCTCCGGCGGCTGGTTGTACGAGGTCTCTGTCCCGGCCTGGACGAACACCGAGGACGGCGGCGTGGATCCGGTCTGATACACGGTGTGGGTGCACGCCCCTTCCGTGTAAGAGGTCCTAACAGAAGTGGTTGATGGTGTGACTGTTGGCTTGTCCGCTCGTTGGTCTGGTCGTGGGGAAACGTCAGTCGCGGCCGTGGATCGTGTCGGATGAACTGTGGGCGCTGATCGAGCCGTTGCTGCCCGTGCCGGGGCCGAAGCTGGTCGAGGGCCGGCCGCGGGTACCGGACCGCCAGGCCCTGTGCGGGATCCTGTTCGTGCTGCACACCGGCATCCAGTGGGAGTACCTGCCCCAGGAGCTGGGCTTCGGCTCGGGCATGACCTGCTGGCGGCGCCTGGCCGCCTGGAACGAGGCCGGGGTGTGGGACCAACTGCATCTCGTGCTGCTGAAGAAGCTGCGGGCAGCGAAGAAGCTGGACTGGTCCCGGGCGGTGATCGACTCCTCCCACGTCCGAGCGGCTCGCCGGGGCCCAAAAGCGGTCCCAGCCCGGTCGACCGCGCACGACCGGGCAGCAAGCACCACCTCATCGTCGACGCCCAGGGCATCCCGCTCGCAGTGTCGCTGACCGGCGGCAACCGCAACGACGTCACCCAACTCCTGCCCCTGATCGACAAGATCCCCGCTGTCGCCGGGACCGTCGGACGGCCGCGACACCGTCCCGACGCGCTGCTCGCCGACCGCGGCTACGACCACGACAAGTACCGGCGCCTGCTGTGGCAGCGCGGCATCCGCCCGGTCATCGCCGAACGGGGCCAGCCCCACGGCTCCGGCCTGGGCATCTTTCGGTATGTCGTGGAAAGAACGATCGCCTGGCTGCACGGCTTCCGTCGACTGCGCATCAGATGGGAACGACGCGACGACATCCACGAGGCCTTCCTCGGCCTCGCCACCTGCCTCATCACCTACAGACACGTCCGACGCCTTTGTTAGGACCTCTAAGCCCGGTCGACGGGGTCTCCTACGGCCATGTGCCCTCGGAGCGGATGCAGAGTGCGCCGTGGGGGCGGGAGATGCTCGGGCCCGCCGGTCGGCGGGCTGGGTCTTGCAGCGGCTGGACGGACGACGCGGGCTCGACCGCAGTGTCCTGCATGCCCCGGGCTGTGACCAGGCGTCGGTGCTGAGGCTGGAAGGAGGCCTGGACGCTGCGGAGAAGGCTGGCGTACGGCTGTGCACGCTGTGCGGGGCCGCCCAGGAGTTGGAGCCGCTCCTGAACGGGTTTGACCGCGGCTTCGGCCTGGAGGCGCTGGACCAGCCGGCGCGGACGGCCGGCCCCGTGCGCAAAGCCCGGCGTGCACAGGCCCGCTGGCGCGGGGTCGAGGCATGCGGGTTCAGGTGGTGCAGCTGAGGTAGATCCAGCTGGCCAGGAACAGGGCGGGGACAGCAGGTGATCAGGGTGGGGCGGATGTGCCAGGAGAACCATTCCAGACAGCGTGAGAAGCCCCCCTCGGTGCGACGGCATTGTGGCGGTGAGCGTGCTCGAACAGCAGGCTCGAGGGGGCCACGCCGGTAGTGTCTTTGATCTGTTGCCCGAGGCTGGACATGTGGGTGCCATGTCTTGATCCATTGGTAGGAACTGACGGCCACCAACAGCCAGCCTGCGCACAGGGTCATGCCGAAGAGGGCCAGCCAGTACCGGTCGACGGCGCTGCGCTGGCTGGCGACGAAGGCCACCAGGGCGCTTTGGACGACGAGGAAGAGGTTCATGCGGCTGGAGTGCAGTTCCAGGTCGGCGTCGTAGTACTGCTGGGCGAGTTCATAGGCCTTCCACAACGCGGAAAGCGGCGGGGCTCAGGCGGATTCACCGGGTCGGACCCCGTCATCCGGCATCGCCCTGTGCGACGGAGGGCAGGACGGCCCGGACGGCTTCCTCGGCCGTGGCCACCTCGGCGAACAGCCGGGCTTCGGGCAGGGTGACGGACTGCGCGGGAAGATCCCACCCGTGCAGGGAAGCGACCGGCTTTCCCGCGCGCAGGGCCAGGGCTATCTCGCTGAGGGTGCCCCAGCTACCGCCCACGGCGATGAGGGCATCGCAACTGTTGACACATCCGCGGATAGTCCCAGGAGGTTCTCACACCGGGGTTGTGTGCCGCCCCGCGAGGCGACGCCCGCCAGAACGTCTGTCGGCCCTCGCAGAAGTCGACACCGCCTTTTTTCGTTGCTGACGCAGACGCTCTTCGTGGAGTCGAAGACGCCGGGGTAGGCCGTCTCGCAAGGGGAGTCGGGAATGGCGTGGGGGTGAGCTTCCTGCAGCGGGCCGGGCAGATCCTGCCATGAGCGCGGAATTGCCCAAGCCCAGGATGCGGGCCTTGGCGCTCCTGCCGTAGATTCCGTCGGATTCGGCCGTCCAGAAGATTCGTACGGCCGGCGATCACCTGCGTGACGCCTTAACGGCAGAGATTAGTGAGGCGAGGTAGGGGACGACTTTTCCCCGGAAAACCAGTTGTACTGCAAAAGGGTTGTCGCAGATGTCGCTGTCTTTTCCGCCGACGAGACCGAAGGGTCTCGAGTATTCGAGCCACCTCAGGCGCCGGTCTGCCGGCGACATTCCCTCTAGCCTCGATCTAGCATGCGGACCGACTCAGCCCTGATAGGAACGGGGCAACGACCGGTCGGACCGCTGCGTCCGGCACTGCGCCCGCGTAGTCGCGCGTGGCCTCCTTCCCCTCCGCCTCGACGTGCTCCTCGGCGGGGCTGGATTCCGGGCAGATCAGGCTGGCCAGGACGCTCATCGGGCTCCTTGAGAACGGCTCTGCCCACAATTCCGGATGCCGTCGGTGATCTCATCGACCCGTGTCTCCACTGGACGTCCTCCGGCGTAGCGGTCGCCTCATCCGCACGCTACGTAGCCGTGTAGCCGCGGGCCACCGCCCATACGCCGGGCGAGGAGGGCCAGACGCCGGGGAGCGGCTGTCAGGGCTCCGGCACTCCCGATCAGGTACGACGGCTTGTCGTGCGTCCCCCGGTCTGATTGGGTACGGCGCGCCGGATACGCGAGGGGCGCGGTCGGCGGGAGGGAACGGGCAGCGTGCAGCCTACGGCGCAGCAGGACATCCAGGGGCCACTGCCCCGAGGGCTCGCAGGAGCGATACGGCAGACCGCCGCTGACATCGCCAAGCTGTTGAAAGACGCCTCCGACACGACCGTTCCCGTACCGGATTCGCAGTGGACGGTCGGTGAGGCCGCCGCCCATCTGGCACTGGCCAACGAGCTGATGGCCCACCTCGCATCCGGACAGGCACGCCCCTACGGCGACGGTACGCCGCAGAGTCTGGCCGCCGCCAACGCACAGTCCCTCACTGTGTTCGCAGAGCGCCGGGCACAACCGCTGGCGTCGATGATCGTCGAGCAGGCCGCCGCGTTCCTCGACGCCGCGGATCGAGCCGCGAGCGACGAGAGCGCCCCCGCACTCGTGACGCCGCTGGGTCCCATGGACCGGCACGTCCTCGCGTCCTACCTGCTCACACACATGCTGGGCCACGGCTACGACCTCGCTCGCGCCCTGAACCGCCCGCACATGATCGACCACGACCGTGTCGGGCTGTGCATGCCGTTCATGCTCTCAGTCATGCCACGCGTGGCCGACACGGCCGCCATCGCCGGCCTGAGCGTCCGCTACGCCATCCGCCTCCGGGGCGGCCCGGCATTCGGCGTCAGCCTGGACGACGGCGCCGTGCACGTGACCCCGGCGCCCCCAAGACGTCCCGACTGCACCATCCTGATCGAACCCGTGACCTTCCTCCTTATCGCGCTGGGCCGCCGCAACCCGTGGCGGGCCATCGGGCGGGGGCAGGTCGTTGCCTGGGGACGCAAACCCTGGCTCGCGCCCCGCTTCCCGACGCTGTTCACCGCGCCCTGATCCGCCACCGGGCAGCTGCTCGCTCGCACACCTCGTACACAATGTCCGGTGATAGCGTCCCTGCTGGAGCCGCAAGCCGCGTGCCTTCCCGGACGAGCTGTGCGACGTACCGGCCCGCCAAGACGACGCACTGCGGGAGGCATCGTGTCCGGTACGGGCGAACCAGATGTCCGGAAGTTCAGCGCAAAGCCCCTGGGCGTCGACTGGATTCACGGGTCACCGTCGGCCAAGCACAACACCGACCCCGATCTTCAAGTGCACTGGTACGACGAGCACACGGTGTTGCTCAGACAGAACAAGGCCATCAACTACGAGGCCCCGTTCCTGTACCTATTGTTCGGCAATCGCCAGGCGGTCCTGATCGACACGGGTGCCACGGCGTCACCCGAATTCTTTCCGGTGCGCCGGACTGTCGATGACCTTGTCGAGACGTGGCTGGCGCACAACCCCCGCGACTCCTATGGCCTTCTCGTACTCCACACGCACTCGCACGGCGATCACGTCGCGGGAGACAGCCAGTTTTTCGACCGACCGGACACGATCGTGGTCGGTGCCGATCGGGATGCGTCCTGGACGTACTTCGGGTTCGCCGACGACCCGGAGGCGGTACGGCCCCTCGACCTCGGCGGGCGGGTGCTGGAAGCTCTCGCGACCCCAGGCCATGACGCCGCAGCCATCACCTTCTACGACCCGTGGACCGGATTCCTGCTGACCGGAGACACCGTCTACCGCGGACGGCTGTACATCGAGGACTGGCCAGCCTTCTCACGGACCATCGACCGGCTGATCGCATTCGCCGACCGCCGTGCCGTCACCCACGTACTGGGCTGCCACATCGAGATGACCCGCGAGCCCGGCGTCGACTACCCGATCCGCACCACGTACCAGCCGGACGAACCCCCGCTGGAGATGGCCCCGGCCCACCTGCACGCCGTGCGCGCCGCCCTGGACGAAGTCGGGCCTGAACCCGCTCGACGCGCGTTCGCCGACTTCATTCTCTGGCCCACAGCAACTTGAACAGTTCCCCCCTCGTCAGTGCCTCGGCACAGGTCCCCGATCTCCGTGTCGGCGTCCTGGCGCCCATAACGAGCGGTGGGCGGAGCCGCGGCGATACGCTGAGGGTGCTCGGCAAACCAGCGTGCGCATAGCCGCAACTCCAGCGACCGCAGCACAGGAGGAATCGTGGCCGGTCAGTTTGAGGCGACAGCCGAGATCAACCGTCCCATCGAGGAAGTCTTCGCCTTCCTTTCCGACGGCACGAACGACCCCAAGTTCAGCCCGAGGGTCCAGGCGATCACGAAGACTCCGGAGGGACCGACAGCAGTCGGCACGGTCTTTACGAGCACGGTCAAAGACGCCGGCATGAAGACGGGCCGAAAGTTCCGGATCACCGAATTCGAGGCCCCTCACCGAATCCGCTGGGCAGAAACCTCGAAAAACATCGTGACGGCCGACGAAGGCGGCTACGACCTGGAGTCCACCGGTCCGGGCACCACCAGGGTGAGGATCTTCAACGTCCTCGAAGGCCACGGCATCGGAAAGCTACTGGTGGGCTTCGCACTGGGCGCCGCGCGCAAGGACGCGCCCGCGTTCGCGCGGCGCATCAAAGCGGCGGTGGAGGCGTCCTGAGGGATGCCGAAGTCCCGGTGCCTGCGGTGCAGATGCGGTACGGGTGCGACGGCAACCAGCGTGGATGGGGGCCGGGCACGGACCGCCGGCGACGGCTGCACGTCGACGCCGCATGACTCAGCCCCCGCTCTTGCGCGAACTCGGCTATGCCGTAGCGTCCGGCGCTGTCCACGGCCTGGGCGATGCGCTCGTCCTGCCGCCCCCACTCGTGAGCCCGGGCCACCTCTCCTCCCCCCCACCGCCGTTCCAGCCGTATCTCGTGCGCCTTGGCCAGGACGTGCATCCCCGCCCCCGAGCCACGCGCGCCGTCCCCGCTCTCCGGTGCTCCTGCAGTTCGTGGTGGCTGGAGGCAGGGAGATGAAGGCGGCTAGTGCCGCATCAGACAGCGTTTGCCCTGTCGGCATCCCTGCCCGGGCCAGGGTGGAGTGCTGCGTGATACGTTCCTGCCGCCGTGCATTTCTGCGAACTGAGGAGGTGAGACCGATCAACGCTGTGACAGGTCGGGCCTCCCTCCCTCGCATGGCCTAGGGAGCCCCCGCAGAGGCATCCCGAAAGGCATGAACCGCTATGCGCTTCATATCTGAGACGTCGTCCGACGGCGTCCGCGAACAGCTCTTCACCCTCGGCGACATTCCTGGCGTGTTGTGGACGCCTGAAGGTGCCGCCGCCACTCGTCCGGTCGTCTTGATGGGACACGGTGGCGGTCAGCACAAGAAGGCCCCTGACGTCCTGGCTCGTGCACGCAGCTTCGTGACCGAATGCGGTTTCGCGGTTGTGGCGGTCGACGTTCCCGCCCATGGCGACCGGCCGAAGGTTGAGGAGTACGACCGGATCGCGACTGAGAACCAGGCTCGCGTGGAAGCCGGTGAAGAGTTGGCCCCGCTGATCGCCGGCTTCCAGGCGCTCGTGGCCCGCCAGACTGTGCCGGAATGGCGAGCGGTCCTGGACGCGGTTCAGCAACTCGAGCACATAGGCGCTGGCCCGGTGGGTTACTGGGGGGTTTCGCTGGGATGCGGACTCGGTGTTCCGTTCGTCGCTGCCGAACCGCGAGTCCGCGCGGCGGTACTGGGCTTGGGCGGAGTGCTGGCGTCGGCCGAGGCCGCCGCGCGGATCACCATCCCAGTGGAGTTCTTGGTGCAGTGGGACGATGAGCGGGTGCCGCGGGTTCAGAGCTTGGCGCTGTTCGACGCCTTGGCCTCGGCCGAGAAAACGTTGCACGCCAACCCCGGCAAGCACGGGGAACTCCCGGCATTCGAGCTGGAGAGCACGCTGAGGTTCTTCGCCCGGCACCTCGGCTGATACCGCCGCATGCAGTCCGCGACGCGCCGATCGGGAACCGGATCCCGATTCGGCGCGTTCACTGAAACTGATCGGCGTGGCCGACACAGTTCAGGTTCGACACATCGACGATGACGAGGAACAGCGCCTGCTGCGGATCATCCTCAGAGGCACCGGGTCAGTGGTGACATGGCGGCGGGCCCAGATGGTCCTACTGTCCGCGCAGGGCATGCCGGTGGCGAAGATCGCCGACGTGTCGTTCACGAGCGCGGACCGGGTGAGGGATGTGATCCACAACTTCAACACGGACGGCTTCGACTCGCTGTACCCGAAGTACAAGGGCGGCAGGCCGAAGACCTTCACGCTGCCCGAGCGGCGCGAGATCAAGAAGATCGCGAAGTCGAAGCCGACCGAGCACGACCTGCCGTTCTCCACCTGGAGCCCGCATGGACTCCACCCCAGCAACGCCCGGAAGCCCGCCTGGGCAACGCCGTCCCGGGACTTCCCAGGTGTGGGCATGCCTGATTGCCCGTCGCGGTGCGAGGGTCATGTGGTTGAACATGAGGTGTGCGATTCGATTCCGTTCCCATGCCGGCGAGCGTCGAGGCCCGGCCTCGGGACAGCCGTGGCTATCCGGTACCCGCCATCACCCCGTGGGAGGGCGACGAACCCCAGTTCGCGCTTACCGACTACGGGCGCAGCGCCGAGTGCGCGCGACGGCGGCTGTGTTCCGTGTGCAACACCCTGATGCCCAAGGGGCCGGTGTGGCGGGTGGTCGGCGCCGCGGAGAGCTCGGCGATCCGCGAGGCGCTCGCTGCCGGGCGGCCGTACCGCAACATGGCGGCGACGCTGGAAGCTCCGGGGCACCGCGCCTGCATGCTCTACGCCTCGATGGTCTGCCCGTATCTGGCGCGCCCCAACGCGCGGCGGGGGCTGACAGCGGAAAACCCGGACGACATGACCGCGCATGTCGTCCGGGGTGCCGTTCGTGGTGAGCTGGGCGCCGTGGTCGGCTTCGGCGACTACGAGTTCGCCGTCACCTCGGCCCAGGTCCTGTTCCGCTTTCTCGATGTGGTCGAGTACCTGCCGCATGACACGGCCGACCAGCATCTGGAAGAGCTGCGGGCCGAACTCGCCCGCTCCGGCGGCCGGCCCGCCGGCGGTCAGCCGCGGTAGGCCGGCAGGCCGGTGTGCCGGGTGACCTTCACGGGCTTGCCGAAGCCGTGGGCGGTCCTGGTCACGGTGTACGTGCCGGTGGGGGCGCGGAAGGCGATGGTCTTGCCGTCGGGTGACCAGGTGGGCTCGGTGTAGTCGGTGGTGGCGTGCGGTGTGATGTCCTTGACGGCATTGCTGCCAGTGCTCAGGTCGTCGACGAAGAGGTGGTCGTGCCCGCCGATGGAGCGCACGAAGACGACCTCCTCCGCGTCGGGTGCGAGCGCGGGCTCGGAACCCCTGGTCAGCGCACCGCCCTGCTGACGCAGGTAGTCGTCACGGATGTAGACCTCGCCGGTGCGGGTGTTCTCGTAGACGGAAGTGCCGTAGGTCCCGCCGACGTTGGGCCAGGTGTTGTCGGTCTTCGGGAGGCCGCCGCCGTCCGCGTCGCTGTTCAGGCTGATCCTGGCAGGCGTGCCGTGGTCGGCGGTGGCCTTGACGCGCTCCAGGACGGTGCTGCCGTGGACCTTGGCCGAGAAGATGAGGTTGTTCTTCGCGGGGATGCCGTTCGCCCGGTCGGCCGCGGTGACCTGCCACGTGGGGTGGGACCAAGTCTGCCCGCCCGGGTTGGCGGCGACGGTCCTGCGGTGGCTGCCGTCGGGGTCGGAGACCTCCAGGTTGCCGTGCCCGTCGATGAAGGCGGCCTTGGTGCCGCGAGGATTCCAGGCCAGGTCACGGACGACGGTGCCGAAGTCGACCGACTTGCCGTTGACCCAGACATGGCGGGTGCCGTCGCTGATGGTCAGACCCCTGGGCACGCTGAGCGTGTGGGCGGACGCGGACGCGGCGACCATCGCGGCGCTGCTCCTGGCGTCGCGGCCGGGGGACGGTACGGCCATCGCGGTGGCGGCCGCGCCACTCAGGGCGAGCAGCGCGGCGACACCTGCTGTGAGGACGGCTGCGGTGCTCCGACGGTTACGAATGGACATCGAGGTTCCCCCAGGGATGTGAATGACGCTGCGACGAGACTCTCGCGGGAGCCACCCGCCGTCCCCGGGACCCGAACTGGTCCGCTCGGCCTGCTGCTCTTCGCGATCAGAAGGAGTTTTCCCACGGCGCATGACGGAGCTGTGCTCTCACCGTCACAACTGTGCAATAACGGGTCGAATGAGAAGCGGCCCGATCGCGGTGCGCCGCCTTCTGGGCAGCCACAAGGCGTTCCGGGTACTCCCAGACAGCCCGCGGCGGTCAAGTGCCCGTCATCGCCCAGGAGTTCCGATGGGGAAGCCAAGAGCACGTCGTCGGCCCCCCCACCCCGCGTTCGCGGACGCGGTGGCGTTGCGCGTGGGTGTGCGGGCGCCGGCGGCTGGCCTTGAACTCCGGTGATGATCACGGCGCTGTGAAGGCCGGCCTGCTCCTCAGTGGGGTGGCGGGCGTCACTTTCGTGTCCTGTCACGTCGCTGCGGTCCTCGGTGTCTTGGGGGCATGACTGAACACAGCACCTCACACAAGATCGTGGTCATCGGCGGCGGGTACGCGGGAACGGTCGCGGCCAACCATCTCAGGCTGCGCGACGACGTCGACATCACTCTGGTCAATTCCCGCTCGAGGTTCGTGGAACGGATCCGGCTGCATCAGTTCGTGGCCGGCAACTATGACCCCTCGGTCGACTACGGCACGATCCTCGGTGACGGCATCGAGTTGGTTGTCGACCACGCCACCCGCATCGACACCGCCTTGCGCAAGGTGGAGCTGGCCTCGGGCCACGCGCTTGATTACGACTACGTCATCTACGCGGTCGGCAGCACCGGCGCGGTCCCCTCCTGTGTGCCGGGCGCGGCCGATTTCGCCTACTGCGTCGCCGAGCTCGAATCCGCCCAGCGGCTGCGCGCCGGTTTGGCGGAGCTGCCGGCCGATGCCGTGGTCACCGTGGTCGGTGGCGGGTTGACCGGCATCGAGACCGCTGCGGAGCTCGCCGAACAAGGGCGCAAGGTCACTCTGGTCGCCGGGAGGACCCTGGCACCCACGCTCGGCGCTCCTGCCTGCCGGTCCGTCGCGATGTGGCTGTCGGAGAACGGTGTCACTGTGCTGGAGGGGACCGGGGTGGCTGAGGTTTGTCCGAACGCGGTCGTCCTCACCGATTCAGCGGTACGGCAGAGCGCGCTCACCATCTGGACGGCCGGTTTCGGCGTGCCGGGTCTGGCGGCGGCCAGTGGGTTGCGCGTGGACGAGCTGGGTCGGCTGCTCACCGACGAAACGCTCACCAGCGTCGATGACGACCGTATTGTGGCGGCGGGTGACGCCGGTTCACCGTCGGGCCGGCCGCTGCGGATGAGCTGCCAGGCCGCGATACCGCTTGGCGTGCAGGCCGCCGACACCGTGCTGAGCCGCATCGCGGGAACCGCCCCTGCGGTGCTGGATCAGGGCTTCAAGGGGGTGCTCGTCAGCCTGGGCCGGCATGCCGGCCTAAGGCAGCTCGTCAGCGCGGATGACACTCCCTTGGATACCTGGTTCGACGGGCAGGAGGGAGCGCAGATGAAGGAGGAGCAGTGCCGCAGGACGGTGATGGGCATCGGGATGGAGGCACGCAACCCGGGCACCGTCGTGTGGTACAAGCCGGGACCGCGAGTCGAGCAGACGGCGGCGGCCCGATGACTACCGACGAGCATGCCGCCGACGAGCAGAGCCGGGGTCACGATCACTGTGGCGCCTCGCGGGAGACTTCCAGCGCATCGCAGGCATATGCCACTGCAGTCGTGAACACACCGACTCCCACGATCCGCAACCATCCGTAGTCGGACAAGCGCACCTCACCGCAGCCTGTGACCGCCGATCCGGTCGCCGACCGGGGGCGACTGATCAACCGCGTCTGGCAGACGGCTCGCCGACGGCCGTACGCATCGAAAGGTCTGCTTCGCCCGCTCGGCCGCCCGGCGGGTGTCTTCGCGCAGTTGACCGGGAGCGACCGGGGTGTCGGGCTCGACCTGTGTGCAGCAGGCGCTCAGCAGGAGGCGCCGTATGGGTGATGCTTTTGCTGGCAAGTGAATGAAACGGCCCTCACCGGGGCCTTGTTGACGAGAACATCGGTCCATGGCTGGGATCGGGGGATATCGGCGCGACGCACAGTGCTCTTCGGTGCATGCATCGCCGCCTTGGTGGTTTCAGTGGCCTATGTCGTGTGGCAGATCGCCCGGGGTGGGCTCCAACCAGCGGACACGGCAGGCCTACTGGGCCTGCCCGTCGCTGTTCTTGGCTTGGTGGCGTCCGTCTTGACACTCCGCGGACCGGCCGAGGACGACGAGACCCAAGCCGTCCGCGGGTGGGCGGACGTCCTGGCCCGTGTGATGGCTGAGAGCGAGTCCTGGACGATTCGGCGACAATGCGATGCCGGCCCCGCCCTTATCGACCTTGCCTATTCGCTACTCCCGACGAGCAGCCGGGACGCCTCCGCCCTCCCCGCGGGGCATCTGATTTCCGACCCGTCCGCCGCGCTTCCCGGCACCCTGGACTTCTACCAGTCTCTTCGGCCGCGACGTCTGGTAATCACCGGTGCCTGGGGCCAGCAAGAGCCTGCTTGCCGTCTATCTCATGCTCGCCCTTATCAGGAACCGCGACGCAGACGCCCCGGTTCCGGTACGTATCCCGGTCGCCTCCTGGGACCCCGCCAAGCCACTGGATGCTCTGTTACTGAGGTTGAACTCGTGATGTCGCCGGGTGGCTTAGGTGGGTCTGATTGTCGGGCCGGTCTCGGCGAGGCGGCCGTCTATGACCAGACCGCTGGCCGCCGCTGATTACCTGGTGCGCTCAGTGCGGTCGTCGTACTCTTCGCGGGCGGTGATGACTTCTTCGATGTGCAGCACGGACCACTCCGTGAGCGCCTTCAGCGGTTCCCGTAGCGTCTGGCCGAGCGCGGTCAGCTCATACTCCACGTGCGGCGGCACCTCTGGGTAGACGGTCCGGCTGACCAGCCCGTCGCGTTCGAGGGTGCGCAGCGTCTGGGTCAGCATCTTCTCGCTCACGCCCGCCAGCGCCTGCCGGAGATGACCGAACCGGGAGGTCCCGTTCCGGCCGAGTTCGCCCAGCACGAGGACCGCCCACTTGCTGCCGATCTGGTCGAGCAGGTCCCGCGACGGGCAGCCGCGCTCGTACGGATCGAATGACGGCATGGGCCCGGTCACATTCTCGACAGCAGCCATATGGCTCACCTCAATGCTTTCGCTGCGGTAAGTACCCTACCAAGAAGTGGCTACTACCCAACAGAGAGTGTCCAGGTCATTCTGTGTTCCATCCCGCGGCGGACGGACCGCGGCAGGCGTGCAAGAGCACGCGCGGAAGGAAGGAATGACCATCATGCCGATCGTCGTCACCGGAGCCACCGGCCAGCTGGGCAGGCTCACCGTCGAGGCACTGCTGCGGCGCGGGATCCCGGCCGCGGACATCATCGCGACCGGCCGGGACATCGCCGGGATCAAGGATTTGGCCGACCGAGGCATCACGGTACGCCGCGCCGACTTCGCGGACACCGACGGCCTGGCCGAGGCATTCGCGGGGGCGGAAAGGCTGCTGCTGATCTCGGCCTCGGTCCCCGTGGGCGAGCGGGTTGCCAACCACCGCCGCGTGATCGACGCCGCGGCATCCGCAGGCGTGTCGCTAGTGGCGTACACGAGCACGACGCACGCGGACACGGCCACCACCGTCATCGGTGCCACGCACAGCGAGACCGAGGCGTATCTGCAGGACCGCGGAATCCCCAGCGTGCTGCTGCGCAACGGCTGGTACCTCGAGAACTACACAAGCCAACTGCGGCAGATCCTGCAGAACGGCGCGGTCGTCGGCGCCGCAGGCGAGGGGCGGATCAGCGCCGCGTCCCGCGCCGACTACGCCGAGGCCGCAGCGGTCGTCCTCACCGCTGAAGGCCACACCGGCGCCGTGTACGAGCTCGGCGGCGACGAATCCTTCACCCTGACTGAGCTCGCCGCCGCGATCTCCGCTGCGGCCGGAAAGCAGGTTACCTACGCTGACCTCCCGGTGGCCGACTTCGCCCAGGTACTGGCCTCCGCGGGCCTACCCGCCGAGCTGGCAGAGGTCCTCGCTGACGCTGACCGCGGTATGAACCGCGGCGAGATGTACACCGACTCTGGCGACTTGCGCCGCCTGATCGGCCGCCCGCCCGTGACCCTGGCCGAGGCACTCGCGGCCGCCCTGCATGACTGAGGTTGAACTCGTGATGTGGCCGGGTTGCTCAGGTGCGTCTGATTGCCAGGCCGGTCTCGGCGAGGCAGCCGTCTATGAGTTCGCTGCGGTACTGGATGTGCCGTAGGCCGCGCCGGAGTAGTACGTACGAAAACCATGTCGGTGATCCTGCCACCAGCCACTGACAGCCCCCGGCCGCCTCAACCAGCTTCGGTGACATCGGTGATCAGCCGGTCAGGTCCCACGCATGCAGCCTCGGCGACATCGACAGCAAGCCTGCCTATGGGGCAACCAGCGTGCTTCGGCCCAGCCATCACTCGATCAGTGGTCACTCTGAAAAAGCTCACTGAGCGCCCGGGGTGAAGGCCGTGGTCGGCCCGGCCATGAGCCCGGCCACGGCAGCTGGTGGTCTCGTCTGGCAGCGTGGGCCCGGTGATCGATGTGCCGGCCGGTGAGCGGTCCGAAGTCCTCGACGCAGATCACCCGGCCATCGGCCGGCGGGGCGTGGGACGCGAATGGCCCCGCGTCCTCATCGCGGACGACTTCGCCCGCCCGAAAGGTGACACCCCCGCCGACCAGACCAACACCCCAACACCGCCGGACCCCATCGAGGACACCACCGAACCCAGAGGCCCTCACCGCATTCAAGGACCGCTTAAGACGTCATTTCACTTGGCGAGTCTGCGGTGACATATGAGGGTCGCGGCGATGGCGGTGAAGGCGAGGAAGTGTTCCGGCTTGCGCTCGTAGTAGCGGCCGTGAAGGCGTCGGCACCCGGACAGCCAGGACACTGTCCGCTCCACGACCCAGCGATGTCGGCCCAGGCGCCGGGACGACTCGATGCCCTTTCGGGCGAGGCGGTGCCGGATGCCACAGGAAGCGAGCCATCGCCGCAGGTGGCGGTAGTCGTAGCCCTTTTCACCATGCAGTCTCCCGGGCCGCTGACGTCGGGGACCGCGGCGGGAACGGATGGGCGGAATGCCGCGGACCAGCGGGATGAGGGCCTGGCTGTCATGGAGGTTGGCGGCGGAAATGCCGACAGACAGGGGCAGGCCCTGGCGGTCGACGATGAGATGGATTTTCGATCCCTTCTTGCCGCGGTCGGTCGGATTCGGTCCCGTCAGCTGCCCCCTTTGAGGGCCCGGACGCTGATGGAGTCGATCGCACACCGCGACCAGTCCAGACCGCCCCGGGCACCGAGCTCGTCCAGGACCAGGCGGTGCAGTTTGGCCCACACTCTGGCCTCGGTCCACTCGGTGAACCGTCGGAAGGCGGTGACCCCCGACAGTCCGAAGCCCGGCGGCAGTTGGTTCCAGGTGCAGCCCGAAGTGGCCACGAAGATGATCGCCGCCAGCACCTCGCGGTCCCCTCGTCGGCGATGACCTCCACCCTGCGGGCGAACCGGTGCCGGCGGCACCACCCGCTGGAACAACGTCCACAGCTCTTCCGGCACCATCCGCTCGACAAGCGCAGCAGCCATCACCCCAGACTGCCGCAAGATCACGCCAACTGAAATGGCGTCTTACAGGACCGGTCCGCGCGCGACCAGCCCTGTATCAACTCCGGTTGTAAATCGCACTTTGACGGTTGGTTGACTCTTGTACGACACCGGTCGACGTCGCAGCGGCTGGCGAACAGCTGAACGAACAACCGCTGCTGGGGCGGCGTTTCGCGGGTGGTGACGCTGTGTTCGGTTCGGGGGCGAGGAGGGGGTCTACGTCCACTGATGCAGTCGCGATCGCTGTGTGACCCATCCAATATCGACCGTGTGGCATGCATCACTCTCGACGCACCCCTCCTGGGAGTAGGTGACGAACCCCTTGAGCGCCACCTACAATTGCGGGGCGCCTGTCTTCCGTTCACGCTGATCGGAGTACGCCCCCGCGCACGTCAGCGCCCTAGGGGCGCACGACAGTGCCGCGCGCCCCTGTCATAGGACGTCATGATGCTCAGCGTGGTGAACCGCTTTGCTGCGCGGGAGACTGCCGTGCTCGGATCGCACGGCCGCCCACGGTCCGCGCGGCCGCGGGGGAGCTGCGTCTGCTCTTAGAACAGGGCTTCCTGGTCGGGTTCATGGCGCGAGAGTGGGGCCACGTCCTCGCCCCGCCACTTCGCCTCCAGGTGCTTGCGCCAACCCGCCGGTGGAGGCCAGGGGACGCCCCGCTCCGCGAGCTGCTGCTTCGTCCAGCCGTCGGCCGGAGTCTGCGCGGCGGCCACTTCGCCAGGCGAGGGTACGTAATGATGGGGATTCTTGGAAACGGCTCTGTCCGCAGTTCCGTGAACGGACATATGGCGGAGAGCGAACGTGCCGTATGTGGCACTCTGGCCGGATGGTAGAGGGCGACCGGGAACGCGGGGTAGAGGGCTGGATCTGGAACGAGAACGTCCAGCCCTTCTTGGCTCTCTTGGCGCGTTACGTCAACTATGACTTCGATGGTACCGACTGGCAGGTGGTCGAACTCGGTCTTGAGGCCACCGATGATGAGCACCGAGATCGTTGGTACAGCTATCCACTCGTCGGATCGGACCATCACCTCGAAGTGCACCTTGCCAAGGCCGTGGGTGGTGATGAGGTTTCTGTCCGCGTGGCGGGAACTTCCAACCCTGAGATGCTGCTGAGGGCGGACACTCTGATAGCGGCCTTTGCCACCAGGCTCGTCGCATGAGGCGAGCGTGGGTCGTATGTGGCGGGTTGCGTGGCCCCGGCCAGCTGATGCCTGGGCCGCACGGCAGCGCGTGGGTGTTTGCCAGCCAGGGACCTCGGGCCGCCGGGGGCTACGGCGGGCACACCCTGACCCGGCTGGGAGACGCCCTGGCCGACAGCACCTCCTACGACGTCGACTTCGCAGGTCGCGTGTACCAGGCCCACTTCCGGAAGACCGCACGCTACTAGACACCCGTTCGCAAAGGGCTGGGCCGGGCGGTCCCCCGTGCTGCACACTGGCCTCCACGTGATCGGGCGCGACCGCCGGGGGACGGCATGCTGGACGTGACGCTGAGTCTGATAGGCGAGGGTGCGGGTGCCGAGGATCTGGACGTGCTGCGTCGCGGCCTGATCAGCGAGCCCGAACTGCGCGGCCGGGTGGGCCTGGTGAGGCAGGCTCGGGAGCATGGGCAGATGAGCGCGGGTGTCATCGGGCTGCTCACCGTCTCCCTCGCAGGCGGTGGCGCCGTCACTGCGTTCGTCCGGGTGCTTCCGGCGCTGCTCAAGGCCCGCAGGGCGGCGGCGACCGTGGAACTCACGCTCCCTGACGGCCGCAGCGTCAAGATCACGGCTGACTCCGCGGACGACGCCCACACCCTGCTCAACAGCGTGCTACGGGACCAGCAGCAGCCGTGACCGTCCGGCTGCCGGAGGCGCGGGGCTCCCGCGCGGTCCTCATCGGCACCTCCCGCTACGACAGTGGGACCCTGTTGGACCTTCTCGCCGTACGCAACAACCTGGAGGTCCTGCAGGCGGTGCTGACCTCCGACTCCTACGGCGGGTTCCCGGTCCAGCGGTGCACGGTGGTGCAGGACTCGGAGGATCCGCGTGCGGTGTGCGGCACCATCCGTGAAGCCGCGATGACGGCCACGGACACGTTACTCGTGTACTTCTCCGGGCACGGGGTGCTGGGCGCCGACCTGTCCCTCCACCTCGCGCTGACCGGCACGGACGAGAATGATCTGCGGTGGACGTCCATACCGTTCGAGGCGGTGCGGGAGATCTTCGAAGCGTCTCCCTGCCCCAACAAGGTGCTGATCCTGGACTGCTGCAACAGCGGGCAGGTGCTGGACTCGCTGATGGGAGCGCAGGCCGAGGCGGGCGACGCGCTGAACATCCGGGGTACGTACATCCTCACCTCCTCCTCCCGTGACCTTCCCTCCTACGCCCCGGTCGGCGAGCGCTACACCGCCTTCAGCGGTGAGCTCATACGGCTGCTGCGGGGCGGCCTGCCGGGGAAGGCGAAGCTGCTGACGCTCAGTGACCTCTACGGCCCCCTGTCCCAGGCGCTGAAGGCGCAGGGCTACCCGGAGCCGCGGCAGCAGGGTTCAGACGGGCATGCACGGCTGGCGCTCGTGAGGAACCGGGCCGTGGGCGCGGGCCCGGTTGTTCCGGCCGCGGAGGGCGCGGTCCGGGACGCACCCGTGGACGGCGAGATCCGGTTCGGCCCCAGCCGTACCTTCCACTGGACCCGCAGCTGGGCCATCGGTGGGCCGATCGCCATAGGGCTGTTGGCGACCGCATGGATGAACGCGCCCAGCGACAAAAACCACACCATCCAGATAGCCAACCCTCACCATTGGGTTGCGATTCTCGCCTTCCTCGGCGCCCTGGCGGTGATCCACCTCATGGGCAAGCGCTACCCGAAGGACTATTCCCTGGTCCTGAGTCCGGATGGGGTGGAGGTGCAGTACAGCGGCACCGAACACTTCGCCTATCCCTGGCATCGGGTCAACAGATGCTGGCTACGGCGACGACCGGGAACCCGGTTGCGCCGCCCCCACCACGAGTTGATGGTCCGCCCCATGGACGGCGTCTTCCCGCACACCGCGAGCCGCCGGACCCCGGGCCCCCACCAGGACGGCACCGAGGGCAATCTCCGCTTCGCGGACCTGCGACGGCTCGCGACGGCGCCGGAGGCCGTGGAGGCCGCCCTCGCCCGGTACGCCGGAGAGGCATGGACGCCAAGTGACGACATCGACCTATCGAGGGCGTCGGTTCCGCAGGCGGAAGAGGTTTTTACCGCCGACCGCCGGATTCTCGTGGCGGTGGCGGTGATCGGCACAGTCCTGGGCTTCAATGCCTTCCCGTTCGGCGTGCTCGTCGAGCCCGCGCGGATCCTGCTGGCGCTGGTGCCCCTGACCACCTGCGCGGTGTGCCTCGGCGCGGCCTGGTTCGCCGTCTCGCGCTGCCTCAAGCCCGTGCGGCTGGTGATCGGTGCGGCCGGACTGACCCTGGCCCGGGGCGAGTTGGAGATCACCTACGCTTGGACGGAGATCGAGCGGATCGCTGTGGTGAACTGGCCGCGCGGCGCCCGCAACCTGGGACTGCTGGCGGTGCGGCCCGCGGGGAGCGTGGAGGGGCGAATCGACCGTACGAACCGACTGCTGCCGAAGCTGGCGCCGGGTGCCCTGACATTGTGCGTGCTCCCTGAGGTGACCTACCGCCAACGGTCCCTCGAGGCCGCGCTGGCGCGGTTCGCGGACGAGGAACAGATCGACCTGCCAGGTGAGGCATGGCTGCGGACGAAGGCGGGCGCACCGGCACCGGCCCGGACGGGCGTGACGTTCCGAGGCCGGCAGCCCGTGGGTGTGTCCTTCCTGGTGGGGTTGGCACTCGCGGCCCCCTCCATAACCGGTGTATGGCTGGCGAGCCTGCCGAAGGCTCCCCCTTGGCTTCCCGTTCTCAACGGAGTGTTGTTGGACCCGCTGTTCGTCATCGGTTTCGCCGCGTACTTCCTCACTGGCAGACACCACGTCCGCCTCCAGCTGAGCCCGTCCGGCCTGACCCTCCGCGCCTTCGGCGGACGCCACCTCCGCATCCCCTGGGCAGACGTCGACGGCATTGGGCTCGTGGCCCGCACCGATCCCAAGGAACACGCCCTCCTGCTGTGGCCGCGCCCGGGCACACGCATATCCCGCCCTGCGTGGCTGCTGTGCCAGCAGCTCCACGGCGGGCTGCGCCTCCTAACCCTGGAGAATTACCGGATCGAGGCCGGCGCGGAACAGGTCGACCAGGCCTTGGCACGGTATGCGGGACGACGGCACACCCGGATGACGGTCCTCCGGCAGACCGCGCCGAAGAAGAAGTGACGCCCGGGCCAGGGCCCGTCCACGGCGGACCGATTGTCAGTGGCGGCGTCTAGCCTCCACCCCCATGAGTCTTGCGCGCCGACCGGCCCACGAGCTTCCCAGTGACCCGGCCCAGTTGCGGCGCACAGCCACCCCGCCCTGCCCTACAAGGACGAGGACACCCTCGAAAACTGGCATGTCTCCATCCGCGCCTACCACGACGAGGAGGAGGAATGCGCCGGCGGCTGCACCGACGCCTGCCAGCAGCTCATCGACAACGGCAGCGAGGTCGGCTGGCTGCGTCTGTGGCGGCTGCGCGACTACACCGGTGCGGACCGCTGGATGGTTGCGGACGCCGAGTTGGGGGACCTGGAGAGCATCGCCGCCGCCGTCCTCGACGACGGCGAGTACTCCGCCGCCTTCCAGGAGGCCATCGACTCCCCGGTGGGGGACCTGCTCATCCTGGACCGGGTGTTCCTCGCCCGGCCCTGGCGCGGCTTCGGGTTGGGCCCGGTGTTCGCCGCCGAGGCCATACGCCGTCTGTTCGACGGCTGCTGCGCGGTCGCGGCCGAGCCCGGCATGGCCGAATGGCCCGACAACCGGGACGAGGTGAGCGACGCCGACCGCACCACCGCCAAGGCCAAGGTTGCCGCCTTGTGGGAGTCGATCGGCTTCCACGCCTTCCACGGCGGGGTGCAACTGCTCGACACCAGCCTGCAAGAGCCCCTCGACCTGCACCGTGCGCGCCGCAAGGACCTGGAGGTCCTCTCCGCCGCCTACCAGGCCCACCTCCATGGCCGGCCCCACCACCCTGAGCCGGCCACGACCCCGCTGGCCGGTACCCGCCAGCCGACCGTGCCCGCCCCGGCGGCACAGACGGAGCCCCGCGACTGGCTGGCGGCTGCCACGAGCCTGGTCGACCTTGAGGGGGAGTGCGAGTTCTCCGGTTGGAGCCACAGCGACCGCGCCACCGCCCTGGCCGTCGCCGCGCAGGCCACCCACGACACCGATCTGCGGCAACTGGCCGCCGCATCAAGGACGTGCACTTCGGCCTGCGCGCCACTTGGACCGACGCGCTCACCTTTCCCGGGCACCGCTTCGATGTGCACCCCGTCCGGGAAGACCCCGCGGCCTTGGGGCCGCTGGCCGACGTCTGGGTCTATGGCAGCAACCTCAACGGCCGCTATCAGGGCCGCTCCCACGCCGTGGGCCAGGGCTGTCAGCACGCCCGCCCCCTCACCGCGGACACCGAGCGGATGACCCTGGCCCGCCTCTTTGAACTCAGCAGCTTCTGGGAATGGAACGGGCCCAGCTGCTCCTTCTGCCACGGATGGTCCGGACAGCGCTTGACGCCAGACCAGCACTCCCACTACCTCACGGTGCGCGCCGGTCGCCGGCGCTGACGACGACCGTCACAGGACCGGCCCGCGGCGGGCAGCAGAGAACAGGATCACATGCAAGACCACCAGACGGGGCGCGGCCGCGCACGGCAACTGCCCGACCGGCTGCGCGCCGTCGGGCAGGGCTGGCACCCGCTGCTGCTGCGGTTGCACACCCAACTCCTCGCGCGGGACACGGACTACCGGGTCGAGGACCTCAAGGATAAGTTCGGCGCGGTCCGCGTCTACATCGAAATGAGGCTCGCGGGCGGCGCCGCAGCCCGGCACGGCGGCCGCCTCTACCGGATGGAGCCCGCCCTCAACCTTGCCGACGCCCGCCCCGAGCTCCTGCGTCGGCCTGCGCCGCCGCCCCGGCGTGCGCGCGCGAGGCGGGACGACTTCGTGGGGGTGCGACGCGCAGCCCGCCTGTCGTAAATGCGACGCCGACGTCACCGGATGAGCAAACGCAGCACCGGCACGCTGAGGCTGCCGGCGCCCAGCCCCGCCAAGACCGCCCCTGGAACGGAGAGGTTGGAGAGGAAGGTCAATCCGCCGACGATCAGTCCGATGACGGCCGCGGTCAGGAGGACGACCGCGGTGTGCATGCTGAGGAAGGGCGGCTCGGGCGTCGGGGTAACAGGCGAACTCACATTCGCTCCCACGGTTGTTGGCGATGATGGCGTCCGCTCATATGTCGCAGTCGGCCCGGCACCCCACGGTTGATTTCCGCATGGCAGCCCACCCGAAAAATCTTGAAAAAGTCCGTGGGGTGCCTCACGGCGAGCGACTTACAAGGGGACGCCAGAGAGCGGAGCGGAGCTGGGCACGTGTCGTTCGGGGCCAGCGGCGATAACCGGGAAGGAGAGGCAACGGGGGGCGATGACGAGGCGGCGGGCCAGGGCTCCGCCGACGCGCGCTCCCAGCACCTACAACCTGTAGGCAAGCGGGGGCGGCTTCTCGGCGAGCGGTTCGTGGACAAGATGCTGTTCCTGGTTGCCGCAGGCACCGAGCACCAGCGGTTCGGAGGCACACTCGACAGGCTCGAGAGTGAACTGGGTGAGTTGACCTGCCCGGGATTCGGCGACTAGAGCTGCGAAGGGCCGATCATGCCGAGTCGTTCACTGATGGCGTTGGCGAGGATTCACCCCGGCCCACTGCCCTGCTGCGGGACGAGGTTGGGATATCCAGACCAACAGCTTTCGCCAGATTCTCTGCTTCACCTCCGCACGCGAGGCGCAGACAGGGCGATATGGCGTGCCCAAGACGACTCAACTGTCTCTCCGGCGGGACAGGCGCGCAGGTGTTTCGAACGGGTGCGCTTATGCCTCGCGTGATGGAACACGCGCCGCCAACTCCGCCGCGAAGCGCCCGGCTTGGGCAGCCGAGTCATCACCTGCGGCGCTGAAATGATGCAGTACATCCAGCAGTTCATGCGCCTCCGACAACGTGAACAGCATCAGACGCGGCTCGGTCAGAGGCATGGCGTAGTCGGCACGAGGAGGTCGTCTTCCATGCCGGACAAACAGCCGACACTCCCTTCCAGTTACGGGCACCAAAGCCGTTGTGTTGGCCCTCTCGCGACGCCTCGAAAGAGGGGAGGCCCACCGTGCCCTCGAAACGGTCGTGTGACGACGCGCCCCAATGCGTGTCCGCGGCACACCCGGCCAGTCCCTGCAGTTCGACACCGGGATGAATCCCGACACCCCCCGGTACGGCCGTGACGCCGACGCCGGTCCGTATTTCGCCGACTGCGGCTCTCGGCAGCGGTTCGGGCAGGAGCTGAGGAACCTTGGGGCCGTTGCCGCAGGTACGTCATGTCCGAACGTCGTCGGGCCTCTGCGTCGGCCTCGGCTCGTGGGTCGTCTTCGTGGCCAGCCGGTCTGCGGCACCCCGGTAGGCCGCCCACGCAAGGAACAGGATCTCGACGCCCGCGGTGATGCCCGCGGTCCGGAAATTCCCTGAACCTGTCGAAGGAGTGCCCAGCAGCACTGGGATCTCCCCCCGGGGATCTACAGTGACGGTGACGGTCTGGCCGGTTTTCAGGCCGTCCCCGGACACCGTGCCTGGCAACGGCTGTCCCGACGGATCGGCCAGCTGCGCGGCGTGAGCTGGCGGATCGGCACCCTGGTCGACCCAGTACACGTCGGTCACCGTCGCCCGCTCTTCGCGGCCGCGGGCGTGCAGCGTCCGCTGGTCCAGGCCCGAGGAGGTCTGGTACGTCACGACCAGAGCAGCGATGGGCACCAAGATCATCGCCATGATGACCCAGGCCTTGGACCAGCCCTCAAACTCCTCCATGTGCGGCACTATCAGTGCGAGGAGAAGGAACGACAGGAGATAGAGCACGGGATACACGAGCAGCGCCAGCCAGATGCTCTGCGTGACGTGCAGCAGGATGCCACTGCCACCCTGAAGGCCCAGGGACACCACTGTGGAGCCCACCAGGAACAACGCGGCCAGGGCCAGCAGGCGCACCCGCCTCAGTATTCGCCCGGCCACAACGCCCCCATCACCGAAATGTTCCGCGTCGACCCGCCACCGAGAGGCACAATCCACTCCCTTTGGCGCCCCTCGTTCAACGTCACCTGAACAGTGCGCCATCGACCCCGGTGGCATCAAGTGGATTCGACTCAGGGGCCCATGGCGAAGGCGCCCCGCACTGGCCAACCATCATCGCGAGTGGCCAAGCGCCACTGCGAGTCATACCGATGGCTATCCAGCCTTGGGCGCGCCGTGTGTGTTTTGTGTGCGATCCAATGTTCGTTTCGGGTAGCCGACGCGCGCGGTCGCCGCAGCGTTGGGCGGCACTGTGTCGCCGCCCACCGCGAGTGCCTGAGTTCCCCAACGCCGCCGACAGCGAGCGATGTTGACGTGTCGCGCGACGATCAAGTGCGTGCCAGCCCGGATCTGATCGGCCGACGGGCGCAGCGCAAGAAGGCCGCTCACGCCCCTGGTCCACGAACTGCTCGTGCAGGGGCACTCGCGCCGGGCCATCGCCCGCCACCTGTGCTGGGGCCTCAACACTGTGCTGCGCTACGCCCGCGCCGCCACCTGGCAGGACACCCTCCGTGAGAACCGGCCCGGCCCAGTCGTCTGGATCCCTACGAGCCCTATCTGGAGCCGCGGTTCGCTGCGGGATGCACGAACGTCACCTGCCTGCATCGCGAACTGATCGTTGAGAACGCGCCCGTCACCTACCAGATGGTCCGCGCCTACATTGCCACCCTGCGCTCCGCACCGATCAAGGCGCCGCCCCCGCCG
The DNA here is from genome assembly GCF_040298885.1 of Streptomyces sp. NPDC001137. Classification (NCBI taxonomy): domain Bacteria; kingdom Bacillati; phylum Actinomycetota; class Actinomycetes; order Kitasatosporales; family Streptomycetaceae; genus Streptomyces; species Streptomyces sp. NPDC001137. The sequence continues at coordinate 295,312 of NZ_JBEPBA010000009.1, forward strand.
CTGTCCGTGAGGCGGGTCCCGGCTGGCTCACCCGTCACCCCTCAACCCTGAGCGAAGATGAGCGCGCTGTGTTGAAGGACGTCCTGGCTCGCTGTCCTGGACTGGATATCGCGGCCGGACATGTCCGCGGTCTCGGCGAGATCCTGGCTCACCGGCTGGGTCCTAGGCTCCCTGCGTGGATCGAGGCCGTCGATGCCAGCCCAGCTGCCCGGCCTCACCAACTTCGCCCTCCAATTGCTTCGAAACCTCGATGCGGTGACCGCCGGCCTCACCTTGCACTGGAGCTCCGGCGGCACGAAAGGCGCCGTGAACCGCATCAAGAAGATCAAGAGGCAGCTCTACGGACGTGGATGATCCTGCTCCAATAGCGGCTCCCCCAGGCTCTGCAGCCAAGCCCTGATCACGTCAGCGAGTGCGGTGGGCTGAGAAGATCGCCGCGAGGCCACAGATCCCGTCGAGACCGCGAAGGACAGGGATGTCGAGGAGACTGCCCATAGACCGGGCCGAGGAGCGACTCCAACATGAGCTGAGCCGTGGGCAGCAGCCCCTGGCCGAGTTGGACTTGGACGAGGTGTGGCTCAGGTTCGTACGCTTCGGCTCCCAACGATTCGACACCGCGGACACGCCGGACGCTGATGGCCTTCTCTTCCAGTACGGGACTCACGCGTTCGAGGGACCGGCCGTCTTCACGCTGGACCTTGCCCGGCAGTTCGAGATCAACGATGCTTCCGGCGAGCATGATCATTACATCCAGCTCCACTGCGAACTTCGATATGAACCCGTCCCTCAACTTCGGGCACTGGGACACTTCGAGTCCTGGTTCTTCCACGACACGGACGACAACCTTGTCCGCTGGGTCGACGGCCTGGGCCGCCAGGAATTCTGGACGGTCGTCCGCCACTCCCATCCCCAGGAAATCAGGATCCACCAAGAACAAGTGTGATCACAGCTGCGAAGCGACCTACCCGGTGACGCTCTGCGATCGCACCCCAAGATCTGTGCCAGAGCCCGGTTCTCAGCGACAAAGCCATGATGCGGTGCGTCCCGTGCATCACCGAGTCTGGCGGCCAGCTGCTGGGCATTCACGGCTGGCGGTTGACGATGTAGCAGAGTCGGGAGCGCGGCGCTGATGCTCCTGGCGGAGCCGGGCGAGCGCTCGGTGCAGAGTACTTTTGACCGTTCCGGGTGCCATGCCGAGAGCGATGGCGGTCTCGTCGGTGGACATCCGTTCCCAGTACCGCAGCACCACGCCGCAGCGCTGCTGCGGCGTCAGCACTCGCATGATGTCCAGCAGCAGCGCGCGATCGGCGTGCTGCTCGGCGGGGTCCTCGACGATCGTGTCCGGCAGCTGCGCGGACGGGAGCTCCTGCAGCTTCCGGGCTCGCCACCATTCCGTGCGAGTGTTGATCATGACGCGGCGCAGATAGGCGTCCGTGAGTTGCTTGTCCGCTATCCACCCCCACCGGCGGTAGGTGCGTAACAACGCGGTCTGCAGAAGGTCCTGGGCCTCGAGAGGGTCTGCAACCAACTGCCGGGCGCTGCGCAGCAGAGCATCGTGCCGCGCGCGTACGTACCCCTCGAATTCCAGCACTTCACCAACGGGCTGGCGAACGTCCACGATCGGACTCCTTTCCTGTGGGCATGACGGCCAGGAGGCGGCACGGGTGCGCTGGAAGGGCAGATAGGGGCCTGGCCGATGCCCACCCCCGTTGGACATCGGCCAGGCCAGTCGCGCGAGCCGCTGCCGCACAGCGGTGGCCACGCCGTGAAGCACAAACTCTGGCTCGAGCATCGGAGGCCTCAACGGTGCATTTGCTCAGGGCAGGGATCGTGCTCGGGTGAGAATCCGGCCGAGCGTCACAGCTGAGGAAGTTCATACCGGTTGGTACTGGCCTCAGGCGGGGAGCTGGCCGCGCGCCTTCGGGAAACACCGAGTCTCCAGTGCTGCGACGCGCGGGATCTCACCGGAGGAGCGACACCCGGGCGAGTCCCTCTATGGGACCTGACCGGGTCTGGTTACGGACGCGGCACGGTGGAGCTGTTGTTGCGGCCCTTGCTGCCTGTCTAGCGGCCGGCCCACGCCTCGACCGTGGTCTTCTTGCTGCCCTTGAGGATGAGCTTTACGGTCTCACCGTTGCGATAGCTCACGACGGGAGTGTGGTGCCTGTCGCCGTTGCACCGGTGGGTCTTGCTCTCCTTCTGGCCGGTGTCCAGATTCCGGACCGTCAGCGTTTCCTCCCCGCCGCCGGTGCAGCTGAAGACGCCTCGGGCGATCCGTGATCCATTGGGCTCCCGGTAGCCCTGCGAGATCCACTTGCCATATGCCTGCATGTAGTCCTTGGAGATGGTGGACTGCCACAGCCTCGTCCAACTGGTCTGGACCGAGATGGTGTCTGCCAGTGAGGGCGGCACGGCGGGGGCCGCCGGGGCCGCGAGGGCATCGGCGGTCGGCCCCGTGGCCGCAGCTGCAGCACATATGAGGGTGGCGATGGCGAGCGCGGAGCGCCTGCGTGTGTTCATGACGAGGGTTCCTTTCGTGATGAGCGGCAGGACGACGACCGGCCTGTGGCGAGCGGGTGGTCCGCGGCCTGGCTGGCGTCTGACATCGAGTTCAGCGGGCTCGGAATTGAATGGACAGCCAGCTCCGCCACCCTGATCAATGGCGAGACTGCAGGTCACGGGCACGGCGCGTGACGCTGACCAAAGAAGGCGCCTGTCGTTTGCTCTTCTCCCTGGGCGTGCGTAGCGTCCGGGTGATCGCGCCGTGTCCACGGGGGAGGCGGCGGGTAGAGGGGTGAGCCGTCGATGGCAGGACGTCCTGAGAGCCCGCTCGATCCGAGTGCGGGGCCGGTCGCGCAGTTCGCGGCCGAGTTACGCAAGGTGCGGGCGGAGGCCGGGAGTCCGACGTACCGGGTGATGGCGCAGCGCGCCGGTCAGGGGGCGGGCACGCTGTCGCAGGCGGCTGGCGGGGAGCGGCTGCCGACCTTGCCAAGGACTCGGTGGCGTTCAGCCCAGACGGCCACACTCTCGCCAGCGGCAGCGCGGACAAGAGGGTCCGGTTGTGGGGTACGGCGACTGGCAAACTGCGTACCACCCTGACCGGCCACACCGACACCGTTGAGTCAGTGGCGTTCAGCCCAGACGGCCACATCCTCGCCAGCGGCGGGGCTGACGGGACAGTCCGGTTGTGGGGCGCAGCGACCGGTGGCCTACGCATCACTTTGAGCGGGCATACCAACCTCGTCATGTCTGTGATGTTCAGTCCAGATGGCCAGACCTTCGTCAGCGGCGGCGCCGACGGGGAGATCCGGCCGCGGGATATCTCTCACTCTGATCCCCTCTCCGCCATGAGAAAGATCTCCAGAGCGGTTCACCGCTCCTTCACACGTGGTGAGCGCTCGAAGTACCTCGGACCAGCCCCCGGAGTGCGCCTAGAGATCTTTAACGACTGAAGTTACGGCGGCCCGTGACGGTTGGCGTGGCCTGCGCCGAGTGCCAGCAGCCTGCCGCCCGAAGTGGAGGCACGGGGCGGCCGTTGGTGCTGCATGGCATCGTGCGGCGTGCCCTGTGGTGCAGGGCGAAGACGGCTTGAGGAATTGGGTCCGGTCACGAAGAGGTGCTCCGACAGTGGTCGGAGCACCGGTTTGGGAGCGTGCGGGTCTGGAAGAGGGTTCCAGCCGGTTGCGGTGTCAGGCTGCGCGGTCGGCTGTGGTGGTGGCCTGGGGGTGCTGGTTGGTGCTGCTCGTCTTGTGCCAGGTGCGGCAGATGGCGATGACGGCGTCGTACGCCCTCGCCGCCGGGTCACCCGCCGTCGTCCACACCACCGACCCGCTCACCCTGCACGCGCTCGTCGCTCCGGCCGACGCCCGCGAACTCGCCCGCACCCGCTTCGCCCCCTGGACCGAGCCGGCCCGCAGGGTGCCGCGGTCCTCCTCGACACCCTGCGGGCCAGGCTCACCCTGCACGGGCAGCCCCGCGTGGAACTCTGGTTCGCCCTGCAATGGCTCCCGGACGGGAGAAGCGGTCAGCGTACGTCGACGTAGTCGCCGGCGGACGTGCTGTTCAGGTACGCGCTGGTCGCCGTGTACGCGGCGGTCCAGGTGCCGTCCTGCTTCGCGGTGAACGTGAGGGTGAACCTGCCGTCCTCGCCCGTGGTCACGGTCGCCATGCCGGTGCTGGTCTTGGCTCCGGCGACGCGGAAGCGGATGGTCATGTGCTGGCCGGACACGCCCGTCCACGTGGAGCCGTTCTGGCGCTGCAGGGTCCCCGTCACGGTCAGGGTCCGGCCCTTGCGCACCGGCTCCGGCGAGGCGTTGAAGCCGGTGATGCGGGTGACCGCACGGGTCAGGTGCACGACGCCGGTCGTGGTGGCGGTGGCGTCCGCGTTGCCGGGGTAGTACAGGCGCAGGTAGCCGGTGGGCTTGTGCAGCGTCTGCCAGGCGTCGAAGGCACCCGTCGCGTCGGGGGTCACCGACGCCACCGTCGTCCAGCCGGCACGGCCGTCCGCCGACTGCTGGAGCTGGACGCGCCCGGTGGGCAGCGGGCCCGCCGAGGCGCTGAGGCGGCCCTTGACCCGGACCGCCCCGGCGCCGGTGAAGGTGTGGTCGGACCAGGCGAGGGTGGAGTGCGAGAGGGCGTGCAGGGTGGCCTGCGCGTTGCCGCCTTGGAGGAAGGCGAAGCCTCCGACGCCCGCCGTCCAGCTGGTGTCACCGGTCACCGTGGCGAGCGTCTCGCTGAACCGGCCTCCGGTGCCGAGCTCGTAGGCGTGGGAGCCGTTCGGGCCGGTCAGGAGTACCTCGGTGTCGTGGTCGGCGGCCGGCAGCGGCGTCCAGGTGTCCGTCGTCGGGCTCAGGTACTGCGCGGTGCCGCCGACCGTGTAGGAGCGGCCGTACACGGCGGTGTCCGCCGCCTTGTCGAAGACGACCCGGGTCGGGCTGGTCGTCCTGGACACCTGTACGGGGTCCGTGCCGACCGTCTGGTCGTCCTGCTGCACCGCGTACACGTACACGGAGTTACGCACGGGGGCGGTGACCTGGTAGCTGCCGTCGGCCTGGACGGCGGCCCCGATCTCGTAGGGACTCGATCCCGCCGACCGTGTCCCGGTGAGGTAGACCTCGCTCCCGGTCCAGCCGGGGGTGGTGACTCCGGTGGCCGGGTCGAACGTCGACACCTTCCCGGTGGCGGTCACCGTCTGGTGCTCGAAGTCCACCGTGGTCCGGTCCAGGGCGGTGTCTGTGAAGACGGGCACGTCCTCGTAGCGGACGACGCCCCGGCCGACGTAGCTCGGGTGGTCACCGTCCGCGTCGGCGAGGTCGACGGTGGTGTCGTAGACGCCGTGGGTGCCCAGGGCCATCCGGTCGGAGCTGCGCCACGTGCCGTCTTCCGCGGTACCGGAGACGAGGGTGAACCCGGTGACGGTCGTCACCGGCCGGTCGCCGGAGACCCGCAGGGTGAGCTGCGCGGTGATGGAGCCGGCGTCGATCGCGGTGTCGGACGTCGCGTGGAGCTCCAGATAGCCGGCGTCGTCCGGGTCACCTCCGACCGAGGAGACGACGGGCAGCACGGTGTCGGCGGTGTCGGCGAACGCGGGGCCGGCTGCCGGGATGCTCACCAGGGCGGCGATGAGCGAGAGCGGTGCGGTGAGAGGCCGACGCACAGGGGGCTCCAGAGGAATCGTCGAGACTCGGAAATGTACAGGTCAACGGACAAGGCAACGAACAAGCCAAAAAACAAGCCAACGAACAGGTGGCCGATCATCGCACGGGCCCCGCAGGCTCTCGCGGGGGCCCCAGGTCGTCGGGACGGCCGTCGGCACGGCGACACTGGGGACCCTCGCCACGCAGCACATGAAACCCAGGTCGCCGACCGCGGCCACACCCTCACCTGGAAGCAGGAGCCCCGCCCCACCCTCAACCACGCCCTGGCCTTCGAGGGCACCTGCCGCAACTGCGGTGCCACCGTCACCGGCCTTGAGGCCGTCCACCGGCCGCCGCGGCATCGGCAAGTCCAGGCTCGCCGATGTCGTTTGCGGCTGGTGACGATCCTGCTGGCCTATTCGGCCCTGGCATCCCAGCTCGGACACCATGGGACAACTAACCGGCCGGTAGCTGGGGCGGAACCAGACGTGACACCACGACCATCGTGAGCCGACTGCGGAAATGGGTACAGGGCCCGGCGTCCCTGTACCGTCCGAGTCCTGGGCACACGCGGTGGCGTCGGTGGGGGCTTCCTCTTCGGTGAGGTGCGGTGAAGCCTGCGAGTGGAGGCCTGGCCTTCGAGGGCTTCCTAGCCTTCTTCCACTTTTGGCGTCACCCTCCCGAGTCAGTTGGCGGGAAAGGTCCCCAGTTCTGTGGGGCGCCTGTCACGTCCTCGAAGTCGACTGTGCCGCCGCTGTGCACCGCGTCGATGAAGGTAACCGTGCCGCCGCTGAACTTCGCGCGGCCGAAGTCGACGCTGCCGGCGCTGAACTTCGCGCCGGTGAAGTCGACGCTGCCTCTGCTGAACTTCGCGCCAATGAAGGTAACCGTGCCTCCGTTGAACTCTGCGTCGATGAAGTCGACGCTGCCTCCGTTGAACTTCGCGCGGCCGAAGTCGACGCTGCCGGCGCTGAACTTCGCGCCGCCGAAGTAGACTCTGCCTCTGCTGAACTTCGCGCCGGTGAAGTCGACGCTGGCTCCACTGAACTTCGCGCCGCCGAAGTAGACTCTGCCAGCGCTGAAATCCGCGCCGCCGAAGTAGAAGCTGCGGCCGCTGAACTCCGCGCCACCGAAGGAGACCGTGCCTTGAAAAAGACTTCCCTGTAGGTACCCGCCGTCGAAAGTGGCGCGGGTGAAGTCGAAGTTGCACGCCGACCAGGAGGTTGATGCTTGGGGTTGTAGGTGGCTGCGGATGGTCCGGATGATGGTGAGGCGGACCTCGCGTTCGCCCTCCTTGTATGCGGCGGGCGTCGACGACAGTGATTCGCCCACCGATGCCGTCGAGGCGGCCTCCGGATTGGGCTCGTACGGCATGCGCAGGTAGGCGCACAGAACGTCGACGCACACCTGTCGCTGCTCGATCCAGTCGTCGGCGAGCCGGGCCATGGCGTATACGCCAGCCAGGCGCACCGCTGCCTGGTCGTGGCCGAGTTGGTCGGCGGCGGTGGTGAAGCGCTCAGCGAGCTGCTTGTCGTCGGCCCGATGAGCGTCGCCCTCCGCAAGGCGCTGTTTGCGGTAGCCATAGACCCCTGCGAGAACAGCGCCAGCAAAGGTGAGGGTCGCCAGCACGGTGCGGATCACCTCGTGGGTAGCGACGGGGTTCTCCGGGGTGGCCTCCTTCGACGCGAGAGAGTGAAGGAATTCGTAGATCCCGTAGCCCACGGCCAGGGCCAGCAGGAGGGCGAGCAGGCCCACTACCCAGACGGGCCACAAGCGGGGAGCGTGTCGGCCCCGCGAGGCCGGGTCCTTGTGTCCCCGTCGCGGCATAGCTGTCACGGCTTGATCATGCTCGTGCTCTGGCCCTGACGGAGCGCTGTGGCCGCCGTTCGGCGGAACGTGAACACCCGCCTGGGTCCGGGGTACTCCCGGCCCTGGGCGCATTTCCGCACGGTGCGCGCACGATGGTCGCACGTCCGTTCGGTTCGACCCCAGCTACTGGCCGGTTAGTTGTCCCCTGGTGTCCGAGCTGGGAGCCCGGAGCCTATTCGGTCAGGTGGCGAGGGAGAGGCCGAGTCGGGCAAGGTGGCTGACGCGGGTGCGGTCGAGCGGGTGGCCGTTCCACCAGGCATCGAGGCGAATGAGGTTGAGTGCAACGGCCGAGAAGACGTGCTCCAGGTGGGTCTTCTGGAGACCGAGGTAGCGGGCACGTCTCATGCCGGTGACCGCGACGGCCTGGTGGATAGTCCCCTCGATATCCGCGCGGGTTCCGTACTTGGCTCGCCACTGCTCGTCGCCCTGCTGGAGGCGGGCATGGTCGAGGACTTCTTGAACCTCGCGGGGTTGCAGGGAGAGGGTCCTGCCGCCGGTCTTCGAGCGAGTGCACTGGTCGCGCACCGGGCAGGGGCGACAGGTCTCCTTGTCGAACTTGATGACGATGGCCTTGGTGCCACGCAGGGTGGCAGGGCTCCACCAGGTGCTGGTGTCCCCGCGTGGGCAGGTGGCCTGCCGCTTGTCCCAGTCGACGGTGAACACGGTGCGGTCGAACCCGGCGCCGGCACGCGCCTGGGGTGAGCTGTTCATCAGGACCGGGGTGACCAGGGTGACCCCGAAGTTCTTCTTCATGCCCACGATCAACTCGGCGGACGCGTAACCGGAGTCGAGGAAGTGCTCGGCGGGCAGGAGATCGCGGGCGGCGAGCATGTGATGGACCGGTTCGGTCATTTCTGCATCGGTCACCGTGGCATCGGTGGTCGCGATGCTGGTGATCAAGCGCGGCGGTCCGTCGGCTACGGGGATCACCGCCTGTTCGGTGGCCGCGTCCTGCACGTCGCTTTCGTCGCAGGACTCACTGATGTGGATTTTGTAGCCGGTCCACCAGGAGCCCTGTTTGAGGCCGTAGCGTGCGTCGGTGTCGTACGGAGAAGCCAGCCGCAGCCTGCCGGGCGGGAGGTCTTTGCTCTCCCGCCGCTTCACCTCCGCCCCGGCCTCGCTCACAGTGCGGTGGTAGTTCTGCACCCACATCGTGCGCAGGACCTGCACCGCCGGGAGTTCGCGCAGCCAGGCCGGGGCGTCGGGGGCATGCACCGCCTCCAGCAGCGCGAACCCGTCCCGGCCATAGACCAGGGCCATCTCCTCGCGCTTGCTCGTGGAAGCCGGCGGATGCCAGGAGTGAGTTCGCGGGCCGTAGCGTTCGGCCCATTCCCGAACGGGCGCCGCCTGGGTCAGCCAGTGCGGGGCCGCGCAGGCCAGCGCCTCCAGCGTGGCCCGCAGCGTCTCCCCGGCCAACTCCAGCCTGTTCAGATCGCGTACCGCCGCTAGAACGCGGGTGGAGTCGGTGCGCTGCCTGCCTCCGGCCTTCACCAGGCCCCGGTCCTTGAGCTCGGTCAGCAGCAGGTCGAGCACCTTCTCCTCCATCCCGTGCTCGACCAGTCGCGTGCGGAACTCGGACAGCACCGAGGCGTCGAACCCGGGATCATCCAGCTCCAGGCCGAGCGCGTATTTCAGGTCCATGCCGAACCGCACCCGATGCGCTGCCGCCCGGTCGGTGAGGTTCTCGGCGAACTGCAACACCGTCACCAGCGCCAGCTGGCCCGGTGACCAGCCGGGCCGCCCTCTGGCTCCGAACGCCTCGGCGAACTCGGCGTCCGCGAACAGCTCGCCCAGCTCGTCACGGACCCGCATCGCCAACGGGTACGGGCCCCGTGCCGCCACCGCCCGCGCCACCTGCGCGGTCAACTCAGGCACCTTCGGCCACGGTCTCGGCCGCATCGACATTCCACACCCCACCCGCGGCCGGGAACGCCAAGACGGCCGCTGCTGTCCCGACCAACGAGCCGCCAGCCCCGCCGGGCACGGAATAAGCCAGCAGGATGGGTGACGCAGTTCTTACCGGCACCCCCCGTCCGTGCGCCGCCGTCGCCGCCGGCCTCCCCCCGTGCCGCATGGTTCCCCGATAAGCAGCAGTTATCCGGAATCCACTCGCACCGCTCGAGTTCGTTCGGCGTCACGGGCTGGCTGCGTAGGTTTCAAGCAGGTTCTGGCACAGATCTTGAGGAGCGATCGCAGAGGGTGACGGTGGTGTTCGATTCGCGCAAGGCGCGATCGGCCGGTACTTCAGAGCCTCGTCGATAATCTGCTCCGCAGATGGGTCCTGAAGGATGCCCGAGGGATGGAAGACCAGGTCACTCACCCGGGGATGCGACACGTTCGCTTCCAGGAGCCGCAGATAGTAGCTGCTCTCCGCAGAGGAAGTCAGGAGTCTGCGAACGATCTCAACGAGCTCGTCCCGGGTGATGTCCGCAACCACGGGGCGAGCCGCTCCCCAAGATCTGTGCCAGAACCTGAAACTCGCCGACATTCCTGCCGCCGAGCACGCTCAAGCGTTTCGGGAACTCACCGTCAGACGTTGCTGCTTCCCACCGACACAATCACCACGGGGGAGCATGGAGCGGTAGGGGCCGCCCCGCGTGCGCGCCACGATCGAGAGGTTCCGCGCCACCCTGCAGGGATTCTGACGGCCTCTGGGCCGACGGCAACTGACTAGGTGCCAGGGACTCTCCAGGCATGGAGAACGCCGTCACGGTCGATGCCCTGGAGGAGCCGGCCGGTGTGGTTGAACGTCAGTGTCGTGACGCCCTGCTCGTCGACGGCGGTGATTTCGCTGTACTGGGTGCCGCTGAGGATGAGGATTGTGCCGTCTTCGTAGGCGGTGGCCAGTGCGTCGCTGCGGGGGCTGAAGGCCATCGTCACGATGCCGTTGGCCGCGGATCTGAGGGGCTTGGATCCTGGCAGGGCTCTCCGGAGCCACTCTCCACCTGCTTGTCCAGCGATGCGACGGCATCGGCGTCACCGGGTGGCCGCTCGCCGATCGCCGAGCTGGGCTCCCGTAGCGGCCTTGCCTAGTAGCTGGCGCCACCTTCGGGCTGAGGTTGGCGCCCCCCCCCCCGCGCGTGAGCGGCCCGTGGTTGAACTAATCGCAATCGCTTCGATACTGTCCGTAATTTTCTGGGGTGATCGACTGCACGCTTGGGCCTGCTGAGGCGCTTTATGGGTGGAGGCGGTTGGTGCCTCTGGTGCCGGGGCGGAGGGGGCGGCACCTGGAACAGAACAAGTACCAGGTACATGGGGAGGACCCGTGCACGTCGAGGACCCCTACGACGCGCTGACCGACACCATCGCCTTGTACACCGCCGTCGCCTCGCTCAGCGAGCGACAACGCGACGCGACCGCCGCCGAAGCCGCCGACGTGATGGGCAACGAAGAAGCCACCGTCCGGTCCCAGCTCCGCACCGGCCACGAACGCCTCGCCCACACGCTCAAACTCCGCTGCCCGGAGACCCCCGACGGGAAGAACCCTCATGACCCCGCTGCCGACCGAACCCGGCGCCATCGACGACCTGCTCACCAAGGCCCGCACCCCCAACCGCTACGCCACCTACGACATGACCGCGGCCGAGGCCCGGCTGCGCGCCCGCCAGGTCACCCGCCACCGGCCACCCCGCCAGCGCACCGCCGACGCCGCCCTCGCCTACACCGAGTGGACCGCACCCGAGGACGACCGCACCCCGGACGCCGACCGCGCCTGGCGGGACCTGAACGCCGTCTGCCTCCTGCTCCTCGGCCCCGACGCCGACACCCACCTGGCCGACTTCATCGCCAGCCAGTACGCCGACAAGGCTGGTGCGCTCGTCTTCGCCTGTCTGCTCCACCTCGCCGACGACAGCAGCGGCGCCCGCTTCTGCTCGCTTCGCCGCCGGCGTTGGCCACGACGTCGCCGAATACTCCTCTTCCGCGAGCACGCCCACAGCGGCGAGTACCACGACGCCGACCACTGGCGCACCGAACTGGTACGCCACCGGTTCGACCCCACCGCCCGGTGCGGCGACCGGTCCACCGCCCCCCTGCTCACCCCGCCCCACATGGACCAGGTCCACCCCCACATCACCCGCCAGCAGCACCCGGAGATCGGCACCGTCCCCCTCCCCACACCCGCTCTGGTCGACCAGCTGCGCCACCTCGCCTCACCGCTGTGACCGGCTGAATGTTCGTCAGCTGCCGTCGCCGCCGGAAGGTCCCAGCGGCGACGGCTCCCGTTGGACCCAATGGGAGCGACCACTGCTGATCAGGCTGCGCGCAAGACGTGGCTCGCGGATCTCGCCCCTGAGTCGGTGGCTGATCTTCCTGACCCGACCCTGCTGCGGCTCGTCGCTCACGAGATCGACCACCTCGACCGGCTGCTGTACCTGGACCGGGTGCGGCCCGGCGTTGACCCCCTGTCTGTTGAGGAGTACCGCCAGACAGGCCAGGCCTGGACACGTGACTCCTGATCGGACTCCGCGGCCTGATCGCGGCAATGGCGTCGCTGGCCCGGAGTGGTCATGTCTACGCTGGCGGCGTGACATTGGTGTGGGTGACGGGTAATTCAGGGGCTGGTAAGTCCACGGTCTGCGGGGTGTTGCGAGAGCGTGGCTACGTTGCGCTCGACGCCGACGAGGACGGCTTCAGTCGCTGGATCGACCGAGCTAAGGGCGAAGTCGTGATGGATCCTCCGTATCCGGTTCCCAGGGGCTGGCTCGATCGATACGAGTGGGCGATCGTCCGTGAGCGCGTTGAGACCCTCGTCGAGGAGTCTCGTTTCCGCGTCGCGTTCTTGTGTGGGTCGGCGGAGAACGAGGCAGACGTCCGCGATCTTTTCGACGTCATCGTGTGCCTGGTGATCGACGAGGACAACCTCCGTCACCGGCTCGCGACCCGGACTACGAACGCATTCGGTCAACATCCCGAAGAGCTCGCAGCGGCCCTGAAGTGGAATCCTCGGATGCGAGCGATCTACGAACGCCTCGGCGCGACGATCATCGATGCATCCAAGCCGGTGACCGAGGTGGTGGACAGCGTGGTCGATGCAGTTCAGGAGCTGAGAGGCGGTGCGTAACCATGAACGAGCTCCTGACAGAGCTGGTCACGCGTGAGCTGACCGAGGAGGAAAAGGAACACCGCGCACAGCAGGCCCTGGAAGAAGTCCGGCAGACCACGGCGTGACCGTCTCTGACGAGGCCCGGGCCCGGGCCCGCACCTTCCTGCAGACCCTCGGACAGGAGCACCCCGCCGCGTGATCCGCGTCCTGCTCGACCACACCTGCATCCAGGCGCTTGCCGAGCGCGACGAATTCCTCAACGGCCTGTACGTCGAGGCCAGTTATGGCTACGCCGAGATCGTGATCCCCGCCCTGTCCGCCACGGTCGCCGAACGTGCCAGGCCCGGATCAGGCCGGGACATCCTCAGCCGCCGCTTCACCACGGTCGCCGACTACACACGCACCCATGCCCTGGCCTCGACTGCATGGCGGGAGGCGGTCTGGCGGATCCTCCACCCTGCCTCCTTGGCTGTCGTGGCTCAGCAGACCGGAGACGACGCGACGCTGCTGTCCCTGGACCCCGAGCTGTACGCCGGAACCGGCATCAGCCCACTGAACCCCATGAGCCCCTGCTGGGCCGAGCAGAAGCACATCGCCGTCGAACCGCACGTGATCGACCGCCTCCTCGTGCCCGCAGGGGAGCCGCTGGTGGCGGCGGTGGACGACACCCTGTTCAAGCCGGGGAAGAAGGTGTTCGGCGCGGCCTGGCAGCACGACGGCGCCGCGAAGACGCCGAAGGGCACCGGGCGGGGGACCTGCTTCGCCGTCCTCGGCCTGATCGTCCACCTGCCCTTCCTGGCCCGGCCGGTGTGCCTGCCGGTGATGGCCAGGCTCTGGCGGCCCAAAGGCGAGAACACCAAGGTCGAGCTTGTCGCGGCGATGATCCGCATCCTGGCCGCGTGCCACCACCGGCGCGAGGCCCACATGGGGCGACGCCACCTACCACGGCCGCTCCCCGCGCGACCTGCCCGAACATGTCACCCGAGTGCCCAAGAACGCCGTCCCCCACGACTTCGCCCTGCCGCACACCGGAAGTCCGGGGCGACGTCGTGTGAAGAGCAAGCGTCTGGGCACACCCGCCCGCCGCGCCGAAAGGCTCACCTTCCGCCGCCAAGTCCTTCCGCGAACGGGCCGACCGTGCCAGGCCCTTCACGCCCAACCCTCAACTGATCCAAACGAAACTGCGTAGATCTGCCCGGAACCGGATCCTGGTTCCAGAGGCACCAGCTGCCGCGCGAATGCGCTGCAGGCACAACCGTCATGCATCGGCTTTGGCACCGGCGACCGCTCAAGCCAGGGCGGTAGTAACGGCCCGATCAGCGCACAAGTCGTCGTCCACGATCCACGGCAGAGTCGTGACAGTCCCCCCCGGAACGATCAGATCGTCACAACGGCCCCGCCGACCAGGGCCGTTCAGCAAGATCCTGCTACGAGCTCTAACGAACGGCCTTCATTGAGGCTTTTCCAACCTGGCCTGCGCTGATTCAGGCACACCGTCGTGGAGTTCATGCCTTTCTGAGGGTGATCGCCTGTGTGACAGCCGCGCCGACCACCAAGAAGCCTGCGGCGGCGGCGAGCAGGCCACCTGTGGGCACCAGGGCATCCGTCGAGTCTGAGGCGTTCTGCAGGTGGGTGAGCATGATGTTGACCGGGGAAACGCCTTTGCCCAGCAGCACGGCCAGCAGGAGCCCCAGGGCGAGGACGAGCGCGTAGCCCTGCCGTCGAAACACCAGCCGTGAGCAGACCAGTCCGATGGCTATGCCGGTGAAAGCGCAGGTGAGTTGGGCCTCGGCGCCCAGCACCAGGTCCGCTAGGCCGGGTGTGTGGGTTGCGAACATCAGCGGCAGCACCAGACCGGCAGCCGTCAGCAGCAGGCACCACACGACGGCCGTCCCGACCGTCGCGAGCAGAACGCGTAGATGGCTGCCGGTGCTGACGACGACGATTGAGCGGTGCGGCTGATCCTCGAGAGCGATCACTGCCATGGTCAGCCAGACCGAGCACAGCAGCATGGCCCCGGCCACCGAGGCGTAGGTCGCGGTGAGCGGGCCGGCGTCGCTGCTGGTCAGCACGGCCACCAGACCAAGGAACAGCAGCAGCGGCGCGAGGTAGCGCTGGGAGAGCAGTAGCACCGTGCACATGTAGCGGACCAGGGCGATCACCGGGCGGCCCTCCTCACATCGAACCGGTGATCATGTTCACCCACAGTCCCGGTGAGGTGCGCCACCGACCACCGGTGTTGCAGCGCCGTCAGCAGTACGGCGTCCGAGTGCTCCCGCGCCACCCTCAGGACGACATCCCCGCCGTGCGGGGCGGAGGCCACCACACCCGGCAGCGCGGACCAGTTCACCTCCACCGGCATGACGCCAGTGGGCGGCACCGTCAGGACCACTTTGACCATCGAGACCCGACCCCCGGCGTGCCGGCCGCCGTGCAAAATGACCCCGCCATCGCTGATGACGTAGACGCCGCTGGCGTGCGTCTCGGCGATCGCCTCGCGATGGTCGGTGAAGACCACCGCCCCGCCCTGTGCGGCCACTTCGTCGATGAACTCGGCGAGGACCTTGTGGGCCGAGGCGTCCAGACCTGACCAGGGCTCGTCAAGGACCAGCAGGTCGGGCTGGACGAGCAGTGCCTGAGCGAGCGCCACCTTCTGCGCGTTGCCCTTCGATAGCGTGCGCAACGACGCGTCCCGCCCGCCCACCAAGGACAGCCGCTCCAGCAGGTGATTTCCTCGTGTACGGGCGACGGCGGCCGACAGACCGCGAATACGCCCCATGTGGGTGAGGTAAGAGATCGCCGAGATGCGGTCGTGGGCGGCGAAGCGGTCCGGTACGTAACCGATGTGCGGCGGTCGGCCCGACACGCTTCCGGAGGTGGGCTGGGACAGTCCAGCGAGGATCCTCAGCAAGGTCGACTTCCCTGAACCATTGCTGCCCACCACCGCGAGAACGTCACCGGCCGAGACTCTCATGTCCACGTCACGGAGGATCCACCGTTCTCTGCCGTAACGTTTGCCAACCGCCTCACAACGTAACAACCCGTTCCTCCCCGTGGCCTCCGCGCTGGCCCTTCCAGCCTGGCGGGCGAGCTTGATAACTAAGCTGACAGGCAGGTGAAGCCCCTGGTAGATGGCTTTCGACCAAGAGAACCGTCTCCACCAGAGGCTTCGCGTGCTTGTTTACCCGTCGGGTGTCGACGTGTCCAGCTCTTCCCTTCGCTTCCTGTCCGCCCGCCTGCAAGCGCGTCGCCCGCGCTCTTGGTACCCGATGGCGGTGGCTGAGCGCGGGTCGACAGGCTCTGCTCGCTCTCGCCCACCTCCGCAACGGACACACTTACGCCCAGCTCGCAGTTGGCTTCAGCGTCGGTACCACCACCGCTTACCGCTACGTCACCGAGGCCGTCGAGCTTCTGGCCTCCATGGCACCCACACTCGCCGAAGCTGTGCGGGCCTCGTCGATGAAGGCCTATCTGATCCTAGACGGCACGCTTCTGCCCATCGACCGGATCGCCGCCGACCGGCCCTTCTACTCGGGCTGTGAGGATGATGGCGTGTCGTTTCGGCCGTGGCCTGACTCGTACTCTGGCTGGCTGCTTGTGCCTTGTGTTTGATCTGTCGGCCCGGCCGGAGCGACGCGTACGGCCACCGGGCCGGCGGAGCGTGTCCCGATAGGGGCCTTGGCCTAGAGGGCACCGTCACAGTCCTGACCGCTCCACCGACTGGCGCTGGCCATCGGTACCGCGTCGTCGAACAGGAGCACCGTGACCACCCTCAGCATGGCCGCTGCCTTCCGTGCCATCCAAGCCGCCGAGGCCCCGGCCACGCCGCCTTCGGCGGTGCTCGGCGTTGACACCCACAAGGACGTGCACGTCGCCGCCGTCCTTGGCCACCTTGGCGGGCTGCTGGGTACCGGGGAGTTCCCGGCCACCCTGGCCGGCTATCGCCAACTTCTCAACTGGGCACGCCAGCGCGGGACCGTATTGCGGGGCGGAAGTGGAGGGCACCGGCTCCTACGGCGCTGGCCTCTCCCGCTACCTCGTGAGCGAGCGGGTGGCGGTGGTGGAAGTCAACCAGCCCGACCGATCCGCCCGGCGCCGGCGCGGCAAGACCGACGCCGTCGACGCCGAGGCTGCCGCCCGGGCTGCGCTGTCGGGCATCGCCCGGGCGCTGCCGAAGAGCGGCGACGAGCAGGTGGAAGCGTTGCGCATGCTCCGGTTGGCGAAGAACTCCGCGGTCAAGGCGCGCACCCAAGCGCTCAACCAGCTCTCTGCGCTGCGCGAGGAGCTGGAGCCGCTCTCGACTTGGCTCCTGGTCCGCCGTTGCGCGGAGCTGGTCGACTCCCGCAGTGACGATCCGGCCGCCGACACGGCGGTCTTCACGCTCCGACTGCTCGCACAGCGCGTCTTGCGACTTCGGCAGGAAGTTACCGAGCTCGGACGGCGAATGACCGCAGCGGTCAAGGCCAAGCGCCCAGCCCGCTGGAGCGGTTCGGGATCGGGCCGGACAGCGCAGCGGCCCTGCTGATCGCCGCCGGTGACAACCCTGAGCGGCTGGGCAGTGAGGCATCCTTCGCCGCGCTGTGCGGCGCCAGTCCTGTCGAGCAGTCCTCGGGCAAGAGCCAGCGCCGCCGGCTCAATCGAGGCGGGGACCGGCAGGCCAACGCCGCGTTGCACCGCATCGTGGTCACCCGCATGCGCCAGGACGAACGCACCCGCGGCTACCTGGAGCGCCGCACCGCCGAGGGCAAGGGGAAGCGTGAGGTAATGCGCTGCTTGAAGCGCTACGTAGCCCGCGAGATTTACGCCCTGATACGCGCCGACATGGTGACGTGCGACCGACAGCCTGATGATCCAGCGACCCTCACGACCGCAGCTTGACGAACATAGGGGCATCAAACACAAGAAGCATGGCATGAACGTGCAGCTAATCGCCGACCCGAAGGGCCATTTGCTGTGGGCCTCACCGGCCCTGCCCGGAGCCGTCCATGACGTCCGGGCGGCACGTGAGCACGGCATCGTCGATGCTCTAGCCAAGGCGGGCATCAAGTCCTGGGCCGACAAGGGCTACCAGGGTGCCGACGGCACGGTCCGCACTCCTTACCGCGGCCGTTGGAACAGCCTTTCAGCAGGCCAGCAGGAGGTCAACCGATCTCATGCGAAGATCCGGGCACTCGTCGAGCAGGCCGTCGCCACTCTGAAGTCCTGGCGGCTCCTCTGCCGGCTTCGATGCTCAACCACCCGGATCACGAGCCTCGTCCGGGCTGTCCTCAGCCTGCATCTGGCCAGCCAAAACTGAGGATGGAAAAGGCTCACTCGTTGTCTGGTGACGACGTGACCTGGGGCTTCGTAGGGCTGTCCGGGCTTCTTGTCGGAGTTTCGTCCGTACGATCTGTCGGCTTCTCCAGATGCTGATGTCGCCGCTCGGCTGGGAGGTGTCCGCCGAGGCGGGTTCGTCCGCAGGTGGCCCGTCCGGTGCGTCGTGGAACGGTCTATGGACGCCATGATGCGCCGGTGGCAGCCTGGAGAAGTGGTAGGTCAAAAGAAGGCTAGCGAATCAATCTTGACCGGACTGGCTCTCAAACTGGGAGCTATTGCGGCGCTTTCTGCCGTGGCAGGGATCGTGCTCTTGAATTATGGCCAGCCGAACGACACCCCGACGGAATGCGGCAAGTGGCTGCTGCAGTTGGCATCGGTCTTCGCAGGTGCGGGCGCGATCAGTGCGCTACTTCGCCAAGTAGATCTAACCCGGGCTCAACGGGAAGTTTGGGTCGGATTTCTTCAAGAAGTCATCGCGGCACACGACAGAGCTCATCAGGCAAGTCGACTCATCCCAGCACATGTCACTGCAAAGACGTACTCAGAGCAGATCATCGAGTTGGGTAATGTGCGAGAAAGTCTGCGACGTGTAATGACGTCCCAGCAACTGCATGGCGACCCGCTCCTGCGGCAGCACCTTCAGGACATGCGTCGATACCTGAAGAAAATAATCAAGGAGTACAACGAAAAATATCTTCCGGTTTCTCGGCAGCAGCGACTGGATGAAGCATATCTGAGTCAAAGAATCGCGACCCTCGGTAAGGCTGACTCGAATCAACCACCCTTGATTCCAGATGACTTGAAAGGGCCTCTTCCTGCCTGGCAGGCACTTGCGGATGGATCAAAGTTCCCGAGTCTCGTTGAATTCTGTAACAACTTCGACGAGAGCGAGTTTCGGCGTTCGTACGAATCCGCCAAGCCGATCCTGGAACACCACGCGGGGATCCTGAGGAAGCAGCAGCCACATGATCGTCCGGACAAGTCGTAGTCGCGTTGTGCTCACCGCGGCGCGCCAGCGTGACGCTGGCGCCGTACCGAGTGGAGACTCGACCGGCAGACCGGGCGACAAGTTGATGACAAATCACTTGGACAACGACATCTCTATTCGGAACCCACAGTTGCGCGGAAGGCAGAGGATTGACTCGCCGGCCGCGGTGTTGCGGGGCGAGTCGGCGAGGAGGAACTGCTGGCCCTCGGTCGGCGGCTCGTCGCCGATGCGGACGCGGCCGATCGTCTCCCCGGCCTGCACCTGGAGGCGGATGTTCTGCGACCACTTGTCGTCGTAGGTGAGGGTGATGCTGCCGGTCACGGCGAACTCCGTGTAGGTGGGGTCCTCGCGGTCGGAGGCGTATCGGCGGCGAGTCTCCAGCCCCGACGCGGTGTGCTCGAAGGTGCGAAAGAGCTGGCCGAACTCGTCCAGGTCGATGATCTTCGGCACGCGGTCACCGGCCCTGGAGGGCCCGGCAGGGGCCCGGCTTCTGCCCCGTCCGAAGCCCCCGGCAGGGGGCTTCCCGATGCCGGCCAACGGCCGGTCCCGCGCATTGTGCGGCTGGTCTGACGGCCGCCGGTGGGGCGCTACGTGAGTGTTGGACCTGGGGGAGGCGTTTCTCTTCTTCCCGCGGAGCGGGTGTCCGGGCGCTGGCGCGCCCGGCAGTGGGCTCGGCCGCTGCGCAGCCTCGGGTGGGGAGTGGTGCGGCCACGGTCACTGACCACGCGCTGGCGCCGCACTGCGCACCGCGGTCACCCACTGGGGCGCCGATTGCGCACTGGGGGCGGGGTCGGGCAGTTCGACGTCCGGTGCCATCGAGTGCGCAAGCCGGGCCTGCGCACTCGTCGCCTCGTTCGTGTCGCTTCGCAGCCAGGCGCCGATGAACACTTGCGTAGGCTACGCCGTCCGTACCCGCTGACGGCAGGCCAGCACCCCAAACCCCCGGCGGCGGGGAGTGGTTCCGCCGCCTGTGGTCACTGGGAGTTGTAGGCTTTGACGCTCACTGCGGGGCCGTTGGAGTATCTGGCTACTGCGTGGACGGCGTCGCCGGTGACTTTGACGGTCGCTGTGCTGAGAGCCGGGACCTGGACGAGCCCTCCGATGGGGGTGACGGAGATCGCTTGCTGGGTTTCGTCTTCGGCGGGCTGGTCGTAGACGAGGTAGGCGACGCGCACGGAGACCGCGAACGGGTCGGGGTTCGTCACGCGTACGGCGGTGAAACGGGAAAACTTGCTGACGGCTTGCCCTGCATCGTTCAGGGGCTGGGTGCTCACCGGGTGGACGTTGGCCCGCACCTTGGCTGTGGTCAGGTGAGTGACGGTGACCCGGACGTCGTACACCTGGTGCTCGCCGGGCCCCGAGAAGCGCAGGATGTCGTAACCCCACCCGTATGGAACGACCAAACGGCCGCTGTCGCTGCCGTAGACGGTTCGGACCTGCACTCCTGGCAGTTGGTGACCGTGCTGGTCGAGCGCGGTGAACGCCAGTGCAGGGACGACGGAGTCCCTGTCGGTGTTCTTGATCAACAATTGCTGGTCGATGTAGTTGTCACCGCTGTGCCGGTGATAGGTGAACGTGAGCGCATTCTTGTCTGGTGCGGCGCCGCCGTCCCCCGCTCTGCTCGCCGCGGGGCCGCTTGCCGTGGGGGCGCACCCAACGAGTAGCGCCATCGCCATGGCTGCCCAGACCCCCGCCACAGCCGGTCTTCGTCTCACTTCGATCTTCTCCGTACTCCTGTTTCCAGGCCCCCCATTTCCCGGAGCGCCGGGGGATCGTAGCCCGGCGTGACAGCAAAAAGTGATCACCAATTGGCAAAGAGGATCCGTTGAGCCGATCTTGATCTGCCCACCGGCGGCCCGATTTCCCGGGCCGCCGTTCAGGGCCGCGCCCTGCTCCGTCTACGGTGTCGTCGTGCTGCGTTACGGCGCAGCGCCCGGGCGTCCGGGTGGGCAGCCCCGGCGATGAGGACGCTCCAAGTGGACGCGAAGCAACCACGCCGTACGACTCAGCGCCCTCGACGACGTGTTCGCCACCGAGACCAAGAGGTTCGGCCGCACCGCCTACGCCGCAGAGCGCGCCATCACCGGGGCCTGACGCCGATGTTCTTGTTCCTGTCGGCCGCCTTCAGCAGTGCGATGGTCGAGGCCTGGAGGCAGTTGGGGGAGGAGAAGAATCGGGCGACCGTATGCGAGGTGAGTCCTAGTCGGTGACCACCGTGTCCAGGCCGGTTACGCTGCCGACGTCCCGCCGTAGAGGGTGTTCGGGACCGCCGGGCCTCTCGATGGGGTCCGGCTCCAATGTGACCGGCCGGGGGGCCAGCGTGAGCCAGTGCACGACGACTACGACCCGGGGTACGCGCTGCCGGAATCCGCTCATGGTCTGGTACGGCCTCGGCCCGCACCCGCAGGTCTGCGAGCGGCACGCCACCCCGGAACAGAAGGCCGCCTCAACGGCCGCACTGGACGTCCCCGTCAACCTCGCGGCGGCGCATCCGGCTGCGGTGTTCCCAGGAGTGTCGATCACGCCGCAGCGGCTTGTCTGCGAGGCCCTGGGCGGCTGGGTCGCCCGGATCCGCGGCACGAACGAGCAGTACGAATACGCGCGCACCTTCCTCAACCGCGGCCGTGACCAGCCCTACGGGTGGCCGCTGCCCGGGGCGGGCCTGTACGAGTGCCGGGGAATCGGCCCGTACGGCAAGTTCTCGTGCTTCTTCGAGGTCAAGGGCGCGTTCCGCAGCATGGTACGGCTGGTGTCCCCGGAGGAGTCCGCACGGATGGCCGCCAGGATGGGACCGCAACCGGCCGAGTGACGGAATGCTGGGCGCCGCGGCATACGGGATCGGGATGGTAGTGAACAGACACGGCGGCTATGCACTGCCGCCGACGGCACCTTGTTGAGTTTGCCGACGCTGCCACCTGCGCCACGCGGTGCGCGGGCCGTCCCAGTACACGGCTCTCAGCAGCCAGTAGCAGCCGAGGAGTACGTACCAGCACAGGACGAGCTCCCACCAGAGCAGCCAGACCAGCAGCTTCACTGAGAAGACGCACAGCCCTGCGAATCCGCTGGCCGCCCCGAATACGGGCACTGACACCCGCAGCGGTCCGATGCCGCCAGACAGTCGTACTCCCATGACGCCGCACCTGCTGCTGGGCCGATAGGGAGGCCGGTGGCGGCCGGCCGGCCGCGTGGAGGAGATCGCCGCGACAGGGCCAGCCGCGCTGGAGGGGCCTGAACCGTTTTGCGTGACCGCTGACCGGGGGTCCCGTCTATTCAGTCCAGCGAGTCGTATCCGAGAGCTTCCGTCGCTGCTTGCTGGAAATCCCTCAACGCATGCCCCCGCGCCAGCAACGTGAGCGCGGGGCCCCCTTCGGGCCGCCCCGCGGAGCGCAGATGAAATTCGAGCAGGTTGTCGCCGGTATTCCGCAGCCTGCGGGCCGCTTCGCGTACTGTCTGCGGCCCGCACAGTTGAATGAGCGTCAACGCAGCGTAGGCGCCTCGGGTAGCCGCATGTGTTATCTCCCGTTGCTCAGGCGGCACTTGATGGTCGGCAGTCAGCAGTGTCCGCAGGGCTAGTGCGGCATCGTCAACGGCTCCTTCGGCCTGAAGCATCGCGTGGTATGCCGCCTGCCGCTGGTCGCGCATCCAGCGTTCGTCTTCCCGGCGCATCTGCACGGCGACCACGTCTGCGCTCGCTTTCGCTTGCCTCTGCGCACCCCAGATGGCCGCACCGGTACCAACTGCGGCACCCAGCAGACCGATCACTGCCGTCACCCATTCGCTCACCCTGGCGAGTCTGGGGCCCACGCATACCCGGCGCGACCGTTTCCGTGCTTCCGCCAGCGGATGAACGGCCGCACATTCCTCCAGTGGCAGGATGAGCAGGACGCCCGCCCCTGTTGTCCTGCTGCCGGCTTGAGGGTGATGGTGGCGCCGGTGGGCAGGTGGCGCAGAACAAGTCCCTGACGAGTAGGGGGTGAGGTGGGTACAGGTCGCATCCGCACCCATCCGTCCTTGTGACGGCTCCGAATCACAGGTGAGGGCGTCAGGAAGCGGGACCCTATGCGTCGCCCGGCCGAGGGCGGGACACAGTCCCTCGGCGTAGCCCCGCAGGCCACCGCACGGGTGCGGCTCGTCGAACTCGGCCGCGTCCGCCCCGACGTCGCCCAGCGCCTGCGACGCACTCCACCGAGGAGCGGGCGCATGACCAGCACCACGCACGACACCGCGCTCAGCGCCCTGGCACAGGACCCCCCGGACGTCGAAACGATGCGGGCCACCGCGCGCCGTCTCCTCGGCCCCGACGGCGGCCCCGGGGCACTCCCGCCGGCCACAGACGTCGACACCCTGACGCTCGCTCTGCGCGGCCACCTCGCGCTGATCCTCACGGACGTTGAGCAGGCGGTCGGCCCGCGTCCCTCGAACGTCAAGGCCTACTGCGCACTCGCCTGCGTCGGTGAGGCCCGCAGGAAGCTGACATTCAGCCGCGCCCCGAGCCGGGCTCTCGCGTCGCCTACGCCCACCGCCTGGCCCGCGTCCTGCTCGCCCTGTGCGTGCACTACGACGAACTCGGCGGCGAGCGTCAATGACAGCGACCGCTCGCGATCTGCAGACCGCCCCGCTGTCGGCTGGAGAGGAGCCGCTGACGCTGCTGAGGAAGCGTTGGTGATGGGGCTTCCGTCGTGGGGATGACGGATGCAGCGGCGCAGACCGCCGTGCTCGACGAGCAAACGGGGTGGCCCTGTGGCATGGCGTCCCCGGACTGCTGGGTGCTCGAGGACCGGTGTTCCGTGTGCCGGACGACTACGGGATGTGAAGCCACGACCTCTTCGTCCCGTAAGCAACTTGGGGGCGCTGCCTTGGGGGTGGTGTGCTCTCACCTGCGCGGAAGGTCCGCAGAGGTTCGCGGTTGTTCGCCGTCATCGAGGTCCAGGGCTCGTTGTACGTGGTGGGCGAAACAGCTTCGGGGTCAGCGGTGTGGGAGGCTGGCGGCCGGTGAGGTCGGGGTTCGCGGACTGGGCGGTGAGGACGGGATGCGCGAGGCGTATCACAAGGAACTGGAGTCGATCACTCAGGCGCTGGTGGAGATGGCGAACCTGGTCGGTTCGGCCATGGGCCGGGCCACCGGCGCCCTGTTGGACGCCGACCTCCAGCAGGCGCAGAGCGTCACCTCCACCGAGGAGCAGGTGGAAGCGCTCCAGCGGGACCTGGAGGAGCGGGCGATCGCGGTGCTGGCCCGCCAGCAGCCGGTCGCCACGGACCTGCGGATGGTGGTCACCTCACTGCGGATGAGCGCGGACCTGGAACGCTGCGGCGTGCTGGCGCAGCATGTGGCCACGGTGGCCCAGCGGCGCCATCCCCAGCACGCGGTGCCGGATGATCTGCGCCGCACGCTTTTGGAGATGGGCCAGCTCGCCCAGCGGCTGATGGCCCAGGCTGCCGAGGTGCTCATCACCCAGGACGTCGACGCGGCTCTGCAGATGGAGCAGGACGACGACCGGATGGACGAGCTGCACCGCATGATCTTCCATCACCTGATGGACGAGCGCTGGCACCACGGGGTGGAGACGGCCGTGGACGTAACCCTGGTCGGCCGCTACTACGAACGCTTCGCCGACCACTCCGTTTCCATCGCCCGCCGCGTGGTCTACCTCGTCACGGGTGAGAGCGCCGACGACTACCTCCCCGACACCCCTCTGCTCCCCTGACCTGATCCGCAGCACATCGCCCGCGTCTGTTCCCACGCATCCCCTCAGTGCTCCCAGACCAGCGGGCCCGGGCCGGTCCACTCGATCAGAGGTGAGGAGCGATCTCCTCCTCCTGGCCCAGGTCCAGGCCGGCTCGCCGCAGGAAGACGATCATGTCCCACAGGCCGTCCGTATGGTGTTCGAGACCGGCTGTGAGTGGAAAGGATCGGGTTCATGACGACCGCAGTGCGACGCTACGGCTTGACGTGGACCGATCCCGACGGTGCTGCACAGGCGTCCGCTGGCGTCTTCGACAGGCGGGCCGCCATCCGGCGCCGGCAAGCCCTCAAAGCCGCCGGCTGCACGCACGTGAAGGTCGTGAAGGTACACGTGGGAGAGCTTCCCGAACCCGCCATCTGAAGAATTACGTGCCGGGTGCCCGCATTTGTGACCGCAGGTGGCGACGCGACGCCTGCCCCTGTTTCCAGAGTGCTTCGTCTCCGAGGTGCGGTCGGGCAGTACGTCCACGACCAGGCTGGCCTCGACGTCAACCAGCACGGTGCCGTAGGTGCAGCCCCTAGGGAAGGCGAACTCGTCCACCCCCAGCACCCGCGGCGCACGGTCTGGCACCGTCGGTGCCGTCAACAGCCTGAGCAGCCGGGTACGGCCCGCGACCAGCCGCTGGCGGCGGCACAACCGCGCGGCCGGACGACCGCCGAGCTCGATCGCGATCACCGCAGCCAGCCTGTCAGCCCGGTGCTGGAGCGACGGTGCCGCTCGGACAGGCCCGGCACCTGCTCCACGAACGTCTTGCGGGAACAGCTCTTCCGGTCACAGAAGTACCGGCGGACACGCGGGCGGATTATGACCCGGTGAGAGCCCAACGGCCTTTCATTCAGACCGCGTTGATACGAGCTGTGCGTGCGCCGCGCCTGTTTCCGCAGTCCGGGCACCGACCCGCGCGAGCGGTGGACACCGCCTCCACCACCAGGACGTCGCAGGAGTCGCTGACGCGCTCCACTCGCACATCGATCCCGGGAAGCAGCACAGCCTCGACCGTCTTGCTCGCCATGCCGGGACATACTCTGCCGAAACGATCCCTCGCTCACTTCGCTGACCTGGGGATTCACGGAACTGCGGGCAGAGCCACTTTCAAAGATCCTCATCAACTCGCCGGCGCAGGAACAAGCTAGCTTTGCAACAGGTACTTACGAGCACGCCGTCAGGGGAAGGACCGCTTCGACCTAATGGTTGTGGACGTTCCTCGACTGTTGGGTCTTACGGCTGATGTCGCTATCGCACGAGCCGTGTCGTACCGATGTCCTATACGACATCGCCGTGAGACTAGCGCGTGGGTGGGTGTTGCTGCCCTGGGTGTGTGCTGCTCGTCGAGCTCCCGTTGGACTCGACGCGTTGCAGTGGTCCGTCCGTCTGTGGTGACGGATCTTGTTGCCGTTCCTCTGTGAGCTGATCAGCCGGCTCCATGGCTTGGGCGGCGCACAGAGCTGGCGAGCACGAGATGTACGGAGGTACCAGTGAAGGCAATCGTCGCGACGGATCCGGCCGCGGAAGCAGCCGGGATCACACTCGCGGAGCGGCCTGAGCCGACGCCGGCGATCAACGACGTCGTCGTTGAAGTCCATGCGTCGGGCTTCGTCCCCGCGGAGTGGGAGTGGCCCTCGACGTGGGTCGATCGCGCCGGTCGCGATCGCGCCCAGGCGATCATCGGCCACGAGTTCGCCGGAGTGGTCACCTCCCTCGGCTACGGCACGACGGGGCTCTCGCTGGGACAGCGGGTGTTCGGGATCACGGACTGGCACCGCGATGGAACCCTGGCCGAGTACGCGGCCGTGGAGGCACGCAACCTGGCGCCGCTGCCGGGGAACGTCGACTTCACGATGGGTGCGAGCCTGCCGATCTCCGGCCTGACCGCGTGGCAAGGTCTGTTCCAGCACGGTCGTCTTCAGGCGGGGCAGAGCGTCCTCGCACACGGCGCCGCCGGCGCAGTCGGGTCTGTGGTCACGCAGCTCGCCCGGGAGTTCGGCGCCTACGTCATCGGTACCGGGCGGGCGGCGGACCGCCAGGCGGCGCTCGACTTCGGCGCGAACGAGTTCCTCGACCTCGCCACCGAGGATCTCGACGACATCGGCGGGGTCGACGTGGTGTTCGATGTCATCGGCGCTGACATCCAAAGGCGCTCGGCGAGAATCATCCGGCCTGGCGGGACGCTGGTGTCGGTGGTCGGGCCTGTTGAGGCTCGCCCTGTCGACGGCCTGGCGGTCGACTTCGTCGTCGAGTCCGTTCCGAGCCAGCTGGTGGAGATCGTCGACCGGGTGCGCGACGGGCGCCTTCGCACGCACATCGGAACCGTCGCGACCCTCGACGACGCCGTCCCTGCGCTCAACCCGACCGAACGGCGCAAGGGCAAGACCGTCATTCGCGTGCGCCCCTGAGCGCCCTGGAACGGGCCAACAGCGATAGTGAGCTGGACGACCGCCGACCGGCCCGGTGTCGGACTTGACTCGCAGAGCCCGCTTCGGCCGGAGTGACGGTCCCTCGTTGCCCTTGGTGTGTCAGCGTTCCCGCTGTCCTTCGATGCCGGCTCCGCCGCTCGTGCGCTCCTGCTCGGCCTGGGCACGGAACGCGGCCTCCTCCTTGCCCACCGTCACGGCTCCGTCTAGCACGGCGTCGATGTCGGGTTCCGGGCTCACCACCGCGCCAGAGTCGTCGGCGAAGACGCACTGCCCCGGGTGCACTCCCACCCCCGTGACCACGATCGGCACGTTCGCCTGGTACGGCGTGATCACAGCACCGACCCATCGCACGGCTTCCGCGGAACAGTAGGCCGCGAAGGGGTAAGACCGCAGCTGGGCGAAGTCTCGCAGCCATGCGTCGGTGAGCACACCGGCCAGGCCGTAGCGCGCCAGCAGGGAAAGATTGGTGCCGCCGCCGATGAGGACGTCGCGGTGGCCGTTGCTCGCCAGTACCAGCACCTTGCCCCGGGCATCGTCTGATTTGACCCCCACGCCTGCTGGAACAGAGCGCCGAAGGTGCGGGTCTCGGGGTCCACCATCACCGAACAGGAGGGGAAGAAGGAGATCGTGACCGCCGGCCCGAACAGGACCCGGCCTGTTGTCGGAGTGACGAGGTCGTGAATGTGTGCGTGCTGCCGATGGATTCGTCCGAGGGCGTCGACGATGTCCGCGCATCCAGCGACCGGGCCGCCCGAGCACGCCGCTCGGCCACCGCCTCGCGGTCTTCGCCCGGCGGGGCGGGGGTCACGGCAGCCCCAAGGTACGGATCGACATCAGGGTGAGCTGGAGCCGGCGGGGTCGGTCGACGAGCAGCACCTCGCACGCCGAGCACGCCGGACAGCGCACCACCATGCCGGGACAGCGCAGATAGACCCTGGTCTCGGCGACGCGGTGCCGATCCCCGCACTCGGCACACTCCAGGACCATCGTGGTTGCGTCCCGGCCCAGAGCCAGGGACATCGCCCCGGCGACGGCGTTGCCGTCCACATAGCCGTCCTCCGGGGGCACGGAGAGGAGGTCTTCCTCTGCGTTCACTGCGGGCCTCCTATCCGAACCTCTCGGTCCTCAACGAGTCGGCGTCCAAGCCGGCGCCGATCAGTGCGCGGGAGGCTTCCTCGACGAAGGCGGTCGGGCCGCATACGTAAGCCCGCAGCCGCGGCTCGCGAACACCACCCGGACGAAGCAGCGCGCTCAGCTGCTCGGCTCTCAGCCGGCCGTGCTCGAACCCCGCCGCGCGTTGACGGGTCAGGTGGATGGTGCTCTCCGGCCCGTTGGGACTGCGCAGCTCGTCGGCGAAGATGACCCGGTCTGCGGTGCGCGCGGAGTACACCAGTCGCACCTCAGTGCCGTGAGCGCGGGCGGCCCGCCAGATGGCGCGCATCGGCGCGATGCCGGAGCCGCCCGCGACCAGGAGCAGCGGTACGTCGTCGCCGGGCTGCCACACGAAATAGCCCCCCACCGGTCCCATGACCTCCAGGGCATCACCGTCGGTGGCGACGTCGACCAGGTACGGAGAGACTTCGCCGTCGTCCACGCGTTCCACGGTGATCTGCGGATCCTCCCCGGGCGCGGAGGACAGCGAGAAGCTGCGCGTGGCCTGGTACCCGTCCTCGGCGGTGAGCCGGACGTCGATGTGCTGGCCGGCGACATGCCCCGGCCAGCCGGCGACGGCGAGCCGGATGCTGCGCGCCGAGGCGCTCTCACGCGCCGTACCGGCCACAGTGGCGGCTCGCCAGCCGTGAACGGGGCGCACGCGCGGTGGCATGGCTGAACGGTCAGTCACCGTAGTAGCGCTGTTCGAGGAACGGGTCACCGCGGTGGTGGTAGCCGGCGTTCTCCCAGAACCCCAGCTCGTCCTCGGGCATCACCCGGATCCCGCGCAACCACTTGGCCGACTTCCACAGATACAGGTGCGGCACCAGCAGCCGGACCGGCCCGCCGTGATCGGCCGGGATCGGACCGCCCTCGTAGCCCACCGCGACCATCGCGTCGCGGTTCACCAAGTCCTCCACCGGGACGTTCGTGGTGTAGCCGCCGTACGAGGACACCAGCGCGAAGGGCTCGTCGGCCACCCCGGCGTCCTCCAGCACGGCCGCCACCGGAACACCCTGCCAGGTCGTCGCCAGCTTGGACCAGTGCGTGACGCAGTGAATGTCGGTGGTCAGGTCCACCACGCCCAGATCGCGCAGGGATGCCCACGTGTAGGTTCTCTCCGTGGTCCCGTCGGTGACCACCAGTTCCCACGCGCGGATCGGTACATGCTGGGTCGGGCCCGCCGTGAGGACCGGGAAGTCGCTGGTGACGAACTGCCCCGGCGGGACCGCGCCTTCCGTGCGTCGAGGACGTCCCGTGAATCCGCGCGTGACCATGTACCCTCACCACCCATCGTATCGACAGGGTAACCCAACGTGAGTATTCTCGCCTTCGTCGCCAGCAGCCCGGAAGCCGCTGACCGTGGCGTGCACGTTGGATGAGGCAATCTGGGTCAGAACCTTGCCCCGCCGACCGGCCGCCGGAGTCACAATGTCGTACGACAACCTGGTCATCGTTCTCCCGGTAGCCGCCGGCGTCCCCTTCCTCCTCGCCCTGGTGCCCCGCGTCCCTCTCCCGGGCCCGGTCCTCGAGATCGTGGCTGGCGTCGTTCTTGGCCCGGCGGTGCTGAACGTGGTGCAGCCAGACGCCACCGTTCAGGCCTTGTCGATCACTGGACTGAGCTTCCTGTTGTTCCTTGCCGGGCTCGAGATCGACTTCAAGCAACTACGCGGGCCGCGGGCGAGGCTCGTCGGCACTGGTCTGGCCGGCACACTTGCGCTGGCCGCAGCCCTCGGCTGGACGCTGCACATCGCCGGGTTGTTCGGAGCCCGCTGCTCCTCGGCACCGCGCTGGTGGCCACGTCTCTGGGACTTCTGGTCCCGATCCTCGAGGACGCCGGCGCGGTCGACCGGCCGGTTGGCCAGCTGACCATCGGTGGAGGCTCGGCAGGTGAGATCAGCGCTGTGGTGTTGCTGTCGCTGTTCTTCTCCGAGCATGCATCGGGCCGGCTTCCAGGCTGCTTCTCCTGCTAGGCCTTGCTTGCCTGATGGTGCTCATCGTGGCGGCCTCAATACGCGCAGGACGCTCCATGTGGCTCTCCCAGACGGTAATGAACCTGGCGCGGACACGAGCGCTCGAGTCCGGGTCCGCTTGACAATGGCTCTGATCGTTGGTCTATCCGCGGTCGCCCTGCATCTCGGATTCGAGGCCGTTCTGGGTGCCTTCATCGCAGGGCCGTGCTACGGCTGGTCGACCCCGACTCCGAACAGACGCATCCGCAGTTCCACGTCAAACTGGAGGGCCTCGGCTATGGCTTTCTCATCCCGGTCTTCTTCGTGACGAGCGGCATCCGGTTCGACCTTGGAGCCCCGTTCGCGGACGCCGGAACGGCGCTGCGGGTACCGGTGTTCCTTGCCGCGCTCCTCCTCGTTCGTGGAGTGCCCGCATTGGTCTACCGCAGCGCCGGCCTCTCGCGCGCCGAGGTCATGGCCAGCGGACTCTTGCAGGCCACCTCGTTCCGCTCATCGTGGCTGCGACGACGATCGGCTTGAAGTTGGAGGCGATCCGACCAGCTAACGCCGCCGCGCTGGTGGCGGCAGGCCTACTGTCAGTGGTCGTGCTTCCTCTGACGGCCTTGCCATTGCTGAACCGTTCACGCGGATCCGCAAGATCGGGCCCGAGAAGGAGGCGGAATGATTCTCACGGCCGCCCCAAAGACGCGGGCCAGGCAGGCACCGGCCGCCAGGGCCGAGCGCTACCCGCAGCCCGAGAGCGCTTCGTCTGCCGCAGGGACCAGATGCCCTCGACTGGGTTGCGGCCGGGGGCGTAGGGCGGCAGGTGGGCGGCAAGGACGTCTCCCGACGCCGGCGTACTCCAAGCTCGGGGAGCGTGACGTACGGTGCATGCGGGGCCGCGTGCTCCAGCGCCTGGACGCAGCCGACGAGGCCCCCGTGAATTTGGCCGGCGCCGCTGCCATGACCCACGAGCCCACCAGCCTGCGAATCGACCCACTGCCGACGCACCGGCTTTCCGTCCGCACGCCGGCTCGCCAGGCCTCGAACGAGAATCTGACCCATGTCCCCTGACCCAGAGGCTTACACCGGGCAGACGCTGTGCAGCAGCGGATCGCGTTCCCCGCTGCGTACCTTCTTGCGCACCGAGACCGGCGGCGCCGCCGTCCTGGTCGCCGCGGCGCTCGCCGCACTCCTGTGGGCCAACGCGGCACCCTCGGCATACACGTCGTTCTGGCACACCCGCCTGTCTGTCCGCTTCGGGGCGTACGGGATCTCCCTCGGCCTGCGTGAGTGGGTCAACAGCGGCCTGATGACGCTCTTCTTCTTCGTCGTCGGTCTGGAGGCACGCCGCGAGTTCGACATGGGCGAACTGCGCGAGCGCAAGCGGCTCACACTCCCGCTCGTCGCGGGACTCAGCGGCATGATCGTGCCCGTCGCCCTCTACCTTGCCGTCAACGCCGGCCACGGCAGCGAGCACGGCTGGGGAGCGGCGATGTCCACCGACACCGCGTTCGCCCTGGGCGTGCTGGCTGTCGCAGGCCGCGGCATGCCGCCCGGACTGCGGGTCTTCATTCTCCTGCTGAGCGTCGTCGATGACTTCCTCTCCCTCGGCGTCATCGCCTTCGCCTACAGCAACCGCATCGCCGTACCCGCTCT
Source organism: Streptomyces sp. NPDC001137 (assembly GCF_040298885.1). NCBI lineage: Bacteria > Bacillati > Actinomycetota > Actinomycetes > Kitasatosporales > Streptomycetaceae > Streptomyces > Streptomyces sp. NPDC001137. Next base: position 327,086 of record NZ_JBEPBA010000009.1, read on the forward strand.
CGTCGCGGCCATCGGCACCCTCGCACTCGTCCTGCTCACCCGGCGACTCGGCGTACACCACGGCAGCGTGTACGCGCTGCTGGGGGTCGTCGCCTGGGTCGCCCTGCTCGAGTCGGGTGTGGACCCGGTCGTGGTCGGTCTCGCCCTGGGACTGCTCACCTACGCCTACCCCGCCTCGCGCGCCGACCTGGAACACGCCAGCGGCCTTTTCCGGCTGTTCCGCGAGCAGCCCACCCCGGAACTGGAGCGGTCCGTCCGCGCCGGAATCGCCTCGGCTATCTCCCCCAACGACCGCCTGCAACGCATCTACCACCCCTGGACCAGCTACGCGGTGGTCCCGCTGTTCGCCCTCGCCAATGCAGGCATCGAGATCAGCAGCGACCAACTGGCACGAGCCTTCACCTCGCCCGTCACCCTGGGCATCCTCATCGCCTACATCCTGGGCAAGCCGCTGGGCATCGTCGGGGCCTGTGCCCTCACCACGCTCGCCTCCCGCGGGCGGCTACGCCTCCCGGTCGGCTGGGGCGCGGCAACCGCCGGCGGCGCGCTGTGCGGGGTCGGGTTCACCGTTTCCCTGCTCATCGCGACCCTCGCCTTCCACGGTGCACGCCTCAACGAGGCCAAGATCGGCATCCTCGCCACACTCGTCTGCTCTTACCTGACAGCCCGGCTCGTCACCGCGGCGATCGGCCTTCTGCCGCCTGCGCTGCGACTCCGGGCCCTGCTCGGGAAGGCGGAGACGATCGTCGACCTGGCCGTGCCCGTGGACCCCGACCACGATCACATCCGAGGACCACACCACGCCGCGGTCACCGTCGTGGAATACGGCGACTACGAATGCCCCTACTGCGGGCAGGCCGAACCCATCGTCCGCGAACTCCTCGCCGACTTCGGAGACCTGCGCTACGTATGGCGCCACCTCCCCCTCACCGACGTGCACATCCACGCCCAACTCGCCGCCGAAGCCTCCGAAGCCGCCGCACACCAGGGCCGCTTCTGGGACATGCACGACCTGCTGCTCAGCCATCAACAAGCCCTCCGCATCGAAGACCTGCACGCCCACGCGGCCGCTATCGGCCTGGACACCGAGCGCTTCGAACGAGACATGCGCGCTCACACCGGCGCAGCCCGCATCGCCGAACACGTCGAGTCAGCCGACCTCAGCAGCGTGGCCGGCACTCCCACCTTCTTCATCAATGGCCGCAGACACCACGGCGCCTACGACCTCCCCAGCCTCACCGCCGCCGTTCGCGCAGCCCGCGAACGAGCCGCCGTCGCCACGTGACGGGGCCAATCTGCTCCTTGCTACCGTCCAGGGCGGCATCCTTCTCGCCCAGGTCGCGCGGAGCATCATGGCTTCGGGCAGCGCGGGCTCATGCCGAGTTGGCAGGAGCCCATGGCGTACAGAGCTTAGAGGTCGTTTTCTCCCGTTGTTTCATCCCGGGATGCGAATTTGATCCGGTGATGTCGGGTCGCGCCAGGAGATGGTGGTCTCGCCGGTGAGGCGGCGGGCCATCAGGTCGGTCATGGCGAGATGGATCATGGCTTCGGAGCGGTGCGGGTGGGTTTCGTAGTCGCGCGCCAGGCGTCGGTGCAGCATGAGCCAGCCATAGGTCCGCTCCACCGTCCAGCGTTTCGGGATGGGGTGAATCCCCTGGTCCCGGGGGTGCGTTGGACGATTTCGAGGTCGATGCCGAGGGCGGCGGCGTGCTCGACGAAGTGCTTGCGGTAGCCGCCGTCGACCCAGACCTTGCGCAGGGTGGGGTGGTCGGTGGCGGCCTGCTCCAGGAGGGTGCGGCCGGCGGTGGAGTCCTGGACGCCGGCCGCGGTGACCAGCACCGCCAGCAGCAGGCCGAGGGTGTCGGTGATGATGCTGCGCTTGCGGCCCACGATCTTCTTCCCCGCGTCGATCCCTTGCGTCCTTGCGGGCATGGAGGTGGAGGTCTTGACGCTCTGGGCGTCGATCACGCAGACAGATCCTCATCGACACCGGTACGGACCGGGTAGCGCCGAAGACTTGACGCCGTCAGCCGAGGCGGCCGTCGTGCCCAGTCCGGTGCTGAGGCCGGGATGAACGTGCTGTCGAAGGCGCCGGAGATGATCTGTGCCGCGAACGGGTCCGTACACCATCGGCCTCTGTCCGTGCTGGGCAGCGCAGTCCGCACCGGACCGCTCGCCGCACGCGCTTGACCCCCGCCCCGACCCACAAGATCAACTCGAGGTTTCTCCACAGCTTCTCACGCCTGACCGCCCGCCGCCCCGGCCGCCATGAGCGGTTCCGCGGCCTCCTCGGTCGTATTCGGTGGCACGACCGTCAGGTCCCAGCGCCCCTGACCGGGCGCGAGCAGGACGATGGTGTGCGCGGCGGATGCCGTGAGGGTCCTGTGCAGCCTGACGACGTGGTTGGAGACGAGCATCCGGCCGGGCACCGCAGACCAGGTTGTCCCGTTGACCGTGACGCTGGTGATATGGCCCCACGCGCGCGGCAACCCGGCGAGCAGTAGGGGGAGTTCGGCGAGCAGGTCGTACGAACGGGGCCACCACGCTCCATCGATGGCGCGGGGCATGCCGCCGTGAGGTGCCAGGCGCAGGCGCAGGAGGGGATGGGAAGGAAGCGGGGGTTGGAGTGCGGTGGTCATGAGAGCTCCTGCCAACTGCCGTACATGGGCGAATGGTTGATGTCAGGCGCGGCGGGCGGCGATGCGGGCCGGACTCGGCCGACGGTCGTCGTGCACCCAGCCGAGGTGTTTGAGGAGGCGGATGACGGCGGCCGATGGCGCGAGCTGGCCGCGATCGGCCCCGTGGCGGGCGCTGGTGGGGTCAGCGTGGAGGAGGTTGTGCCCGCTCTCGCAGAACGAGAGCAGGGAGAGGGCGAGGAGGCACAGCGCCGGGAAGGGGGACGTCCCTTTCGTAGCTCTGGGGCAGCGGGACGGTGTGACCCTCGTGGACGTGGTTGGACTGAGCGGCATACGTGACTCCTCGGCCTGGATGCGGATGGCGCGGCCGGGCTCACGGGCTGCCCTGTGAGGACGGGTGGCGTGGTGCGGAAGGAGGGTGTGGGCCGGTAGACCCGAACACGAGGCGACGGCCCGGGGCGGGCCAGTCTCAGTTCCGGCATACGGAAACTACTCGCCGTTTCCACCATACTCCCGCCCGTGTCACAACCGCGTGTGCTCGCAAGCGGCATCGCGTGGACGCGGGCCGCCACCGGGCGTTGACCGGCTGCACAGCTGAGGGCCATGCCGCTCCGCACATCCGACACAACGCGCAGGAAAGCGCACTTGATCATGTACGAGCAGACGCGCGCCCCACACTCAGCGGACCAGCCCTGCGGCGTCACAGGATGCCGCGCCCCGGATCCGGGACCGCTGTCCCCGTCGGACGAGCGGGACAAGATCGCCGAGTGTCTCGGAGCTCTACGGACGAGCCGGATCCGCACTCCTCCGCGAGGCGCCCGCCACGCGGCGGCTCGGGACAGTGGTCGGAGGACGGCTGAGCACCGGATGCCCTGCCGCTACGGCCGCGACGCCGCCCGGGTCTGGGTCTCCTCGTGGGCGTGCGGGTACTTTGCGGTGCGGTGCTGGAAAGCGAGCACCTTGGGGTTTTGGACGACGCCACGGCGGATCTCGATGGCGTGCCGGATCGTGTCGTCGGCGTCCCAGCCGTCGGGGCCCTGGAGCACGACGTCCAGATACGGCAGAAGGGCCTCGCTGTTCTCCCAGGTCGCGGAGTTCCACAGGTAGGAGGGGCTGTGGTCCACGCCGTAGTACCTGACGTGGTCGCCGACCGTGAACATCGGCTCGGTGAAGGTGGTGGGCCGGGCCCAGTCGAAGCCCATGCCCTCGTCGCAGGAGACGTCGATGACCAGGGTGCCCGGGGCCAGCTTGGGCAGGTCCTCGTCTATCAGGAACATCAGCGGCGCGTCGGTGTCCTGCAGCACGCAGTTGACGATGATGTTGTGCCCGGCGAGGAACTCGGCCAGCGGCAGCGGGCCGTCCTCGGTGAGGGCGATGCTGCGTCGCGGGTCGAGGGTGTCGTCGGCCTTGTCGTGATCGAAGTGGACGATCCGCGCGGAGTGGATGGGGGAGCTGACAGCGGTGACGCCACGCGCGGTGAGCACGTCGACGTCGTGCACGCCCAGGGCGCTGAGCGCGGTCACCGCGCCGCGGGCGGTCGCGCCGAAGCCGATGACCACGGCACGCTGCCGCCGCCCGTAGTCGCCTGTCACGCCGGTCAGCTGCATGGCGTGCAGGACCGAGGAGTAGCCGGCCAGCTCGTTGTTCTTGTGGAAGACGTGCAGGTTGAAGGCGCCGCTGCGGGTCCAGTGGTTCATCGCTTCGAAGGCGATCAAAGTCAGCCGCCGGTCTATGGCGGTCTGGGTTAGCCTCTCGTCCTGGACACAGTGCGGCCAGCCCCACAGGACCTGACCCTCGCGTAGTTCCGCCAGGTCCTCGTGGAGCGGTTTGGCCAGCAGGATGACATCGCAGTCGGCGATGAGTTCCTCGCGCGTGCGGAAGCCCGCGACGAGCGGGGCGAGTCGGCTGTCCGGGACACCGAAATGCTCTCCGTAGTTTTCCTGGAGGTAGATGCGCTTGCGGGTACCGGCGTCGATGCGGTCGAAATGAGCGGGGTGAACGGGCAGACGATGCTCGTTTTCCTTGCGGGTCTGCGACATGATTCCGAGCGTGAGCTGCTGCAAAATTCCCCTTTGGTTGCTCCCTGTTTAGCACACCGGGGCAATGCGGCAGCCAGTCGTGACGGGCGGTGCCAGGCGGGAGCCGGGCCCCGGCGACATACGCGTGGCCCCGTGCGCTTCCGGGCGGCGCCGGAGTCGGTTGGGACGTAACGTATTTGGGAAATGGCCGGAGACACCGGACTGTCGGCCCTGACCAGTCGGCTTGCTCCGCAGTTTGGATAACGACATGAGCTCGACGAAGAAGGTTGTTATCGTCACCGGCGCATCCCAAGGCATTGGTGCAGGTGTCGCCGAGGCATATCGCAAACGAGGATACGCGCTCGTCGCAGTCGCGCGGTCCATCCCGGTGTCGGAGGATCCGGACGTCCTCGCTGTCTCCGGCGACCTGTCGCAGCCGGGTACCGGCGCCAAGATCGTTGACCAGGCGATGGCTCGCTTCGGCCGGATCGACACGCTGGTAAACAACGCCAGCGTGTACATCGAGAAGCCGTTCACCGACTACACCGACGACGACTACGACCTGGTGGCCGGCGTCAATCTGCGCGGCTTCTTCGACGTCACCCGCAGCGCCATCCCCGCGATGCTCGCCGGCGGCGACGGCGGGCACGTGCTGTGTGTGTCCACGTCTCTGGTCGACCGCGCCAACGCGCGCATCCCTGCGGCGCTCGCCTCGCTGACCAAGGGTGGCCTCGTCGCCGTCACCAAGGAACTGGCCATCGAGTACGCGGCCCGCGGCATCCGCGCCAACGCCCTATCACTCGGCGTCATCAGCACCCCCATGCACCCTGACGACCCGGGCGGTGTACTGGCCGCACTGCACCCAATGGGACGCACGGGCGAGATCGACGACGTCGTGGAGGCGATCATGTATTTGGAGCAGGCCTCGTTCGTCACCGGCGAGATCCTGCACGTCGACGGCGGTCAGAGCGCCGGCTCCTGAAACTTTCCGGACGCGACGCGTGACATCCACACACGGAGGATTGATGGACAGGCCGACCAGACACGACGAGCAGCAAGGCCGATGACGAAGCGGTGCTGCGTGACGTCCTGGAGCGCTGGAAGTCCGCGGTGGACGCACACGAACCCGAGCGGGTCGGCGACTCGTTCAAGGCCGCGTTCGGCGAGACCCGCAGAGTCGGCAAGGACTCCACGATCTCGGTTGGGTCGGTCCGCTACTCGGTCCCGCACGAGCTCGTCGAGGAGAGCGTCTGGGTCCGCTTCCACGGCGACGAACTGATCGTGACCGCAATGGTCGCGGGCAACGCAATCGAGGTCGCCCGCCACCTGCGCTCGACGCCGGGCAGCCCGCGGATTGCCGACGAGCACTACCCCGACGCCCCACGCGGCGAGCGCACACCCCGGGCGACGAACCCGGCCGAGGCTCAGTTCCTGGCGATCGGCCCGGGGGCGGCAGCCTGGCTGGTCGAGGCCGCAGCGACTGGCGTCCGCCGGATCCGGGCGAAGATGGCCGACGCCGTCACCCTGGCGAAGCTGCACGGGACAACTGACGTCGACCGGGCTCTGGGCACCGCGGCGACGGTGGGCCGCTTCGCCGAGGGCGACCTGCTGTCGATCCTGGACCATCAGGGTGAGCACGACCGGGTCGAGCCGATCCGCGCCGCTCGGCCCGACGGCGCCCCGATCTACGTGATCCTGGACAACCTGTCTGCCCATAAGGGCGCCGACCTCCGCCGATGGTCCAAGAAGAACAAGGTCGAGTTGTGCTTCACCCCGACCTACGCATCCGGGGCGAACCCGATCGAAGCCCACTTCGGACCGCTGCGGCAGTTCACCATCGCCAACTCCAACCACCCCAACCACACCGTGCAGACCCGGGCCCTGCACGCCTACCTGAGCTGGCGCAACACCAACGCCCGCCGCCGCGACGTCCTGGCCGCCGAACGCAAAGAACGCGCCCGCATCCGCAGCGAAAGGGCATCCGCTGGGGCGGACGCCCCCTCGCCGATACCGCTTGACCAGCCAGGATCCTCGGCCGTACCCGCTGAAGAAGCTACCGGCGGCGGCAGAGAAATTCACCGTGCGTCGGTGTGCGGGCCGCATGCGAGACGATGTCGAAGCTGGCCCGCTCCAGCATGCCCTCCAGGATCCAGGTGTATGTGGAGAACTCCTCCCGAACGTGCGCCTCGAAGTCCGCCCGGGTGAAGCCCCGGCCCTCGGGGCGGCCTGCGGTGTCGATCCACTGCTGCAGATGCTCAGCGGCGTCGGCGGGCGGGAAGCTGAAAATGACGTCCCACAGGTACAAGATGCCGCCCGGCCGCAGCATGCCGGCAGCGTTGAGGAGCGCCTGCTGTTTCCAGAAGTCCGGGAGCTGGTGCAGAGCCGACTTGGTGGTCACCACGTCCGCAGGCTCTGCCTGGTGGGTGTAGTCCAAGAAGCCGGCCCGGTGCCAGTGTGCGCTGGCACCGGCCCGTTTCGCTCTGGTCCGGGCGAAGGCGAGCATTTCCTCCGAGACGTCGACGCCGTGGGCCTCGGCTCCGCGTCGTGCTGCCTGGACCACCAGCGCGCCGGTGCCGCAGGCCAAATCGACCAGGCGGGTGCCTGCGACCACATCGAGGCGGTCGAGCAGCGCATCGTCGGCGTCCGGGTCGGTGCCCTGGTTGCTGTCGTATGAGGCCACCGCAGCCGCGCTGCCCAGGTCGATGCCGACAGGCTCGTACTCACGGAAGAACCATGCGGGGCGTGGGCGGGTGGTGTCGCTTTGTGGCATGACCCGTTTGTAGGGTCCGGGCAGACCCGGCGGCAACAGCAACATCCGCAGCATGGCGTTCCGGAAGGTGAAAGATGCAGGACCGCGACCAGTACCGGCTCTTCCTCCATCTCGCGTCCACGCTGAGCTTCACCCGAACCGCGGCCGACTGCCATGTCAGCCCCGCGACGTTGTCCCGGACCGTGCAGCGGCTGGAGGCCACGACCGGGCGCCGGCTCTTGGACCGAGGCCCGCACGGTGTCGCGCTGACAGAGCACGGTCACCGCTTTCGCCGCTACGTGACAGATGCCCTGGAGTTGTGGGACCGCTACTGTGACGACGGCTTTGCAAGGGACCAACTCGGTGGTCAACTACGGGTATTCGCCTCAGTCACGGCCTGCCAGAGTCTGCTGCCCGACCTGCTCGCACCTCTGCGAGACGCCCATCCCCGGGTGCAGATCTCGGTGCGGACAGGTGACGCCGCAGCCGCCCTCGCGCTCCTCGACGACGGCGAGGCCGACCTCGCCGTCGCGGCCCTGCCCTCTCGGATTCCGGCCACCCTCCTCGCCCGCACCGTCACCCGCACCTCGCTCGTCCTCGTCCGAGCCGACCAACCACGATCGAGCGTGAAGCCTCCTGATCCCGACGAGCCGTTCGTGCTTCCGAGGCAGGGCTTGGTGCGAGACATCGCCAACCGGTGGTTCCGCCGTATCGGCATCACCCCCCGCATAGCCGCGGAGGCCGACGGACACGAAGCCTTGCTCACGCTGGCCGCTCTCGATTACGGCACCGGCATCATCCCCGACCTCGTCCTACAGCACTGCAGCATCCGGAACCGGCTCCAGGTCGTCCCCACCCCGTCCAGTCCCGGCGAACTCACCATCGGGGCGTGCATCCGGCGCACTGATCTCCACCGCCCCCTGGTCGCCGCCGCTTGGGCTGCCACAGGATCCGGTCAATCTTTGCGGTCACAGCACTAGCTAGACCATGGGCCAGTCGTCCCCGGACGGCTGCAGCATCGTCAGGGTGTAAGAGACATCACCGCTGAGCGGAATGTCAGGTTGCTCGCAATAGCTCTTGCTGTTGATCGTCCTGCGCTGCCGGAACATTTCAGGGTTCACCGGGACCCGAACAGTCAACTTGTGACCAGAGATGTCGAGTTGCTCCTCAAAACCAGTTTCAAACGGGTTGGAGCCGAAGTCCCTGGTCCATCTCTTTTCGAGTTTTCCTCTAATCCCGATCTCCATGCCCCAAGCGATAGTCCGGCCGTCGAAGCTGGTGGCATCGAGCTGGAACGTGAAGGCGAGGGGCGAGCGGCTGACCTTGGTGAACTGGGTCGTCTCCGACATGCTGGCGATGGACGCGTCGGCCAGGGACTTGAGGGTGTAGGAGATCGGCACACACTGGTTCATCTTCAGGTCACCGCTGAAATAGGACTTCAGCGAATTATCCCTGATCAGGGCCATGATGTCCTTGTTCGGACCGCCGCGTGCGATGATGCTGACCTCGGACGTATCCAGGATCTGCTGCAACTTCGCTTTCAGCTCGACCGACCCGCTGAACGCGCCCCCGTCGTATCCCATACGAAGCGCAGCCTTGGCGTCCAAGGTGCTGGAGTTGCTGTGAAACGCGAAGATCAGACTCCGTCCGTAGGACACGCCGGAGATCCACAGCGGCGGGTTTCCCTGATCGATGTACTGCGGCTGGTATTCGCTGAGTCTCTTGTTCGTCAGCGCCGGCGTGAACCACTGGTCCGGCAGGCCGTTATTGTCGCAGGTGATCGTGAAAGCCCGCTGGATGAAGAGCGCGTAGATTGTTGTGCTCTTGTCTTCCTTCTTGAACTCTCCACTGGCTTCGCTCTTGAACCCCATGTAGCTCGCTGAGGCGTTCATCTCCAGCAACGCCGAGCGGGCGGAGGACGCTTCACTCATACGGTAAAACGTTGTCTCCGGGGTGGCGTCCCTGTCCCCTGTCATGGCGCGGATCGCGTCGCCGACAAGTGAGCCGCTCGGGTTTTCCACCAGCTGGGACTTGATGTTTCCTCCCAGTGAGGTGATTCCGATGCGGATAGGTTTGCGTTCCTTGATCGCACATTCGGTGAGGCCGCCCTCCACGGCTGCGGCCCCCTGGACCAGAGCGCCGGGCCACAGGATGTCCGCGTTCGGGTCGCGCGTCATGATGATCTCAGGGGTTTTGGTCATGTCGTAGCGCTGCGTTTTTGTGACCACGTAGCCGGACTCGGCCTTCTCGGTCAACTTCGCTTCAGGACCATGCGGTTCAACCTTGTCCGGGTCATGAGGGGCGATGGAGCGCCAGCCGGCAAGCTGCTTGACGTACGCGTTCATGTCTGCGGGCTCACTGTCGGAAGCCTTGGGAGAAGGGCTGATTTCGAGTTGTGTGATCTCCTCACCGCCGGAGACAGCGACGACGCGGTAGCTCGTCGCGCCGTTCACCGACTCCGGCGGAATTACCAAGGTGATGTCCTCGGTGATTCCCAGGGGCGTTGCCGTCCCGTCGCCGTCGAGTGCGGTGACCTCGTAACGGTCCGCTCCAGGGACGAGCCACCACGACAGACCCACCTCACCGTCATCGAGAAGGCGGTAGGGCACGAGTTCGGTCTGTTCGCTGAGTGCGTGCTTGCGGTGCGTGCCGCGCTCGTCCGGTCCGCTAGTCATTGAGAGGCGCTCCCGTCTGATCGCGCTGCCGTCAGGAGCCCGAAGCAGCAGCGACGGCCATCCTTCTTGCTACGGATCCCTGATCGTTTTGGTGGCTTCCACCCTGTGCCAGGCAGTAGATGTGGATCTAGGGCCGTCCGGGGGATCCACGAGGGCGTAATGGCGCACCGTGGGCGGGAATCGCGGCGCACTCTGGGCTGTCAGAGGTGACGTCGGCAGCTGCGGCGTGGCTATCGGCGAAGGCGGCTACAGGCCGTTTTGGTCAATGGCCCCAACGCCTCGCGCCCAGCCGTGCGTCCTTCAGTCCTCAGCGGGCCGGTCCGTCCCACAGGGCGCAGCAGGCCGTCTTGGTCGTTGCGGCCGAGCAAGAAGAGCCGAGGCGGATCAGAGGGCCCGTTATGGCGCCGATGACCGCTTCGGTGGTGTCGCGGCGCCTCAGTCTGTACCAGCCTCTGGATCCGGGCTGGTAGGTCTGGCGTACGGGCTTGACCCCGCCCCCACTTGGTGGTGCGCGGGTACGGGCACAGGCCGTCGCTTGTCTGGGCGGCGAACTCGCTCGTAGGGTCGGCCAAAACCGTCATCGGCGCGTGGGTTGGGGCACCGCCTCATCCAGGAATCGACGAACCCGCGCGCTTCGCCCTGCTCGGCCGCCAAACTCGCAGTGGACCGTCCCACCCCCGCCCGCCACCTCTACACCGGCTCCTATCACCTCATGTGCCGGCGAGCCGCCGAGAGGATCGCCGGTCCCGCCGGAGTCCTCGTGCTTTCCGCCCTGCACGGCTTCGTCCGGCTCGACGACGAACTCCTGCCGTACGAGCAGCGGATGGACACCCACGGCCGCATCGGTATCGAGCGCCTGCGTGGGCAGGCTGCCGAGCTCGGCAGCCTCGCGGCCAACCTTCCTGATCGCCCTGGGCGGCCGCGCGTACGTCGACGCCGTCACCGCCGTACGGCCGGACGCCCTGCGCCCCCTGGACGGATGCCGCGGCATCGGCGCGCAGCGCTCCCGACTGGCCGGCCTGGCCGCGGCCGTTCGATCCGCTCGGCCTGGCCCGGAGCTTCGCGGCTTGCCCAGTGCCGTCACCGCCCGGCTAGGCGCTGGATGCGGGCACCGTGGACGGCAGCGGGAGCCCGTGCTGTCGTAGGCCACCGGCACCGTGTAGTAGCGCACCGACTGGTCGGCGTGTTGTGCAGCCACGGTCACTGACCACGTGCCGGCGCCACGCTGCGCACTGCTGCGCACCGCCGTCACCGACTGGGGCGCCGGTTGCGCACTGGGGGCTGGGTCGGGCAGTTCGATGTCCGGTGCCATCGATTGCGCAAGCCGCGTCTGCGCACTCGTCGCCTCGTCCGCGCTGCTGCGCAGCCATGCGCTGAGGAACTGCGTATAGCCGCCTGGGTTGTTGGTGGCCGTCGCGGTGCGCACGGCGGTGGGCTTCGCGGATGGGGCGGCCGCCACGGTGGTCGGCCCGGACAGTACCGCGACATCCAGGGTGAGGGGGCCGTCGGCGGTGATGGTCCGGACTGCTGCGTGTGTCGGGTGTACGCGGTGGCGCATCGCCTCCAGTCGGGCGTCGGCCGCCGTCGCGGCAGCGGTCTCGCCCGGTGTGGCCTGCGTGCCAGGGGGCATGGTCGAAGCGCCCAGGTCGGAAGGGGTGTTGCTGACCTTGAGAAAACCTGTCGGCCCCGACCCGACCACCGACCATGAACCCCCGACCATGGTCACGATGGGGATACGAAGTCCATGGTGGGGGTCGTGGTCGGCCCGACCATGCCCCCGACCACCGGTCCGGCGCCGGCGGCAGGCCGGCGTGTCCGGCGCTGAACTTCCCGGACCGGCGCCGGCTGCGCGATCACGCGTCGCCGGGCACGGGGCCCGGAAACCGATGCGCAGACGCTAGCCGGCCGGGCCGTATCCATCCTCTGCGTGGTGCGCCAGAGGGACCTGCGCAAGAGAAGATCGGGAAACGCGGGTCGATTGCGCAGCTGCCCCGGCACAACTGGACTGCGCAGGATCCCCAGGCCGGTTGCGCAGCCCGATGGCGCAACGCCGTCCGGGGCTGCGCAGTCGGCTGCGCAATCAGTGAGCGCCCTGAGCTGAAGGTGCCGTGGTTGGCCCGACCGTGAGCCCGACCAGGACTGTTGGGCGGCTTCGTTGCCGGTTGGTGACCGGTGGTGGGGGCTTGTGGCTGTCGGTGTGGTCGGGGTTGGTGGGTGAGCTGGCGTCATGGGATACCCGCGCGCTGTCACGTTCAGGAGTACCGGTCGGCCCGTCTCGGCGGGTCTGGTGTGCCGCTGTGGCCACGGCGTGCGGCGGGTGTCGGGGGTGCGGGGGTGAGCGGCTTGGGGGTGGGGGTCCGTCGGGGTGTGATGGCGGCCGGTCGGTTCACGCAGATCGCGAACGCGTTGTTTCGTGATGGTGGGTTGTCGTTCAAGGCGAAGGGGATTTTCGGGTGCGTCAGTACGCACCGGGACGGCTGGCGGGTGACGGTCGCCGATCTGGTCCGTCTGGGCCCGGACGGACGGGACGCGGTCCGCACCGGCCTGCAGGAGCTCGAGGCGTACGGCTACCTGGTCCGTGAACGCCTGCGCCGCCCGGACGGCACCCTCGGCGGGATCGTCTACTGCATCACGGACCGCCCGGCCACCTGGGACATCGCGCTGCTCGAGGCCGGCTTGGCGGTCACCGCCCCCGAGGCCGAGCACGCCGACGGCCGCCCGGCGGGGATCCGCCGGGGCGTGATGGCCGCCGATCGGTTCACCCGGATCGCCAACGGGCTTTTTCGCGCCACCCGGTTGTCCTTCAAGGCCAAGGGCCTGTTCGGACTGCTCTCCACGCACCGGGACGGCTGGCGCATGACCGTCACCGACATCGCCCGCCGCGGCCGCGACGGGGAGGCAGCCGTCAAGAGCGGCCTGAAGGAACTTCACAAGCACGGCTTCCTGGTCCGTGAACGCGAGCGCGCACCAGACGGCACCCTCGGCGCGGCCGCGTATGTCATCACCGACCTGCCCGCCCTGCACAGCAGCAGGTCACAGCCAGAGTCGGGTTTTCCACCGGTGGATGACCCTACGTTGGCTGATCGGTCCCTTAAGAACACCAACAGAAAGAACACCACTCAGCAGAACACCAGCCCCCTCCGTCCGTGCCGCGGCCACGCGTCGCGCGCACCGGGACGGACGGGCCGGGCGGACACACCGGCGTCCGCGCCGGCCGTGCCCGCTGCGGATGAGATGCATCCGGGGATCGGGCTGCTGCTCGAGATCGGTGCGGCCCGCCCCGAACTGCTGCTGACCGGGCAGGCGTTGACCGACCAGGGCCGCGTGGTGAGCGTGATGCTGGATGCCGGCTGGAGCTGCGAGCAGCTGCGGCAGGTGATCGCCGCCCGGCCGCTGCCGCATCCGGTGCGGACCACGGTCGGCGCGATCGTCGCGGCGCGTCTGCGGGCCGCCCGGGCCTACCCGCCGCCCGCCCGCGCCGCCGGCCCTCACCACGAAGTGTCGGTGGGGGACGACCCGCCGCAGCCGGTGGCCGGCTCCGCTGCCACGCGCACGGTGAGCGAGGCCCTGACCTACCGCGCCCTTGCCGAATGCGCCGGCTGCGGCGTGCCTGGAACCGCCCTGGGCGAGGACCTCTGCCCGGCCTGTCTCGGCTGGCCGGGATGCCGCACCTGCCCCGGCCCCACCCCTCGGCGCGCTCACCCCGACGGCGACGGCCGCTGCACCACCTGCGCCGCCGCTTTGAGCGCCCAACCGGAAGGAATCAGCCCGTGACCGCCATACGCCACACCCCACCCCCGGTCACGGCCGGGCACCACGAGCGCCCCTTCACCGCCGAGCCGGGCCGGTGGGAAAGGGAACGCTGCCGCGTCCTGCGGAGCGGCCACACCCGCGACCACACCTGCTCGGCCGTCTGCGAGCCGGTGCTCGTCCACGAGCGCACCCTCTGGGGTGGGCTCGCCGGGACCGTCCCCGGCGACGCCAGCCCGCCCGAGATCCCCTACCGGATCGCGGTGCTCACCCCCGGCACGACGCGGACGCAGCGCCTTGCCCTGCGCTGGCCGGCCCGGCGCCCCGCCCCGCGCATCACCGCGGGCAGGGCCTGGTCCCTGCGGCCCTCCGCCGCGGCCGTCGCACTCGTCAGTGTGGTCGCCGGTCTGGTCGCCATGAGCCACCACGTCCCCGTCGCCGTCGCCCTGCCGGCGATGCTCCTCACCCCGCTGCCCGCCGAACACCTGCCCGAGCACCTGGACGGCCGGGCCCGCGAACACGTCCACACCATCGAAGGCGACGCTGCCTGCCGCTCCCTGCCGCTCCCTGCAGCGCCTCGCCGCCTGGCACATCTGGCTTGTCCAGGCCACCGCCGGCCGTGACCGCTATGAACTGCGCTCGGCCGAGATCGGCCACCACCTGGGGTGGGACGCCGCCCACCTGCTCCGGTCCCGGGACACCCGCACGGTCTCGACCGGCTCATGGCCCGCGAACGACTGATGCGGCAACTCGCCCGCCAGGTCGCCCAGATCATCCAGCGCACCGCCCACGGAGGACCCCGCCGCCGGCGGCCAGAGCCGCGGCCTCGGGCGTTTGCTCGACCGGCATTCACCGCGCATCCCGTCGAGGACACCTCGCCCCGTGACCGCCCCACGCCACGCCCCCTCACCTCGGAAGGAAGACCCTGCTCATGCCCCAGCCCGAATCCGGCCCGGCCGACCGCGCCCGGGATGTCTATCTCCTCTTCGCGCACGAGCCGTACTATCCCGGCCCCGGAACCCAGGAGATCAACACCACCGTGGTGGCCGCCGCCTCGCTGCTCCACCCGCAGGTGCGCCAGCTCGACGGTGCCCGCATCCACGACCTCCTGACCCAGGGCAGGCAGCCGGGCGAGATCATCCCGCTGGCCACCCTCACCCACGAACTGGGCGGCGGCGCCGAGTGGCCGAGTGTCGGTGACTGGGAGGGCGTCACCACCGACTTGCTGCGGCTGGTCCGCGACGGGGACTGCGATGCCCTCGGCCTCGGCCTGCCCGAGATCGCGCGCGCCCTCGTCTGCACGGGCCCCCACAGCCACGTCCGCGCCTATGACGCCGCGGCCGACGACGTCGTTGTCTACGGTGCTTCGGAGCGCGGCGCGGTCCTGGACGAAGTCGGCATGTTCCTCACCGGCCTTGCGGCCGAGCAGCCCTTCTGGCCGGGAGACAGCCTCCTGCCCCCGCTGACGGGCCGGCGCGCCCTGGGGCGATGAACCCGGCCGCAGCGAGGGGAGCAGGCCATGTTCGGATACGAACCGCGAGCCGTCTGGGCAGAACTGCGGCGCATGCTGCAGCGCCTCGTCCACCGCCGCAGGGGTCCCGCAGAACGTCTCGCCCGCGCGATCGCAGCACGCGTCCCCTGCGAGAACTGACGGCTGGGGCCGTGCGGTACGTGGCAGGAGTGCACGATCGAGTGCGGACTGCGCGGCTACCGTCTGATGGTGAGGGTGACGGGGGCGTTCGCGCCGTTGAGGGCGGCGGTGAGCACGGCCTGTTCGACGGCATCGGCGCGGGGGCGGGGCCGGCGGCGCAGAAAGGGGGTAAGCGGTTTGGGGTGCGGGGGCCTCTGTTAGGTCATCGGGATGATGGGGTGGCCGAGGAGGACGGACGGTGATCATGTGGTCGGCCGTGTGCGGAGCACTGGCGACGGCGAGCGGTGTCGGGCTGGCCGCAGTGGGGCGGGCTTTAGCTTTTCAGCTCCGCGAGCGCAGCCGGCGCACAACAATGACGGCTGTGCTGAGCCAAATGCCGCGGCGGGGCGGCAGCGTTGAGGTCACCGACGAGGACGGGATCACCTGGACGGTGCGCTCCGACGGATGCGAAGGGGACGGGGCGGGGTGAGCGAAGACGACTTCGACTCCCTCTACCGCACCTTCTACCGGGTGCTGTTGGCCAAGGCATTCCTGGCCGCGGGCGGCCGTCTTCAGGTGGCGGAGGACGCCGTGCAGGAGGCCTTCATGCAGTGCTGGCGGCGGATGAAAGACTCCTGCCAGCCGCCTGTGCAGCACTGGGGCGGATGGCTGTCGGTCACCGTGGTCCGCGAGGCGCTGCGGCGGCGCAACACGGAGATCCTTTTCGACCTCGGCCACCACGACCGCGCGCTCACCGTGCCTGACATGGCCGTGGAGGTCCACCTCAAGGAGGTCTACCGCAAAGCCTGCACCGAGATGGCACGCTTGAACGAACGGCCGCGCCAGGCGATGGCCTTGCGGTTCATCGCCGGGCTGAGTCCCGCAGAGGTCGCTGAGGAGATGGGCATCGCCCAGGCGACGGTGCGGGTACACATCGCCGAGGCCCGCCGGGCGCTGGAGCCGCTCCGCGTGGAACTTAGGCAGCTGGGCATCGTGAGCGACGAGATGGAGGGAGGAAGCCGTGGCTGAGACACCTGCCGACCTGACGGCCGCTGGACAGGCACCCCCCGGCGATGCCCCCCGCTCACCCCGGCGCGGCTCTCTCGGGCCCGCCGACGCGCCGCCCTCCCGGCCGGTACCGCCGCAGAACGACGACGAGGCTGCGCTGGCCTCGGTCACTCAGGCGTCCGAGACGGCCGTTGCCGAGGCGCTGTCCCCCTTGGTCGATGTCGAAGCCTCCCTGTCCGACCTCAAGGAAAAGATCGCGGCCCGCGCAGCAGGATCCCGGGTGCCGGGCGCGCCGCAGGGACGGCCGGCGCGGGATGAGGACCGGCTGCGGTTCGTGGGCGCCGCCACCCGGCGCATCGCCCGCGGCATGGACCTCGACGAGATCGTGCTGGGGCTGTGCCGGGCCGCCGTGCCGACATTCTGCGATGCGATCCTTGTCTATCTGCGCGACCCGCTGCCCGTGGGCGAGGAGCGGCCCGCCGACCAACTGCTGCTGCGTTTGCGGCGCACCGACCGGATGCCGACGCAGCGGGATGCCGCGGGCGGCTTCCCGCCCGCCCTGCCGCCAGAGCCGGCCGGGCTGCCACAACCCGACAGGCTGGGCAGCGAGGTGCGCGAGGTGGCGCCCGGCGGCGCCCTCGCCGAAGTCCTGCGTGGCGTCCGCCCGGTGTTCCCCGACACCCCCACGGCCCGCGCCGCCGTGGCCGAACTACTGTGCCCCAGCGGGGAGTTGGGGGTTGCACCGTCCCATGGGCGGCAGGCGATCCTCGCCCCGCTACGCGGCCGGCGCCGCGTGATCGGCGCCGCGCTGTTCCTGCGTGGTGTTCAGCGTCCTGCCTTCGAGCACGACGACCTGCTCGTGGCGGCCCAGCTCGCCACGCACAGCGCGCTGGGCATCGACAAAGCGGTCCTCTACGGCCGGGAGGCCTATATCGCCGACCAGTTGCAGCGCACCATGCTGCCGCAGACGCTGCCGCGCTCCGCCGGCGTGTACCTGGCCGCCCGCTACCTCCCGGCCGCCGAGACCTCCCACGTGGGCGGCGACTGGTACGACGCGATCCCGCTGCCCGGCAGCCGCGTCGCGCTGGTCGTCGGCGACGTCATGGGCCACTCCATGACCTCGGCGGCGATCATGGGCCAGCTGCGCACGACCGCCCAGACCCTCGCCGGGCTCGACCTGCCCCCCCAGGAGGTGCTGCACCACCTCGACGAACAGGCCCAACGTCTTGGCACCGACCGCATGGCCACCTGCCTGTACGCCGTCTACGACCCCGTCTCACACCGCGTTACCCTGGCCAACGCCGGCCATCCGCCGCCCATCCTGCTGCATCCCGGAGGGCGTGCCGAGGTGCTGCTGGTGCCGCCGGGCGCACCGATCGGCGTGGGCGGCGTCGACTTCGAGGCTGTCGAACTGGACGCGCCCGCCGGAGCAAGCCTGCTGCTCTACACCGATGGCCTGGTCGAGTCGCGGCTGCGGGACGTGTGGACCGGCATCGAGCAAGTGCGGGAGAAGCTCGCCGCCACCGCGCAGCTGACCGGCCCGGACCAACCGCCGCCGCTGGAGACCCTGTGCGATGAGGTGCTCGACCTGCTCGGCCCCGGCGACCGGGACGACGACATCGCCCTCCTCGCCGCCCGCTTCGACGGCATCGCCCCCGACGACGTCGCCTCCTGGAGCCTCGAAGCGCAGGACACCACCCCAGGCCGCGCCCGCAGGCTCGCCCGGCAGACCGTGGCCGAGTGGGGGCTTGCGGACCACAGCGAGGTGCTTGAGCTACTCGTCAGCGAGGTCGTCACCAACGCCGTGCGCCACACCTCCAGGTCGCTCAGCCTGCGACTGCTGCGCACCGACGTACTGAGGTGTGAAGTCGCCGATGATGCGTCGCAGTTGCCTCGGCTTCGCCATGCCGGGGCCACCGACGAGGGCGGGCGGGGACTGTATCTCGTCAACCGGCTGGCCCGGCGGTGGGGGGCCACGCGCCTGGGCGCGGGCAAGGTCGTCTGGTTCGAACTCAACATCCCCACGTGACACCATGACGCCCGATAGCCGCCCGGCCGCCCGCCCGCCCGGGTCGGGCGTCCGGGCGCGTCGAGCTGATGCCGTACCAGTACCGGCATAAGGCGGCTGGCGGCTTGCACTGCAGACGAGCGCGCCGCGTTGAAGGACGTCCTGGCTCGCTGTCCTGAACTGGATATCGCGGCCGACATATCCGCGGTTTCGGCGAGATCCTGGCCCAGCGTGGCGGCCACCGACCTGGAGACATCGCGGCTGCGGGCCTCGGCGGAGGTCGCCGCGGAGGCGGTCGCCGAGTTGCAGGGGCGTCTTGCCGACGCGCTGGCACTGGAAGCGCTGCGCCTCAATGAACGTGAGCGGGCTGCGCGGACGCTGATGGCGCTCTTTGAAAGCGGCCACCCCCGGCTCTGGGTTGACCCCACACCTGCTCAGTGGATCTCCCCACCCGTCTGGCACCTGGCCCGTGGAGGGGGTGGACGAAATGGTGGTTCGCGGGTGACGGAGTGATGTGGCGTTCTCCGGGCTGGCTTGCGGCTTCCTGGGTATTTTGTGCGGTTCCGCAGCAGTCGTCGGGGGGCGGCGGATAACGTGCGCAGTGCGTGAGAATGCGGAAGGGGAGCGCGCTGGTGGGGGACGGACAGTTAGGCGTGGTGCTGGTCCACGGGTTCAATTCCGGTCCGGAGACCTGGAGGCACGTGCAGGAGCGCATCGAGCAGGACCAGTCGCTGGGTGCCGTGCGGTTGCTGTCGTTTCGCTATGCGACAGGGTTCGTGAAGTGGGGTCCGCTGGGGATGCTCCGGGTGTTCCCGGAGATCAGCACCATCGCCGACAGCCTCAAGGAGTATCTGCGAACCGAGGGCGGCCCGTTCGATGATCTGGTGATCATCACCCACAGCATGGGCGGGCTGGTTGTGCAGCGGTATCTGGCGCGGATGCTCACCGATGGACACGGTTCGGAGCTGGCCCGGATCCGGCGGGTGGTGATGCTGGCCTGCCCCAACGACGGTTCGGAGCTGCTGCGCTCGCTGCGTCGCGCCGTCTTGGGACGCCGCGGCAGGAATCCGCAAGAGCGAGAGCTGCGGCCGCTGAACAAGGAGGTCGCCGAGACCCGGCGGGTCATCGTGAACCAGGTGCTGCGCGCAACCGCGATCACCGAGCGGACCTGCCCCGTCCCGTTCTTCGTCTACGCCGGGGAAAGCGATGGCATCGTGTCGGTGGAATCTGCCCGGTCCGTTTTCAGCGACGCCGCGGCTCTGCCGGGTGACCACTTCAGCATCCTCGAAGCCGTCACACCCGAGCACCGCACCTTCGCCACCCTGCGCCGCCACCTGCGCGAAACCGTCTCGGCCCGCAGCGGCACGGACCAGCCCCCCGGCAAGGCTCCCGACGGCCCGGCTCGTTGTGCCGGCCCGGCGGATGTGGTCCGGCCTCGCCAGGTGGGGGTGATCCCGCCGGGGGCGGGGGTGTTCCAGGACCGGGCGGAACGAGCGCGCTTGCGCCAGGCGATTGCCGGAGGGGGCACGGCCGTCCTCGGCCAGGCCGCAGCGGCTCAAGTTGTCCACGAGCCGGACCGTGGGCAGGTGCTGTCGGGGATGGGCGGGGTCGGCAAGACCCAGCTCGCCGCCGAGCATGCCCGTTCGGCGCTGACCGGTGGTGAGCTGGACCTGCTGGTGTGGGTGACCGCAGCTGACCGTACGTCCCTGGTGGCCGGTCTGGGCCGGGCCGGCATCGAGATTGCGGGCGCGCAGCCGGGCGACCTCCCGGCGGCGGCCGAAGCGTTCATGGCGTGGCTGGAGCCCAAAGCTGGACAGGAGGCGTACCGGTGGCTGGTCGTGCTGGACGACGTCTGCGACCCCGCCGACCTCGAAGGACTGTGGCCCCCCGTCAGCCCGCACGGGCGGACCCTGATCACGACCCGTCGCCGCGACGCGGCCTTCGCCCACGACGGCCGGACCCGCATCGACGTCGGTGTGTTCACCGAGGCTGAAGCCGTCTCCTACTTGGGTGCTGTGCTGGCTGTCCACGGTCGCAGTGAATCAGCAGAGCAGTTGGCCGCGTTGGCGGAGGATCTGGGGCGTCTCCCGCTAGCCCTGTCTCAAGCGGCCGCATTTATGGCGGATGCCGATATGGACGTCTCAGACTACCGGGTGTTGCTGGCCGACCGGACGAGTTCGCTTGCCGAGGCCAGCCCGCAGCCGCTGCCGCCCGGCCACACTCAAGAAATGGCCGCCGCCTGGGACTTGTCAATCAGGCGCGCTGGCCGGATGCGCCCGGCCGGGCTGGCTCCGCTGCTTCTCCATTTGGCCGCGTTCCTCGATCCGAACGGCATCCCCGCCGCTGTCCTGGCCACCTCGCCCGCCCTGACCTACCTGACCCAAGAGCGAGTCAGCTCCGCTGGCCTTCCCCTGTACGACCCCGCCTCCGCCGACGCCACGACGAGGGAGGTCACGGAGGGGGAGGTCACCGCAGGACTGCGGGTGCTGCACCGTTTGAGCCTGATCGACCACACCCCAGATGTGTCCCACCGTGAGGTTCGTATCCACGCCTTGATCCAGCGCGCCGTCCGCGACACCCTCACCACGGAGCAGTACCACAACGCAGCACGCACCGCTGCTGACGCCTTGACGGCGGCCTGGCCCGACGTCGAACGCGACACCGTCCTGGCCCAAACCCTGCGCGCAGGCGCCACCGTCCTCGCCACCCACGCCGAAGCCGCCCTCCACCAGCCCCGCGCCCACGACATCCTGCACCGCATCGGCCGCAGCTTCGGCGAATTCGGTCAAGTCACCGCCGCCGTCACGTACTACCAGTACTTGGCCGGCACTACTCGCCACCACCTCGGCCCCGACCATCCCGACACCCTCGCCGCCCGCCACAACCTAGCCCGCTCGCAAGGGGAATCGGGGGATGTGGCGGGAGCTGTGACGGCGTTTGCCAAGCTGCTGGATGACTATGTGCGGGTGCTGGGCCCCGACTCCCCTCCCACCCTCACCGCCCGCCACGACGCGGCCTTTTGGCGGGGGGAGGCGGGGGATGCAGACGGAGCTGTGACGGCGTTTGCCGAGCTGCTGGATGATCAGCTGCGGGTACTGGGCCCCGACCACCCCGACGCCCTCCTCACCCGCCACAACCTGGCCTACTCGCGAGGCCGCGCGGGGGATGCGGAGGGAGCTGTGACGGCGTTTGCCGAGCTGCTGGATGATCGGCTGCGGGTACTAGGCCCCGACCACCCCCACACCCTCGCCGCCCGCCACAACCTGGCCTACTCGCGAGGCAGCGCGGGGGATGCGGAGGGAGCTGCGACGGCGTTTGCCGAGCTGCTGGATGACTATGTGCGGGTGCTGGGCCCCGACCACCCCCACACACTCGCCGCCCGCCACAACCTGGCCGGCTCGCAAGGGGAAGCGGGGGATGTGGCGGGAGCTGTGACGGCGTTTGCCGAGCTGCTGGACGATCGGCTGCGGGTGCTGGGCCCCGACCACCCCCACACCCGGAAGGCCCGCGAGGCCCTGGCACAGTGGCGGGAACGCAGCGGCGAGGGCGTGGACACCAACGGCTGACGGCGCCCTCTCATCCCGGGAGGCCATCGGCTTCACGGCCGTAGAAGAGCAGCCACCCCACTGCCAATACCCCAGGTCAACAAATTCGGCGGTGTCCCTGGACAGACGCCATAAGGAAGGGGCCGCCCGACAGCCGGCCGGGTCCAGGAGCGGGACGGAGCGTCCAACGTGGCCGAAGGCCAGGGTGCAGGGTCGCCGAGGCGCCCTTGACCGACCAGTACGGCCCGCACGTTCCATAACCGGGCCGCTCCGGCCGACGCGCGCACCGCTTGCTGAAACCCCACTCCGTTGAGCGCTGGACCGAGTGGGGCGACGAGCGGCACTGGCCGATTTCAGAGATCCCCATCAACGCCGACCCCGGTCTTGTGGGGTTGGGATGCGGGCCGGTGGCTGGCGCTGGTCAGCATCGTGGTGGCGCTGCTGGGATCCCTCTACACATGGATCGTCCTGCCCTAGAACCAGCCCGCAACGACTCCCCGTCAGGGTCGGCTGGCAGTCAAGGACGTTGCCTGATTCGCCGCCGGCCTGCGCCGGTAGCTCGGTGTGCCCGTCGACACCAGCCGCACCTCGAGCCCGCGGGACAGTCTTCGCTCCGGCCGGAAGACGGGCTCCATCCGCGGCTTCCTCGTGCTGATGCTCGCCTGGTTCAGCGCCCTGCTCGCCTATGTGGTGTGGCGGAAGGGGGCGGGCATCGCGACCGCCGTCTGCCTGCCGATCGGGCTGATCATTCTGGTTGGATCCGCGTGGCGAACACTGCTCATCGCCCGCCTGTGGCGGTGCGCCGCAGGCGGCCGACTCCCTCTGGTGTTTGATGGCCTTCCTCGCCGAGGCGCATGAGCGGCGACTGCTACGGCAGGCGGGCGCCGTCTACCCGCTCCGGCACGCGTGGTTGCAGCAGCAACTCGCGCCGGACCGTGCCGTGGAGGGCACCTGACCGGATCAGGATCACCATCCCGCCGGACACCGCCTTCCTGGAGGGCGTGGAGATCTTCGCCCGCTACATACCCGACAGCGGCTCCGGCGCGCTGACCCCGACCGGCCGGCTGGAGAGCGAGGATGACCGGTTCGCCGCCCGCACCCCGCACTGCGTAGTGATCGTCACCTGGCGCGATCGTCAACTGCGGGCCGCCTTGGGGAGTTCACCGCATACCGGTGAGCCGGCGTGCGTGGTGGATGGGCGCCTTTTTTGCGCTCGCCGGCGGGTGGTGGGCGGCGTCGGGGCGCTGGCCTGCGGGTGTAAAGGTTCGAGCGGCTCGTTCGTCTCTTTAGTGTCATGGGGTCTCAACGGCCCCGCCAGGAACTGCTAGGACAGGCGTCAGTGATCACCCATTGTCTTGGTACGGGCCCATGAGGGTCAGCCGCGGGCCGGGCGCCCGCCGCAGCGGACCGAAGCTGTTGTTCGAGGAGTACTACAGACGGCACTGGGACCAGTGTGTCGGCTACGTGGCCAAGGCTTTCCGCCTGGGCCATGAAGATGCCCAGGATGTCGCGCAGACGGCGTTCACCGAGGTGCGCGAGATCTGGGACGCGCACCCCTATCCGGAGCGGGCGCTGTGGCGGCGGCTTGGCCAGCGGGCCGTGGACGAAGTGCGCCGGCAGGGCCGGCTGCGGGAGACGTTCACCTCGCAGCTGGCCCTCGAGGGGATGGTCATCGAGGTGGCGGACGGTTCGTTCTTCGCCGATCCGGCGGCGTATTTCGAGTCGTCGGAGACGATGCAGCGACTGAACGGGCTGCTGATGCTGCTGACGCCCGAGGAACGGGCGGTGGTACGCATGGCGGCGGTGGGGATAAACGGCCGGGAGCGGGCGGGGGCGTTGGACAAGTCGTACGGGGCACAGGCGGTGTTGTTGTGCCGGGCCCGCAAGAAGCTTGAGCGGATCATGAATGACGGCCGTGTGGACCTTCCAGACCTGCCCCGCCAGCACCGCGCCGGCCAGACGTCGGGAAGGGAGGCACGGGCATGAGCAGTACATCGGAGCACACCCCGGGCCCTGGGTCGGCCGGTAGGGCGCCTCAGGCGCCCGGCCGGGTCGATCTGGTCTTTATCGAACCGGCGCACCGTTCCTATGCCGATTTCTGCAGCGACCTGCAGTTCTTTTTGACGGCGCCTATCCCGGGACATGCGACGGGGGGCGAGGAGATGGCCGAGCGGCTGCGCCGGATCAACGGCACTGCCGTGTGCCTGCCCCGGCGGGTGCGGGTCTGGGCGCACCTGTATGGGTGGCTTGCGGCGGCCTGGCAGGTGCTCGTGCGCGCGGGGCGACGGGCGCGGGCGGCGTGCTGGTGTGCGGGGATGACGGCCTGCGCCATGCTCGCCTTCTACCTGGTACGCACGGACAGGAGCGTCATGGTCTCCCTGATCGCCTCCGTGGTGGTGCTGGCCGTCTTCAGCGCGGGGGCCACGGCGCTGGCCGCCGATCAGGAGAAGGTGGCCAAGGCGCGCTTGCGGCAGCAGGCCGAGGCCGAGCGCCCGGACGCGCCGGCGGATCAGGTGGAATCAGGCCGGCACTGACACGGGCCGCACCGCTCGTGGCTTCGTCGGCTGGCCCGGTGCGCGCATCCGGCCGGCGGTGCAGGAGGTCCCTTCCCGGGCCGGGCACCCGCCCGGCCCGGCGGGGGGCGCGGGGGTTCGCGGGGGCGGGACCGGGCGCCTGCCGGGCCCGCCGGTGGGGGGGTAAGGGGGGTGGTGGGCTGGGGTTTTGGGGGTGGGCCGGTGGTAAACGGGGTGGTGGTGGGGCGTGAGTAGGGTGGCGTGTGTTCTTTCCCTTTGCCGGGTTGGTGGGCCGCGGCCGCGTCGACCGACGCGGGAGGGGAGGGATGAGAGATGGCATCACGTCCTCCGACGGGTCCGGTGGATCCGAAGGAGGGTGATCAACACACCTGAGGGGACGTATGTTCCTCCAGCTGGCTGCCGGTGGGCAGCCAGACGGCCTTCCCGTGGCAGACGGGAAGGGCGCTGGTGTGGCGGTCGCCGCTCTGGGCGGGAGGTCTCGCATCCTGTGCTTGACGGGCTGGGGTGCGGGGCCTCCTTGCTGTGCGGCCACTACCCGCCGGGCGGCCGCAGGCCGACGGCGGGCGGCTTTCACTGTGGCGGCCGCCGGGGCGCAGCCACCCCTCCATCTGTCCCAGATTCACAGCATGGCTGGTCAAGGCCGGTGTGAGCGCGGAAAGTTCGCGCCTTCCGGGACGTGAAGGTGCTCCTAAAATGTACCCTGCGGGCGGGGGTGGTCGGTGGTGGCGCGGGGACTGGGCGTGTTCTTCGACGGCGGCAGGCTGCGCACCGCCCGCCTGCAGGCCGACGGCGGACGGGGGATGAGCGCGGCCGAGCTGGGGCGTCGGGTGGGGGCGGGCAAGGCGCAGATCCTCGCCTACGAACACGGCCGCTATGCGCCCGATCCGCCCCGTCTCGCCGCCCTCGCACAGCAACTCGGCCTGACACCGCTTGAGTTGGCCGACACCCGCGACATCGGGCGGTGGACACTGGCGGACCTGCGCCGGGCCAGCGGTCTGCGCGCCAGCGATCTGACCCGGCAGCTGAGGATCGCACCGCGCAGCTATCGGCGGCTGGAGAGCGAGGGACTGGTCGCCGCCCGCAGCTACCACCTGGTCTTCCAGGTCGCCGCCCATCTGGGCGTGTCGGCCACGCAGTTGGAGAGTCATCTGGCGCAGGTGCCCGCTGTCCTGGCCCGGCTCGAACACTCGGGCCGGCTGCTGGCCGTGCTGCGGGAACGCTATGGCGCGCCGGGCCGCCTGGCCCAGCCGACCTCGGACGATGCCGAGATCGCCGAGCTGGCCGGCCTGTATGGGCGGCCGGCGTCGGTGGTGGCCCGGCTGGTGGCCTGCGAGATCACACGCCTGCGCGGCGTGCAGCGGCGCCGGGCCGCGCTGGCGGCGGTGGCCGACTTCGGGGCCTCGGCGGCGGAACAGGCCGCCGCCCGCGCCCAGCAGGACAGCGAGACGGCCCGCCTCGAGGAGCTCACCGCGTCGCTGCCGGGCCGGCTGGAGGCCTTCTTACGCTGCCTGCTGCCCGCCGACGTGTGGCGCGCGCTGGCGCTGCTGCACACCGTGCGCGCCTTCGGCCTGTGGCTGACCCCCCAGCAGCTGGGCCTGGCCCAGGCGGCCGTCGCCGCCATCCCGCCCTCGTTGCTGCACACCTCCACCGGCGGCGTGGGGCAGCTGCCCGGCTATCAGATCGCGGCTGCCGGATCCGAGCACTGCGAGACCTACCGGCCCTGGTACGACGCCCTCTACCCGGCCGTCAAAACCCTCCTTCAGGCAAGAGAGTCCCAGATCCAGGGGCACGTGCCCGGCGCCGAACTGCAGCAGCACTTCCGGCGGGCGCACACCGTGTTGTTCAGCTTCGACGGACTGTTGTGCCGCCTGTTCGGCGCCGGCCTGCACACCGTCTCCGAGCAGCTGCTGCACACCGCCCACCAGCTGCAGCTGCCGGTCGGCCCGCACACCCCCACGGACCCGGTGGGCATGCTGCGCCAGCTGGTACGCCCCGCCTCACGCCGGCAGATCCGCCGCCTGGACCACGCCCTGACCCGGTGGGAGGTTCAGGCGGCCGACCACGCCGAACCCCTGCCCGGGGTGGTGCAGTTGCTGCGGGTGCTGACGGCCGGTCACTGGCGTCTGGCGGTGGCCACCGATCACGCCGGCGCCGCCGTCGAGGCATTCCTGGGCCGGCTCGCGCCGTCGGTCGGCGCCGACCGCATCCAGGTCTTCGGCCGGCCGGCCGACCCCCGCCTGATGAAACCCCACCCCCACACCATCACCCTGGCGACCGACACCCTCGGCGGCCCACGCACGCGCACCCTCCTGATCGGAGAGTCCGTCGCCGACGCACTCGCCGCCCAAGCCGCCGGCATCCAGTTCATCGCCCTGGCCACCACCCTCCGCAAGGCTCGCCTGCTCAAAGAGGCCGGCGCCACCATCACTGTCGGCTCCTTGCGCGACATCACTGCCGTGGTGCGCTCCTTGACCCCTCCATCCGCCCGTCGGCCACGCCGGTCGACGGATCCGCTCACCCCCTACGGCCGCGCGCTCGATGGGCCAGCCGAGGGTCACCGTGGCCTGGAGGGGCTGGATTCAACCAGTGGCCCCTAACCGGGCCCGGACGCCTCCGTGTGAGGCGGGCGTGGCGGCAAGAGGATGCCCGCGCGGGACAGGGGGCGCTACCGTCGAGACAGGCGATGAAGGGGGAGGTCGGGGATGCTTGATCCGGCATTGATCGCGCTGGCCGCGTCGGGGGGCACCGCCGTGGTGACGGCGGCCGGGACGGATGCCTGGGCGGCGCTGCGCCAGGCGATGGCGCGCTGGCTGGGCCGGGGCGATCCACAGCGAGAGCGGGCCGAACAGGAGCGCCTGGAGCAGACCATGGTCCTCGTGCAGGCCGCCCACGCGGACCAGGCACAGCGGGTCCAGGCCCTGCAGGAAGGCGCCTGGCAGACGCGCATCGAGAGCGTGCTGGAAGGCCTGGAAGGCAGCGCGCGGGCGCAGGCAGCCGAAGAGCTGCGTGGCCTGCTGGCGCAGCATGCTGGGCCGGGTGCGCTCGCTGGGCCGGGCGGGCTGGCTGCGGGCCAGGTCGACATCCGCGCGGAGCACGGATCGATCGCCGCCGGTGTGCTTCATGGAGGTGCACACATCGCCCACCCTCGGATGCCGGATCCGCCCCAGGGCTGAACGGACCGGCCGCCATCAGCCCACCCTCGCCCGGCACGCTCCCGGCCGGCAGCAGTGTCAGTGCCCGCGGCGGCAGCCTCGCCGTGGGATACGTGGCCGACGGCGGCCAGGTCGCCTACCACGCCGCGCCCCGGCCTGCGGTGACGTGGCCGCACCAGGTCGGAGTACTGCCCCGGCAGGCTGACTCCCTCCAAGACCGTGCTGCCGCCGCCCAGTTGGAGCAGACGCCCATGGCACAGCCGGGCGGGGCCACGATGGCCGGGCAGGTGCTGGCCGGCCTGGGCGGGGTCGGCAAGACCCAGCTCGCCGCCCGGCATGCCCGCACCTTGTGGCGGGCCGGAGCGGTGGACTTGCTGGTGTGGATCACTGCCTCGACTCGGGCCGCGATCGTGGATGCGTACACCCAGGCCGCCGCCGAGATCCTCGACGCTGATCCTGCTGCCCCGGAGCATGCGGCGCGGGCGTTTTTGGCATGGCTGGAGCCCAAGCCTGGGCCTTTCAGCCGGCGTTGGCTGGTGGTGCTGGACGACCTCGCCGACCCCGCCGACCTGCGCGGTCTGTGGCCGCCCGCCAGCCCGCACGGCCATACCCTCATCACCACCCGCCGCCGCGAAGCCGCCCTGACCGGCAGCGGCCGCACGCTCATCGAGGTCGGCGTCTTCACCCCCGGCGAGGCCATCGCCTATCTCACGACGGCGCTGGCCACCCACGGCCGCACCGAGTGCGAGGACGAGTTGGCCGCCCTCGCCGACGAACTCGGCCGCCTGCCCCTGGCACTGTCCCAGGCCGTCGCCTACCTCATCGACACCGGCTTGGACAGCGCCACTTACCGCGCCCGGCTGGCCGATCAGCAACGCATCCTGACCGAGCTGCTGCCCGACCCATCCGGCCTGCCCGACGACCACGACGCTCCGGTCGCTGCCACCTGGGCGCTGTCCGTGCAACGCGCCGACCAGCTTGTCCCGGCCGGCCTGGCACGGCCCATGCTGGAACTCCTCGCGATGCTCGACCCGAACGGCATCCCGGGCCCCCTGCTGGCCGGGCCCCCCGCCCTGGCCTACCTCACCGACCACCGAAACCACGCCGCCGGGCGGGCCGATGCTCGGTCCGTTCCCGCCGACGAGGCACTGCGGGCCCTGCGCGTTCTGCATCGGCTGAGCCTGATCGAGCATGCCCCACAGAGCGTGCCCGCCGCGGTCCGCATCCATCGGCTCGTCCAGCGGACCACCCGCGATACGCTCACCCCCGAGCGCCGCGAGCGCCTCGTACGCGCCACCGCCGACGCCCTTGTCCAGGCATGGCCCGACATCGAGCACGACACCGCCCTCGCCCAGGCTCTGCGCGCCAACAGCGACGCTCTCGCCGCCCACTCCGCCCCCACGCTGTGGCAGTCCGGCAACCACGGCGTGCTCTACCGGGCCGCCCTAAGCCTCGGCCAGGCCGGCCAGCTTCATGCCGCCGCACACCGCTGGCAAGACCTCCACACCGCTGCCCAGCATTACCTCGGGCGGAACCACCCCGCCACGTTCAGGGCGCGCCACCGGCTCGCCCACTGGCAAGGCGAGGCTGGTGATGCGGCGGGTGCGGTGGCCGCGTTCGCCGAGCTGCTGGCCGACGAGGAGCGCGTGTTGGGCTCCGAGCACCCCCACACCCTCGCCGTCCGAAATCAGCTTGCCTACTGGCGGGGAAGGGCGGGTGATGCGGCGGGTGCGGTGGCCGCGTTCGCCAAGCTGCTGGAGGATCGGGTGCGGGTCTCGGGCAGAGATCACCCTGACACGCTGACTGCACGCCACAATCTGGCCTACTGGCGGGGAGCAGCCGGTGATGCGGCGGGTGCGGTGGCCGCGTTCGCCGAGCTGCTGGCCGACGAGGAGCGCGTGTTGGGCCCCGAGCACCCCCACACCCTCTCGGCCCGGCACCAACTCGCCCAGTGGCAGGAGGCAGTGGACGGTGTGCCGGCCGATGCGGCCGACCTCTCGGCCCTGCTGGCCACCCAGCAAACGGTGCTGGGGCACCACCATCCTGACACGCTCGCCACCCGGCATCGGCTCGCCGATCAGCAGGGTGTAGCCGGTGATGCGGCCGGCGCGGCGGCCGCCTTCGCCGACTTGCTGGACGATCGGGTCCGGGCGCTGGGCTGCGACCACCCCGACACGCTGACCGCCCGACATCAGCTGGCCTACTGGCAGGGCGCAGCAGGGGACGTTTCCGCCTCCACCCACACCTTCGGAGAACTGCTGGAAGACCGGATACGCATCCTGGGACCGGATCACCCCGACACGCTCGCCACCCGGCATAACCTCCTGTACTGGCTGGGCGAGTCAGTCCTTGCCGGCGCCGACATGGACCTCGACATCACTATGAGCGTCGCAGACGCGTTCGCCGAGTTGCTGGCCGACGAGGAACGCGTGTTGGGTCCGGACCATCCGCAGGCCCTCGACACAGCACACCACCTTGCCAGCCTGCGACTCAGCGCCGAGGAAAGACAACAGGCGGGCGGGCAGGTTGCCACATAGGCCGCCGCAAGCCCTCACGGGCACCGCGCTGGCGCAGGGCACCTCCTTGCCCCGGCTCACGGAGCCGGGTTGCCCCAGGTGGCCAGGGTGTGGGTCATGCGGCGGGTGTCGGGGTGGGTCTCGCCCAGGGTGCGGCGAGCGGTGTCGACGGCGTCCTGGAGCAGGACGCGCGCCCGCTGCCTCTCGCCCCGCTCGTGCAGGAGGCGGGCGAGCCGGTCCTGGGTGGACAGGGTGTGCGGGTGGGCGGGTCCCAGGATGCGGGTGCGGGCGGTGAGGGTGGCGTCCAGCTCCTGGTGTGCGGCGGCCACCTCGCCGAGGTCGTGGAGCAGGCAGGCCAGGTTGTGCCGGGTGGTCAGGGTGCGCGGGTGGAGCCGGCCCAGGGTGTGCAGGCGCAGGGCCAGGAGGGTCTCGTAGGCGTGACGGGCCTGGCTGTGATGGCCTTGGTGGTGCAGGACGCGGGCGAGTTCGTGCCGGGCGGCCAGGGTGTGGGCGTGCTGGGCGCCCTGCCCGCGGTGCCGGGCGTCGAGGACCTGCTCGAGCAGGGTGCGTGCCCCGGCCCAGTCGCCCATGTCGTGCAGGACGCGGGCGAGTTCGTGTGCTGCGGTGAGGGTGTCGGGATGCTCCTCGCCCTGCAGGCGGCTGCGGGTGGTGTGGACGTGGCGGTAGGCGGTACGGGCCGGCTCCAGCCGGCCCAGATCGTGCAGGGCGCCGGCGAGGTTGTGGTGGGCGGAGAGGGTGTCGGGATGATCCTCGCCCAGCAGGCGGCGCCGCGCCGCCAGCACGCCTTCCAGGTGGAGGCAGGCCTGGTCGAACATGCCCTGGGACTGCAGGTAGCGGGCGCCGAGTTCGGCGAGCTCCGTCCCGGCCAGCCGCACCGCATCGGCCACGTCAGCGCCGACGTGGGCGTGGTGGGCCAGCTCCAGGGCGTGCGGGGCGAGCAGCTGCCAGGCCGGCCAGGTGGCCGGCTCCTCCGGCACCTGCATCCCCTCCCGGCAGGCGGCGGCGTGCAGCAGGCGCAGCGCGGCGACGGGGTCGGCCGGCCGCCGGCTGACATCCCTGATCAGCGGATGCAGCCGCACCACCGGCACACCCGGCCGGCCGGGTTCGGGGCCATCCAGCTCCAGCAGGCCCAGGGCGGCCAGCTCCGTGAGCGTGTGCCAGATCTGGCGGCCATCGAGCGCCTCCAGACCGGCCACCGCGCCGGCGAGGGCCTCGGGGCGCAGCAGCAGGGTGTGCGGCAGTGGAGCATCCGCGAACGAGGCCAGCACCTCAAGCAGCCGGCCCGCCCAGGCCAGGCCGCGCCGCTCGAGCACCTTCAGGGCCAGTTGCCGGGTGCGGGCCACCACCCGCAACGCCTCCACCGGGCCGTGGCCGTCCTGCACCGCGCGCCGCAAGCCGGCGAAGTCCACCGGAGCCTGTGGGGTGCGATAGGCCGCCGGCATGGCGCTCACCTCGGCCAGATAGGTTCCGCACAGATGCAGCGCCAGCGGCAGCCCGCCCAGCCGCACCGCCAGCGCCCTGGCCTGTCCCACCTCGCCCGCCCCTGGCCCGGTGCGATCCAGCAGCACGCGCGCGGCATCGCTCGGCGCCAGCGGGCGGATGGGGTGCATGACGGCCCGCGCCCCCCACACGGTGGGGGCGCCGTGCCGGCTGGTGACGATGACCAGCCCACCGGCCGCCAGGTGCGGGCGCAGCCATCCGGTGCCCGAGATGAGCCGGCCCGGCCCGTCCAGCCAGGCGGGATCGTCCACCCCGTCCAGCACCAGCACCCAGCCCGCCGTCAGGTGGGCGAGCCGGCGCCACAGCGCATCCGCCATGTCCTCGGCGCGGATGTCGCGGGCGCGCAGGCCCGCCTGACGGGCCACCACCCGCAACCCCGCCTCCACCGCCGCGGCGTCCCTGGCATCGATCCACCACACCGGCGCGGCCGGGCCCGTCTGCCGTTCGAGGTGGCGGTGGATGACCTCCAGCACCGCGGCCGTCTTGCCGCCCCCGCCCAGCCCGTGTACGACCTGCAGCCGGCCCCGCCCCCCGCCCGGGCACAACCCCAGCAGCGCCTCGACCACCACCTCGCGCCCGCGCAGCGGATAGCGCGGGTCGCGCTCACCCAGCGGCGGCGCCAGCGTCACCGCCCCACCACCGTGCTGCGGCAGGCCTGCCGCCAGCACGAGCTGTTCCACCAGCACCTGGCCGGCCGCCCATCCGCCGTGCTGCGCCACCACCGCCCGCCCCCCTTGCGCCGGGCCGGCCGGCCCGGCTACGGGCGCGGCTAAAAGCCCCGGCTCGGCCGCGGTGGAGGCGGCTGCTGCGGGTCGCCGGCCGTCGGGAAAGGGGACAGGTGGATGCCGCCCTCCACCCGCACCACCGCCCCGGCCACCGACTGCTGGGAGGCCTGCACCGACACCTCACCGCCGGCCGCCACACCCCCTTCACCCGCCCGCACCACCCGCCCCGCCGCGTGGGGGTGCGCGTCGGCCACCAGCCGCCGCAACTCATCCGCCGCCGCGGCCTGTTCCGGCCCCGCCAGCGTCTCCAGAAACAACTCCAGCCGGGTCTGCCAGGCACTCTCCCAGCGCACCACCTGCGCACGGTCCGCAGCACTGTCGCCGCTCAAGGCACGCCCGGTCTGATCCAGCCGGTCCAATTCCCTCGCCTCACGCCCCACATCGCCCCCACCGAGCAGACGGGCCACCCGCTCGCGCACCATCGCCCACGCGTCCGTGCCCGCGCACTGCACCACCGCCGTGCCCCCGGCAGCGGCCAGCGCCGCCAACGACTCCGCCAACATCCATCCCCCGATGCCCCGTTGACCCCCGACCGGCCCGCACGCCGCACACCGGGCGGGTCCTGATACCGACAGCGTTCCCGCCACCGGGCACCCCGCCACCGCCCGCGGCCAGGTTGGCTCAATCACCGCCCGCCCGCCGCACCCCACCACCCGCCGGCCGGCACGAGTGCGCCCGGCCGCCTGCCACCGGGGCACGCCGGGGCGCCACCCGGGCGCGATAAACGCTCCCGCAGGCCGGGCTGTGTAGCGTCCGGGCCCAGAAACAACACCGATGCCTGCGTTCCTGGTCCACCCGCCCCCGACTGCCCGGGGCGGGCCTGTCCCCAAAGAGGAGGGATCCTTGCCGATCCGTCCCAAGCTCGTCCGCACCGGCCCAAGCACGCCTGCCCAAGCCCGCC